>JBIKTV010000184.1:0-10563 GCA_044347905.1 Myxococcota bacterium
CAGGGCTAGCCCACCTTCTTCAAGCGATTGGGGCCCTTGGGTGGCATCGGCCTGCTGGCGAGCCTGGACAGTGTCGCGCCTCTCCGGCTTGCGATGGGGCTCGACCGCTTTGGCCTCGGCCGGGCTAGTCGACTGCAGATCGCCCAGGGGACACCACATTTCCAGCGCGCCGGCGTTGACCTTCACCCGCTCGCCTTTGCGCTCGATGATCCTGACCACGCGGTCCAGGCCGCGGTGAAAAGCGTTGGTCCCGGGCACAAGCGCGTCGCTGCTCAGGGTTTGCCGCTGCGGTTTGCCCTGCAAGCGCTCTTGGGCGCCGCGCTGGATGGTCTCCACCTGAACCTGCCGCGCGGACACGACCTTGGCCGCCTCCTCTAGCTTCTTGCGGTCGGCTTGCTGCAATTGCTCTTTCATCTGACTGACTTCAAGGCCGATCTGCCGCAGCTCTTCCATCGCCTCTGCGGTGGCGCGCTCGATCCGCCGGTCTGCGGCCTTTTGCTCATTGCGCCGCTGGTCTTCTAGCAGGGTGCGGCTATGGACCAGCTGGTTCTTTTCGTGCTCCACGCCCGCGGTGGCTTTTTCAAGGGCCTGGCGCTGTTGCCGCAGGCTGTCGAGCATTTCGGCGACTTGGCTGCCGCCCGTGCCCAACAGATGGCCGGCGCGGTCCAGCAACGCCTGGGGCAGGCCAATCCGCGCAGCCAAGGCCAGGGGGTTGGACGTGCCGATTTGCCCCAGGGTCAGGCGGTAGGTCGGGGTCAGGGTGTGCGGGTCGAGCTCCAGGGCGGCGTTTGAGAACCGCGGATCGCGCAACGGCAGCAGCTTGAGCGCTTCAAAGTGCGTGCTGACCGCGCCCCAAGCCGTGGGGCCGACGGAAGCTGCGTGCTCTAAGACCGCAGTAGCCAAGGCGGCGGCGGCAATGGGTTCGGTGCCCGTCGCTAGCTCGTCCAGCAACAGCAGCGTGCGGCGATCCAGCTTGGCCGCAGCGCTCAAGGCCCGGGCCACCAAGCGCAAGTGACCTTCAAAGGTAGACAGGCCGCGCTCGATGTCCTGGGCGTCGCCCATCACCACTTCGACGTCGTCAAACCACGGCACCACGGTGTCGGCGCTGGCACAGACAAACAGGCCGCGGCGGCTCATCTCCACCAACAGGCCCAAGCTGCTGAGCACCACGGTTTTGCCGCCGCCATTGGGGCCCGACACGACAACCCACCGCGCCGGCGGCTCCAACTGCAGGTGGCAGGGCACCACGCGCACGCCGTCCAGCACCAGCAGCGGGTGGCGCAGGGCGGGGGCATCCAGGCGATCGCCGCGGCTGATCTGCGGGCGATGGGCGGCGAGCTTCTCTGCCAGCCGCGCGGCCGCAAGCCGCAGGTCCAGGGCCGCCAAAATCGCCGACGCCGCAGTCAGTTCCGGAGCGTGCTCGGCGCACATCGCGCTCAGCTCCGCCAAAATTCGCCGCTCCTCGCGGCGCACGGCCTCCATCGCCAAGGCCAGCAGATTATTGGCCTCGACCAGCTCTTGCGGCTCGACATAGACCGTGTGGCCCGTCTGCGAAGCGCCGTGGATGATCCCGCCGAGCGTGCGCTTTTCTGAGGCGCGCACCGGCAGAACGTAGCGATCATCGCGCAGCGTGAAGTACTCATCTTGGAGCAGGCCGGCGGCATCGGTCTCTTTGACCAGGGCCTCAATCCGCCGGCGGAGCCGCGCCGCAAGGGTCAGCACCTCTTGACGCAGCTGGCCCAGTTCCGCGCTGGCGGTATCCAGAATGCGCCCTTCGTCGTCCAGCGCGTCGCCCAGCAGTGAGGCCAGCAGGTCCAGATCCGGCAGCTGTTGAGCGTGGCCGCGCAGAAGTGGGGTCGCTTCACCCCACCCGCCAGCTTGCCGGCGCAATTGCCGGCTCACCCGCGCCAGCCGGGCAAAATGCACTAGGTCGACACCGTCGAGAATGGCTCCCAGCGTCGCCGGACCCAGCAGAGCATCCAAGATCAACCGCGGGGGAAACGCCGGGATTGTGTTGTTGCGCAAGAGGATTTCGGCTTCGGCGACCTCTTGCAGGCGGCGGTCGGCCTCCGCGGGATCAGCGGCAGGAGCAAGCCTTGTGGCCAGCTGAGCGCCGCGATCGGTGCTCGCCAACTGGGCCAGGGCGTCGAGGATACGGTGCAGGCGCAGGCCTTCAGACATTTGCAGAATTCTCCAGGGATGGTCGCGGTTCAGCGGGGTCGGCGGCGCTTGGGCGGGTGGATTGGGCTGGGGCGCGGCGCCGTTCAACTCGCCCGGCTGGTGTGCCAAGACCGCAAGGGGCCTACAGACTCGCCGCGGCGGGTCGACGCTCGCGGAGTTCCTGTATATCATCGCCGCAGCCCTGGGGCCATGCCAGGCAGCGCGGGCCATGACCGACAAGCCTTCAGAACTGCCGCCAGAACTACCGCCGCAGCGGCCAAGCGGACCGGTCGGTGCAGCTAGCCGGGCCGCGGTGAGCCGGGCCACTGCGCCGCTGCCCAATTACGCGGAGCCTTGGCCCGGAGGCGCGGAGATCTCCATGGCGTCAGAATCGGAGCTCCCGCCGGCGCGCACCGCCCCACATCCGGCGCTGACCAGCGTGTTTGGCAGCGAAGTGCCGTTTGTCGGCCGGCGATCGGAGACGGAAGTCGTCTATAACGCCTTGCGTCTCTCGTTGAATTCCAAGCAGTTGCGTATGGTGTGGCTGCACGGTCCGCAGGGTTTGGGCAAGACCCGCTTGCTTTTGGAGCTCAAGCGGGTTGTCGCGAGCGGCGGGCGTCGGGTCAGTTGGCTGCAAGTGGCGGGGCAAGACAGCTCCGCGCCGCTCTCTCTGGCCGGCCGGGTGTTGCTGGAAATGCTCGGCGGCGACGCAGCGATGCGCCAGCCCGATGGGCAACAGCAAGCAGAACGGCTCTTTGGCGAGTGGCTGGGCGTCGAGAGAGCGGCAGAGACCTACTCCGTGGCCGCGCGGCTGCTCGGTCTGGCCCGCACTGATCGCGAGGATCTAGCTGTCGAGCCCCAGCCGCCGCTGCAGGTAGCCTGCCAGTGGGTGGCGGCGTTGCTGCGCCAGCGCGCCAGGGTAACGCCAACGATTCTGCAGATCGACGCGGCCTGCGTCAGCGATGAGAGCCTGCACGCCACCCTCGCCGCGCTTCAAGGCCACGGCGCGGTACCGTTGGCCGTGCTGGTCGAGTCGATCGGTCCGCCGCCCAGCGATTTGGAGGTGCAGGATGTGTCGCTGCGGCCCCTGGACATCGCCTCGCTCACTGCGTTGGCCGGCAAGCTGCTGCGGAGGGTTGAGGGGGCACCCCAAGAGATCGCTGAGGAATTAGCAGCGCGTGCCCAGGGTTCGCCGGAAGACCTGTTGGACGCGTTGGCCGGCATGGTCTCGGGCGGCGAAATTGTCGTGCGCGACGGCGAGTGGCGCTGGCACCACCGCACGGAGCGCGGCCTGTCGGCGTCCTGGCAGAACAGCTTGACGGCCAATGGCTCCAATCGCGCCAATCTGCCCGACCGCATTGCCCGCCTGCCCGCAGAGCTGCGGCTTGTGGTGGACGCGGCGGCGGTTTTTGGCCCGTCTTGCTGGTTTGGCGGGGTGCTGTCCGTGCTTCGCGGCGCGCGCAGCGATCCCAGTGAGAGCCTGACGGAGCGCGATCGCGGCAGTCTGAAAGCGACGATGCTGCAGCTGCAAGCGGTGGATGTAATTGTATTTGTTGAGGAGTCCAAGCTCAGCCGCGAGCTGGAGTTTACCTTTGTCCACCCGACCGACCCGGCCGCCGTCGTCTCAGCGATGGACGAGGAAGAGCGCGGTCTTTTCAGTCGGCTGGCTGCGCAGTGGCTGTCCAGCCGGCCGCGCCAAGACCCGGTGGCCGACAATATTCGCATCGCTGAACTCTACGAGGCCGGCCAGAGGCACCACCACGCCGCTTTGGCGTACCTAGAAGCCGGCCATGCGGCGCGCACGGTGGGCCAAGTGCAGAGGGCGATGGCGCTGTATGAGGCCGGCGCGCGCAACACCGGGCCAGACGATGCGGCGCTGGGCTGCGATCTGCGCGTGGCCCACGGCGGCGCCCTGCTGCGACTCTCGCAACACGATGAGGCGGAGCGCGTGCTGCTCGACGCGATGCACATGGCCCGCTGCCTGGACGACGATCAGCGCTGCGGCATCGTGCAATTGCGCATCGCCCAGGTCGCGCGGGTGTCGGGGCGCTATGAGCAGGCGCTGTCGTACCTCGGTTCGGCCGAGAAGCACCTCAAAGTCGCAGGCGCCCACCGCTGGATCGCCGATGTGAGCGATGAAATCGGCATGATTTACCTGGTGTTGGGTGATACGGACGCGTACAAGGCCGCGCTTCAGCACTTCCTCAAGGCCCTGGCGCTGCGCCGCCGGTCGCAGGATCGCCGGGTGGTGGCGCGGTCCCTCTGCAACATCGCGCGGGTGCATTTGGGCCGCGGCCACACGTCGGACGCCCTGGAGGCGGTGACAGAAGCCGTGCAGATCTGCGACCAGATCCAGGAGCGCTGGGGTGCCGCAGAAGCCCGCGCCGTGCTTGGCGAAGTTCATGCGGCCCAAGGCAAATACCGCCTCGCCTTTGTCGCGTGGGACCAGGCCGCTCAGCTCGCCCAGCAGGTAGGCGACCGCCGGCGCCGGCTGGAGGTCATGCTGCTCCGCGCTGAAACGTTTATCGCCCTGGGCGAGTGGCAAGACGCCGTGGCCGGCACCGCCCAGTTGGTGGAGCTGGCGCGCGAAGTGAATGATCCCGAGCTGTTGAGTGCGCTATACCGAGTGCAGGCGTCCGTGTCGCTGGAACGCAACGCCCTGGAGACCGCCGACCTGGACAGCGAGAAAGCCGTCGACGTCGCTCGCTCGTCCGGAGCGCGGCTGGCGGTGGCCCGGGCCCTGGTGGTGCGGGCGTGTGTGCTGGGGACCAGGGCATTGTCCGACAACAGCGCGCGCGCCACGGCGATCGATCGCAAGTGCACGGAAGCCTTTGAAGAAGGCCTGACCATGCTGCGCGACATGGGCGATCTGGTGCGGCTGGCCTCAGGTTTGCGCTCTTATGTCGCGTACTTAGGGCAGCGAGGCGGCGGGCCGCGCCTGACCGCCGTGCAGCAGCGCCTCACGGAAGTCGAGCAGGAACTCAATCAGGTGGCTGGGACCTAGGCGTTGCGCTGGCTGCCGATGTGGGGCAGGCGCTTTGACTTCGGTCGACCGCTACCAGGCCAGGGCCAGCACCGCTCCAGTGTGTTGCGGGGTTACCACAGGGGTCAGCTGCCATGCGCGAGCTGCCGCCGCGGGTGCCGCCTCCCCGCCCCAGTATTGCCACGCCCCTAAGCCGATCAGGGCAGCGCCTGCGCCAGCTACAGCGTAAGAAATCTGCTTGTTGCGCACACTTAGCTCTTCGCGGCGGCTGATTTCCGGGTGGCCCTCCAGCAGACCGGCGGTGCTGTCGCCCAGCTGCTGGGCATCTGCGAATAGCCAGGCGCCCGCTGCCAGGACCGCAACGCCAGTGCCACCGATCAGCGCCCCGCGTCCCTGTGGACCAAGCCCGCGTTTTGCCAAGAGATGCCAGCCACCCCAAGCGCTGAGTCCGGCGCCGACCGAGGCCGCTGCGTAGCCGATGAGCGCGCGCTGGCCGGCCGCGTCGTAGTCGGCGTCATAGCCGGCTTCGCCATAGGGGCGCTGGTTGACCTTTTCGGCATCCGCCGTCGCGAGCATCGCCACCACCGCTCCGCCGCCCAACAGCGCCAAACCGGGGCCTGCGATCAGCCAGCCTTTGGCGGCGTCGCTCCACGGTTCTTCAGGTGCGGCAGGTGCTTGGACCGCTTCGACCGGATCGGCCGGGTCTTCCATAGGCGCGGCTTGGCCCGACTCGCCGGGCTGCCCCTTGGGCTCGACTTCAACGCTCGACCGTTCCCCCTTGGCCGGCAGACCCATCCCCGCGCCGGCTTTTGACCCGGCCGGCAGGCTGATGCGCGCCGGGCGATCCTTAGCCAAACCCAGCGGATCGCTGTTCTTTTCGCTCTCCAAGACCGGTCGACTCACGTCTGAGGCCACGGGTCGACGACCCGCCTCGGCGGTGTCCATCGCCTGCATTTGGACCTGCAGCCTCTTGACCTCGCCGTCAGAAAAACTCAGTACTCTCTGCCAGTTCACAAATCTAGCCGCGCGCAATTCCACGCTGTGGTTGCCGGCCGTCACGCTGACGTTCAGGCTCCGGCCTTCGCCTCGCAGCGAGCCGTCGACCCAGAGCTGCGCGGGCGGTTCAACCTGCAAGCTCAGGGTGGGTTGCACCACCGCAGGCAAACTCAGCTCGACTTTGCGCAATTCTCCGCGACTGAGCGGCAAATCCCGCTCCACTGGCAGGTGCCCTTGGGCGCTCGCCCGGAGCTGGTGTGGGCCTTCCTTGAGCCAAATCATGTGGTTATCGGTGCGCGGCGCCAGCTCTCGGCCGTCGATCTCCACCATCGCCGTGGCCGGCGCCACCCGGATCGCTACCCGAGCAAATCCCTGATCATGCAAGCTTTTCTGGAGCGACTGCCGTTGCTGCTCTGCCCAGCGCTTCTGATCCTCGGTTGCTCCGGGCGAACGCACCATCCGCTCGATCCAGTTGATGGCCCGCCCCAGGTTGCCGCTGCTCAGCCAACTGCGCGCGGCGGCCTCTGCATCTTGGGCATTTGCCCCGCGTCGATACGCAGCTTCACTTGGCAGATCCGCAGCTTGGGCCGGGTGGACAGCTGCGGGACCCAAGCCAAGCACCGCCACCAGAAGCGCGGTCCCAAGCCGGCGAACGGCCTGTCGTCTCTCCGTCATGCCAACCATCCAAACCAGGGCAACGCGGCCCACCGCCGCCATCCTACACGGCTGCCGCGCCTGTTCCTATGTGCCGCTTGGCGCTACGGGGAGCAGGGGATGACCGGGCTCCAGAAGCACTTGCCGGTCACAGAGTTGCAGCTATCCACCGTGCACTTGTCGCCGTCCGTGCAGTCCTTGTTCTTGCCGGCGCAGCTGCCGGTGGCGCAAGTGTCTAGCAGGGTGCACGGGTCGCCGTCGTCGCAAGCGTAGTTGCCGGGCAATACCGTGCTGACACAGCTGCCAGTGCTTGGGTCGCAGGCGTCGTCGGAGCACGGGTTGCCGTCGCCGCACTCGCGCAGCGGGCCAGCGTTGCACTTGCCGCTGGCGCACTTGTCGGACACGGTGCACGGATTGCCGTCCTCGCACTTGTCTTCATCGGCCACCGGCGTGAACACACAGGATCCGCTCTTGGGATCGCACATGTCCAAGGTGCAAGGCTGCGAGTCAAAGCACGGTTTGGCGGTTCCGCCGCTGCACACGCCGCCCTTGCAGCCGTCGCCCAAGGTGCACGGGTTGGCGTCGTCGCACGAGCCCGCATTCACCGCTGTGCTGACACAACCCTTGGCGCCGTCACACAAATCTGCGGTGCACGGGTTGCCGTCGCTGCAGCTGTTCTGCAACTTGCCCAAGCACGAACCGCCGCTGCACAAGTCGTCCGCGGTGCACAGGTTGCCGTCGTCGCAGGGGCCGCCGTTGGCCAGGGTGTAGTAGCAGCCCTGGAGCGGTGAGCACAGGTCAGTGGTACACGGGTTGCCGTCGTCGCAGGTCGCGCCATTGGCCGCGCTGCACTTGCCGTCTTTGCAGATGTCGTTGCTGGTGCAGGCATTGCCGTCGCTGCAGCTGCCGCCATCCACCGCGGGGTTGCTGCAGCCGGTTTTTGCGTCGCACTTGTCTGCGGTGCACGGGTTGTTGTCGCCGCAATTGGCCGACGCGCCGCCCTTGCACGTGCCCGCCTGGCACACATCGCTGACCGTACAGGGGTTGCCGTCGTCGCACTCGCTGGCGGCGTTGGCTTTGTGGCCGCAGCCCTGGGTCGGGTCGCAGAAATCGCTGGTGCAGCCGTTGCTGTCGTCGCAGTCGGACACCGCGCCGGCTTGGCAAGAGCTCTTGCTGCCGCTGATCTGGCACCAATCGCCGTCCGTGCAGGCATTGCCGTCATTGCACGGGGTCGCGCCGCCTTGCTCAAACCAGAACAAGTCCAGCTTGAAGTTGATGCCCGCGGGGTTGCTGGTGGCGCTGGCTCCCGCCTTGCCCGGGTTTGTCACGGTGCAGCTCAGCACATTGGTGCCGGCCTGCAGCTTGCCGTTCAGCGCGATCGTCACCGGCTTGGTGTAGGTGTCTTCCGCGGTCTCTACGCCCACGAGCTTGCCGCCGAGCTTGCACACCCACGCGCCGTCCACCGCCAGGCTGATCGTGCCGACCACCGTCTGGAAACCCGCCGGAATATCAAAGCTATAGTTGAACGTCGCGCTGGTGGTGACCGTCGCATCCGCCACAATCGGGCCGCTCCACAGCCAGGTTCCGCCGACATCCTTGGTCCAAAGCGGCGACACCCAAGTGGCCACCGCTTGGCCTCCGCTGCCCAGCGTCACGCCAGTGCTGGAGGCAAAGGTGAGCGGCTTGCCCTTGCCGTTGGACGCCGGCGCGTAGCTGCAGCCCAGCTTGCCGTCACAGCTGTCCACGGTGCAGGTCTGGCCGTCGTCGCAGGAAGCCTTGGTGCCCGAAGCGCATTTGCCCTTGGTGCAGACATCGCCCACGGTGCAGGCGTCGCCGTCTTCGCAGAAGTTGCCGTCCTTGGCGATGTGCTGGCAACCGCTGCCCAATTGGCAGAAGTCGGAGGTGCAGCTGTTGCCGTCGTCGCAGGTGTCGCCCACGATGCCGGTACAAGCGCCGTTCTGGCAGACGTCGACGGTGGTGCACAGGTTGCCGTCGTCACAGCTACCCGTAATGGCCGGGAAGTTGCAGCCAAACTTGGGATCGCACGTGTCGCTGGTGCACGAATTGCCGTCCTTGCAGCTCACGCCGGGGCCAGAGAGGCACTTGCCGCCCGCGCAGATGTCCGGGCTCTTGCACGCGTCTCCGTCATCGCAGGGCAGGGTGTTGGGCGCGTGGCTACAGCCCTTTTGCGGGTCGCAGCTGTCGGTCGTGCACGGGTTCGCGTCGTCGCACAGGTCCTGTGTGCCGGACAAGCACTTGCCGCCCAAGCAAATATCCTTGAGCGTGCAGGAGTTGCCGTCATCGCACGGCTGAGCCTGGTTGGACACGAACTTGCAGCCGCTGGCCGGATCGCACCAGTCGCTTGTGCACGGGTTGGTGTCCTGGCACGTCACCTTGTCTACCCCGGCCTGGCACTTGCCCGAGGCGCAGAAGTCACCCGTGGTACACGCGTTGTTGTCGGTGCACGGATTCTTGTCGTCCACCGTGAAAACACACTGGCCAATCGAGCTATTGCAGCTGTCGACCGTACAGCCGTTGTTGTCGTTGCACACCTTGGACGCGCCGGAGATGCACTTGCCGCCGGTGCACACATCGCCCACGGTGCAGCCATTGCCGTCGTTGCACGGCCCGCTGAACTGCGTAAACACACAGCCCGTCTTGGTGTTGCACACGTCCGACGTGCACGGGTTGCCGTCGCTACAGGTGATGCCCGTGCCCTTGCAGCCGCCGTTTGCGCACGCGTCGCTGGCGGTGCAGGCGTTGCCGTCGTCGCAGGCCACCCCCTGATTAGAAGCCACGTACTGGCAGCCCTTGACGGAATCGCAGCTATCCGCCGTGCAGAAGTTGCCGTCATTACAGGTGATCGCCGTGCCCTTGCAGCCGCCGGCCACGCACGCGTCATTGTACGTGCAGGCGTTGCCGTCCGTGCAGCCATAAGTGTTGGGCTTGTAGATACATTTTCCTGTGGCGACATCGCAGCTGTCGTCGGTGCAGGTGTTGCCGTCGTTGCACACGATGAACGTCTTGGGCTTGCAGATCCCTTGGGTACACGTATCGCCCTCGGTGCACGCGTTGCCGTCGTCGCACGCGATGTCGCCGCTCTTGGCGATGCACTTGCCCGTGTCGATGTCGCACTTGTCCAGCGTGCAGGGGTTGCCGTCATTGCAGTCTTTGGCCGGGCCGGCAATGCAGCCGCCTTGGGCGCACTTGTCTCCGATGGTGCACGAATCGCCGTCGCTGCAGGCCGTGCCGTCGCTGGCGTTCTTGTACACGCAGATGCCGCTGGCTAGGTCGCAAGTATCGATGGTGCAAGCGCTTCCGTCGTTGCAGTACGCGGGCTTGCCAGCCGTGCAAACGCCGGCCTTGCACGCGTCGCCCATGGTGCACTTGTTGCCGTCTTCGCAGGCCAGCTGGTCGGGCATGTTGGCCGTGACGCACTTGCCGGTCTTGGTGTCGCACGTGTCCAGGGTGCAGGTCTTGCCGTCGTCGCAGACCGCATTGGACTTGGGCACGCACTTGCCGCTCTGGCAGGTGTCCTGCAGGGTACACGGGTTGTTGTCCGTGCAGCCGGCGCCCGTCTCATTGGTGTAGACGCACATGCCGTTCTTGGGATTGCAGCTGTCGCTGGTGCAGGCGTTGCCATCGTCGCAGACCTTGACGCCGCCGCCGCTGCACTTGCCCTGGTAGCACAGGTCGATTTCCGTGCACGGATTGCCGTCACTGCACTTGAACTGGTTGTTCGAGTGCTGGCAGCCGCCCACCGGGTCGCA
>JBIKTV010000185.1:0-10557 GCA_044347905.1 Myxococcota bacterium
AAGCCCCATCGCCCCAAAGGTGCCTCCGACGGCGGTGGCGGCCAGGGCTTTGCGGCTGGTGTGGCTGTGGCCGGCGGATTCGCGCTGGTAGCGAAAGTCGGTGGAGGCGTTGGGCCGCCAGTCCCAAGGCGTCGTGGGTGGACCGCCCGGGAGCGTGGAGCCCGGGTTGAACTGAGGGGCGGGAGCGCCGACACCTGTGGCCGAGCAAGCGCCTAGCAAAAGCGCTGCGGTCACGGGCCATTGGCGCCAGCTTCTCATGTCAGTGTCCGGCTACCGCGGGCGATCCTGTAGCCGCTTCAACGGCCTCGACCAGCTCCGCGCGAATTCGCTCGCACCCCGCCTCGCTGTCGGCCTCGCAGCGCATGACCAGCACGGGCCCGGTATTGGACGCCCGCACCAGGCCCCAACCGTCGGCGAATTGCACGCGCACCCCGTCGATATCGATGACCGGGTGGCTGTTGCGGTAGCGCGCCGCGACCTGATCCACCGCGGCAAACTTGGCGTCGTCGGCGCAATACAGGCGGATTTCCGGCGTGGCATAGGTCTCAGGCACCCCCGCCAGCAGGCCAGAAAGCGGCAGATCCTGCTGCGAGACAATTTCCAGGAGCCGGCAGGTGGTGTACATGGCGTCGTCGTAGCCAAAGTAGCGGTGCTTATAGAAGATGTGCCCGCTCATCTCGCCCGCCAGCGCCGCCGCCTCCTGCTTCATCACGGCCTTGATCAGCGAGTGGCCCACGCGCGAGAGAATCGGCCGGCCGCCGTGCGCCTCGATGTCGTCAAAAAGCGTCTGGCTGCACTTGACCTCGCCGACGATCGCCGCCCCCGGCACCTCCGCCAGCAGCGCCCGCGACAGCACGATCATCAGCTTATCGCCCCACAGAACCTGGCCTTTTTCGTCCAGCACGCCGATGCGATCGCCGTCGCCGTCATAGGCCACACCCAGATCCGCGCCGTGCTCCAGCACCGAATTGCGCAGATCGACCAAGTTGGCCTCGACCGTGGGATCCGGGTGGTGGTTGGGGAAGCTGCCGTCCATTTCCGTATAGAGTTCAATCACATCGCAGCCAAGCCGCCGCAGTAGCACCGGGGCGACGGGGCCTGTGGGGCCATTGCCCGCATCGACCACGATCTTGAGCCGGCGCTTGCCCAGGGCGATATTCTGGCTGATCCAGTGGATATACGGCGCGTGGATGTCCTGGTAGTGCAGTTCCCCCGGGCCGTCGCCGTAGCGGTAGGTGCGCCGCTCAATCGCCTTGCGCAGGTCCTGGACCTCCTGGCCGTGCAGGCTGGAGCGATCCAGGGTAATCTTAAAGCCGTTGTCTTGCGGGGGGTTGTGGCTGCCCGTGACCATCACTCCGCCGCTGACGGGCAAGGTAAAGGCGGCAAAGTACAGCATAGGCGTGGCGCAGATGCCCACGTCGATCACGTCCACGCCCACGGAGATCAAGCCGCGCACCAGGGCTTCGCGCAGCCGCGGGCTAGAGAGGCGGGCGTCGCGCCCCACCGCCAGCACCGGGGCCAAGCCGCGCTCAAGCACGGTGCTGCCAATGGCCATGCCGATGTGCTCGGCGGTCTCGTCCGTCAGGTCGCGATCGGCGACGCCGCGGATGTCATAGGCCCTAAAAATGTTGGCGTTCATTGGCTAACCTCTCTGCAGGGGTCCATCGCGGGGGCGCCGCCTTGGCCTCAATCTAGGCTGGGCCCCACGCCGCGCTTGCCCCGATACGTACACGGCTCAGCGGTTTTGCGCACCCATAGCTCATAGTCCAGTTTCTTCCAGTGCTTGAGGTGCGGGTCAGAAAACACCCGGTCGCGCTGAAAATTGTCGATGATGGTCTGGCGCTTGGGCAAGTCGGCCACGGCAAAGTAGCTCTGCGGCGCGGCGACGATGAACTTGAGCTTGTCCTTGCACGCCTGGTCCCAGAAGCGGTCCAAGGCCACGGCGCCGGTGTTGAACACTTTGGAATTGGTGTCGACGTGATCGCCCGCCATGCGCCGGCCGGAGAGCAGCGCCAAAAGCGGCGCGTAGTCGCTGGCGCCGGTGATGGTCTCGTCTTCGGCGCTGTGGCTGCGGATGTAGGCGGCGGCTTCTTCGGCCGTGGCATACCAGCGCTTTTTGCTCCACAGGTAGTGGTGCACGCCAGTCTCCACGGAGCCTCGCACCCGATAGTCCTGCCAAACCAAGGCTTTGGTCCATTCGCTGGTCCAAGCCGGGCCAGGGGTCGGCAGCCACTCAAACTGCAGGCGCTCGCCGGGGCCTTTGCCGTCCTGCTTGGCGCCGCGCATCTCGCTGGGATAGGCACTGCGGTTGGCTGCCATGTCGACCGGCATCCACAGAAGGCCAAAACCCGCCAGCGCCGCTGCCCAGCCGCGCGCCGAGTGTTGGCCCGCCAGCAGCGCCTTGGCCACCACCGCCGCTTCAGCAAGGAAGGCCGCGGCGACCAGAGAAACGCCAGGCAGAATCAGGGCAAAGTAGAAGTCGTAGCGCTCTTTGAAGGAGCCGAACTCCAGCACCAGCGCCCAGGTCGTGGCCCAAACCAGCAGTGCTGGGGCCTTTTGCCACCACTGCCGAGGATCCACTAGGGTTAGCCAACTGCCTGAATTCACGTGGATCCGTGCCGCCACGGCCAGGGGGAGCCCCAGGGCCAACCACCAGTGGGCGGCGTGGTAGTACACAGAGACCTTCCAGTCCTTGGCACCCAGCATCAGGAAAAAGTTGCTGAACACCGCAAACGGACTCTCGCCCAGCGGCACAAAGCCCTCGATCTTGGCTTTTTTGGCAAAATGGTACTCGTAGACGCCGTCCAGGTACTGATCGCCGCCGATTTGCCAAAAAAACAGGTTGATCGCGCCCCACACGAGGCCAAAGCCCAGGGCCACGCGCACCGCCGGGTGCTGCAGCCAAGCCTTGAAATCTGTTCGTTGTTTGGGCCACGGCAGAGTCAGCGCCATCACCAGCGCGGCCAAGAACCCGCCGATGGCGTAGAATCCGGTGCTAGCCGCCGCACCCAACAGCGCTCCGCCCAACACAAAACGCTGGCGCGAGAGCACCGCCCACCAGCCGGCCATCATCCAGGCGACCGTGAGGTTCACCCCGGTCAGGTTGGTCGAGGCCTGCAGTGACTCGCACGCCAGCAGGTGCAGCGCCAGGGCCAGCAGCCCGCCCATGGGCCCCAGCCAGCGCCGCGCCATCCGCCAGGTCATCAGGCCCGCGGTCAGCGCCGCCAGGGCCGACAGCCATTTGCCAATCAGAAAATGGTAGCCCAGCAGCTTGTAGAGCAGAGCGGGCAGGGCGATGTGCAAGGGTGGGTGCGAGAAGAAGAAATCTCGATACGGCCAGCGGCCCTCGGCCCAAATCTTGGCGGCGTAGTAGTACAGGGCTTCGTCGGTGGTCGAATAGCGCAGGCCGTTGGTCTTGAGCAGGGTCCAAATCGCCAGCAGCACCGCCACCGCCCAGGGTTCAACGTTGCGCCACAGGGCTTGGCCATCGGCGCTCTCAGCCCAGCGCGGTGCGCGTATTGCACCCACCGTCGCCGCCATCGCCAGGGCGCCGACCGTCGCCAGCGCCGCCGCGAGACTGTGCATCGCCGCCGCGCCAACTGCCGGAATCGCCAAGGCTAGGCCCGCGGCCAGGGCGACCAGCTTGGTCCATTCGCGCCGCAGCACCAGCGCCGCCAACACCAGCGGAGCAAGCGCCGCGGCGAGCAAGAGCCAGAGGGCCCCGGCGACCTCGACCTCGACCGGCGCCAGTCCTTGACCCGGGCTCAGCGGCACGCTGCCGAGCACGGCCAGCGCCGGAATGCGCACTTCCGCGGCATAGCCCACCGGCATCCAGGTCCACAGGGTCAGACCAAGCGCACCCAAGCCGGCGATTTGCCTGGCTAATGCCCCCGGCTTGCTGGCCAGGGCCATCAGACCCGCAAGCGCCACCGCCCCCCAAACCAGCGGATCAAGTCCGGCGATCGAGGTGCGCAGCGGCTCACCACAGCTCCACTGGGCCGGCGCCGCCGCCATGGCCAGACGCGCCGCCAAAGTGCCCAGCAGCGCGGCCGCCACTGCCCATGCCTCGCGGTAGCGCGGGCCTGTCAGCACCGCCCCAAGCGCCGCGGCCAGGGCCAGGCCTGCAGCCGACCAAGCCCCAGCAAGCACCGCCGGATACAGCGCCGCCGGCAGCAGAGCTAGGCCCGCCATGACCAGCAGCGCCGCTAGCGGCAGGGCAAATCGCCAGGGAGAATCGGCAGTCTCGTCAGCACCCTGGGCAGGCGACTCGGCAGTCTGCTGGCCAGTCGAGCCGTCGTGGCCGCCACCTTCGACGCTCTGCGACTCCCCAGGCGCGGCCAACGGGGCCGGCGGAGTCGCGCCTGAGGTCAGCGGTGTGCGCGATTTCTTAGCCATGATCAGGCCATCGCGGTGCGCACTTCGGCGCGGGCGGCTGCGGTGTACGGATCGATGTGCCGCTGGGCCACGGCCTCGACCAACGCCCGGCCGTCGTCCGTGCCCAGAAGCCAGTCGTCGGCGCGCTGCCCCACGCCTTCCCGCACCAGGTTGCTGACCACAAAGCGCGCGCGCATCAAGGTGCGCTCATAGGCGGCTTCATGCGTCTGGAGGAATTGTCTGTGCAATTCAATCTGTTGCATCAGCTCGGTGACGCCTTCTCCCTTCGCGGCCACCGTGCGGACGATCGGCGGCAGCCACGGCGGCATCTCGCTCAGCAGCATCTGCAGGCCGCGCAGATCGCCCACGGTGCGGTCCGCGCCATCCAAATCGGACTTGTTGACGACAAAGAGGTCGGCAATTTCAAGAATTCCGGCCTTAATCGCCTGGATGTCGTCGCCCAAGCCCGGCACAAGCACCACCACGGTCGTGTGGGCCGTCCGCACAATGTCGATCTCGTCCTGCCCCACGCCGACCGTCTCAATCAGCACCACATCGCAGCCCATCGCGTCCATCACGTGAACCGTGTCGCTGGTCGAGCGAGACAGTCCGCCCAGGGCACCGCGTGTGGCCAAACTGCGAATAAAAACGCCGTTATCTGAGGCGTGTTCCATCATGCGGATGCGGTCGCCCAGGATCGCCCCGCCAGAAAAAGGGCTCGACGGATCAATCGCCAGCACCCCGACCTTCTTGCCTTGCTTGCGCCAGTGGCCGATGAGCCGCGAGGTCAGCGTCGACTTGCCCGATCCGGGATTACCCGTAATTCCAACGACCTGAGCGCGACCGGTGTGCGGGTAGAGCAGCCTCAGCACCTCTGTGGCCTGCGGCATCCGGTCGTCTAGCATGCGCATCAGCCGGGCACTGGCGCGCGTGTCGCCTGCCAGCACGGCCGCCGCTGCCTGTTGGTAGGCGCTGGTCATTGTGGGGTATCCATTTAGTTTTTGGCGATTCTTGGCGATCCTGTGCCCAGGCGAGTGCGGCTCTTAGAACACCACGCCGATTTTGCCGGTCATCAGGTTCAGGCTGTCGGTGAACGAGCGCAGCACCTCAAAGCCAAACTGCATCCGCGCCACCACCACGCGCACCCCCGCCGCGGCGCGATGCGACAACAGGAAGCCCGACTCAAACTTGGGGGTGATCGGCCGCAGCGTCTGGTCGTTGGGGAACAGCGCGTCCAGATTGGGTTTGTAGTAGCCCAAACCGTACGAGTAGCCCAACCACGGCTGGATCGACGCCACGCCCGCTACGCCCAGCGACTTGGACATCGCCACATCGGCCGCGCCCTGGACAAAGTCCATGCGGCTGTTGCCCAGCACCGCAGAGGCGGAAGCGCGCACGCCAAAATCGGGGATGTAGCGGAAGCCGTCGATGAGCGACATCTGCACCTCGACACCGGCGGCGTAGAGGTTCGAGTCGGCCAAATGCGTTACGCTGGTGCCCAGTTGCAGACTCTGAGGCCAGCCCTTGCGCACGTGGAAAGAGTGGCTGACCAGCGAGTCGGACGGCGTCGCCACCCCGCGCTTCCAGTAGTCGGCATTGGCATTGGCGCCGGACATGCTGATTTCGTAGCCCGCATCCACGCCAAGCGCGCCTTGCGACGCGATGGGCCCCAAGCTGCGCGGGCCGATGGCCAGACCGATCTCGCGCATCAGCGACTTGATCGCGTCGTTCTTGATCTGGCTGCTCGTCGGCGCGGAGGCGTCGTAGAACTTCTCAAAGCGGATATCCAGGGGCGCCGCCACTGCGGCCGACGGACCGAGCAGGCCTGCGGTCATCGCCACTGTCGCCGTCAGGAACACCCCAAGGGAGCCCCAGTGCCGCCGTGGCTTTTGGCCGTTGTTCTGCTCACTTGTGCGCCACATGCCCATGGCTTCCCCCGCGGGCCTTAGAGCCCGACGTGCAATCCTGCCCCACGCGACTCTAGGTGTCCAGCGGCTAGCGCTTGCCCTTGAATTCCAAAGCTTTGCGCGCGGCTTCGGCCTTCATCTTCTCGCGCTCCTGGGGGTCGGCCCAGCGCGCTTGGACCTCAGGCGCCAGGCTGGCGATCGGGTCAAAGAAGAAGAACTGCTTGTTGGGATCGACGTTGGGGCTAGAAAACACCGCGATTCCCGTAACTTCATCGTAGTAGTCGTAGCTATGGGCATCGCGCTTGCCGCCGCCGCCCAGGGTATCGACGACAAACACCGGCGAATTGAACCCCGCCGTCGCCCCGCGCACTGACTTTTCGATGTCGATGCCCACGCGCAGGGTGGTCCGCAGATCCTCGACGCCGCGCACAAGGTCATGAATATAGACATAATACGGGTGGACGCCCACGTGGCCCAGGCGCTTGCAGAGCAGCCTCATGGTGTCCACGTCGTCATTGACCCCGCGCTGCAGCACCGACTGGTTGCGGATAAACACGCCCTCTTCCAGCAGCCGCCCCAGGCCCTCGCGGGTGATCCAGGTGATCTCCGCCGGGTGATTGAAATGCGTATGCAGCATCACGTCTTTGCGCAGCTTGCGTCCGAGCTTGACCACGTCAACCAGGGCCTGCACCCACTCGTGGTCGGTCAGCAGCTTCTGCGGCATCACCGCCGGGCCCTTGGTGGCGTAGCGCAGCCGCTTGATGTTGGGCAGTTGCAGCAGGCGCTCGCCCAAGTGGCGGATATGCTTGGCCGGAAGGTTGTACACGTCGCCGCCGGAGAGCACGATATCCTCAAGCTCGGGCCGCGAGGCGATGTAGGCAAACACCTGGTCCCAGCGGCTGGCGTCGGCGTTGATCTGCACTTTGTCGACCATGCCGGTGTCCTGGCCAACGGCATAACTGCGTGTACAGAAACGGCAATACACGGGGCACGTGTCCAGGGTCAGGAACAGCGCTTTGTCCGGATAGCGGTGGGTCAGACCGGCGACCGGCGCGTCCTCTTGCTCGTGCAGCGAATCGAGCACCAGCTCCGGGTGGTCCGGCATCAACTGCGAGGCGATCGGCACAAACTGCCGGCGCAGCGGGTCTGCATACGGCTGCGTCCAGTCGATCAGGCTCAGCAAGTAGGGCGAAACCCGAACGGACATCGGCGAGTGGGCAAAGCCGGCTTCCGCGTCGGCGATGAACTCCGGCGGGGCGAGGCCGGCGATGGCTTCCAACAGCTTATCGGTGCGGGTAATGCTGTGGCGACCCTGCCAGCGGTAGTCCAAGAAGGTCGCTTCGTCCACGTCTTTGTAGGCGGGAATCGCTTGCCAGAAGCGGCCTTCCTGCAGATCGCGGTGGCGGAACGCGCTGGCGGGCACAGGCGGCTTGACGTGGCGACCGGGCTCCGCGACAAACGCCAACGGCGCCGCAGAGGCCAAAGCGGCCGCGCTCAGAACACTGCCCGTCGGAAAATTACCCGCAGATTCCATGGTCATTGCGCCACCCCGTAAGGATTGGCGGCCCCGACGCTGCTGGCGGGACCGCACTGGTCTGATCCCCCCAAACAACCCCCGCTGCCTGCGAACCGAAGCCCGCAAGCCCGCTCAGTATACCACGCCTGTCGCTGCACCGTCGAGGATTGTCTGGCCTAGGCCGCGCAGCTGACCCAGGCTGTGGACATCGCCCTCGCGCTGCGGCACCGGCGCGCAGAAGCCCCGCGGCCCGACCATGCGCTGCAGTTCGCGCAGGTGCTCCAGATCAGAGCGACCCAGGTGCAGCAGCCGCTCGGCCGCCAAGCTCAGGCGCACCGCCATCGCCGCGGCCTTGTGCGGATCCAGCCCCCCCTGCACCAGCCGCGCCGTCAGAGCGTCGTGATCCGGTGTTTGGGAAAGCTCTGCAGGCACTTGGAGCATGCGGTTGACAATAAACCCGGCGGGCTGAATGCCGTGCTGCTGGAGCTGCAGGAACAGGTGGCGCGCCTCCCGCAGCGATGTCTCGCCCGGCGCGGTGACGACCAGAAAGCGCGTAGAAGGCGCCCGCAGCATCGCGTCCGTGGCCAGCGCGCGGTCCTTGAGCTTGGGCAGCACTTCATTAAAAGAGCTAAAGAATTCGGCAATATCGGGCAGGGCATCGGCGCCAAAAAGCCGGCCGAGCACGCTCATCGCCATGGAGCTGCCGGTGCCAAAGAGGCTGCCAAAAGTGCTTTTCTTGGCGCCCGGTTGCGGCACTTTGGCAAACCACTTGAGCACGCGGTCGTTGATGAAGCTGGCCAAGGTATGGCCGGCCTTGAGGAAGTCCAGGGCGTTGTGCATGGGCGGCGTGTCGAGCACCACCAGATCAAAGCGCGGGTCCTGGCTCAGCTCAAACAGCAGCTCCAAGGCCATGTAGTCTGGGCTGGCCTGCAGGGTGGGCAAAAAAGCTTTGTAGATGCGGTTGGTCAGCACGCGATCGCGCAACACAGGGTCGGGCAGCAACCGCTCAACCATGGCGATGGCCCCTTGGCCGGCATCGAGCATCATCGCGTGCAGGCTGCCGTCCGGGTGGGCGCCGGGCACCAGATGCCTGAGCTTGGGCAGCACCTCATGCGGCACGTTGGCTGCGGGCTTTCGCGCAGGATCATCGCCTTGCAGACCAAGGGCTTGCAAGAGCCGCTGCGCCGGGTCGATGGTCAGCACCAGCACGCGCCGACCGCTCAGCGCCGCCTGCAGGGCCAACGCCGCGGAAGAAGTGGTCTTGCCCACGCCGCCCGAGCCCGCAAGGACAATAAGCTTGGCGTTCTGCAGGGTAGCGGTGGCAGGGCTCGGCGACTTGCTAGCGGCGCTCACGGCGCACCTCCATCCAGCAGGGTGGCCAATTGGTCGATGGCCGCCAGCGGCAGATCGCGGCGAAACAGGAAAGGCAGTTCCAGAACACGGCCTTGAACCGCCTCAGCCAGGCGCGGCAGCAGGCCCTGGGCGCGCACGCGGCGGCTCAGCAGCAGCTCGGCGGCCCAAAGGTGGGCACCCAGATCGCGCAGGTCGGCCACAGGCTCGGCGCCCAGCATGCGCTCTACCGCCAGGGCGTCCTCTACGGCCTCGGCATCTGGGGTCGGGCGCTGGACCGCCGTGGCGAGTTCCGCCAGCTCGCCGGCATCCAGGGCCGCGGGGAACACGCCGTTGACCAGCACCGCCACAGGCTGGACATGGTGCTGTTGTTCCAGGGCGTTGCGCAGCTCCAGCGTCTCCACCACCGGCATTTCTTCCGGGAGGGTCACCAGCAACAGGCCGGTGCGCTGGCGGTCCAAGAGCAGATCCCCCATGGCCTTGCCGTAGCCGTGAACGGGCCCTGCGCGGAAAGTCTGCTGCAAAGTCAAGGGAATCTGGTACATGCCTTGGACAAAACCGCTGGTCGGCAGGTCGCAGATGATCAGATCCCAACGCCGATCGCCGCGCGGGCCGTGATCATCGATCATCCGCCAAACGTGGTAGAGGAACAGCATCGGCTTGACCGCGGGGACGGCCTGAAAAAACCCCTCGACCGCGCGGTTGCGCAGCGCCAGGTTCACCAAGGTCTCTATCTTGAGCTGCTGCACGGCAAAATAGCGCAGCGAATCCATGGTATCCAGGGCGGCCAGCCAAAGCTTGGGCGCCACTTCTCTCGGCTCCGGGCCCACGGACGGCGCGCCAAACAGCGGCCCGGCCCGCGACACGGACTCGAGCTCAATCAGCAGCACCTTCTTGCCCTGGCGGGAGGCGAGCCTGGCCAGCACCTGGGCGGTCGTCGACTTGCCAACCCCGCCTTTACCTGTGATCAGGAGGAGTTCTTTGGCCAGCACTTCGCGCAATAGCGCTGCGGCAGGCACGCGATCGAACGGCAGAGGCGGGGGCTGAGGTATCATCGTCGGCAGCATACCTTCCACGCGGCGGAAGGCAACCGCCGGGTGGTGCTTGGGCGGAAGGGCCCGGGCAACAGCTAGAAGATAGGCCGCGGTAGGCCGTCGCGCGCCGGCAATCGCAGCTCGCCCGCGGCGTGCAGGCGCAGGACCAGCAGCGTCGCCCCGGTCACAGCAAACGGCACCCCCAAAGGCAGCCAGCACAGCGGCAGGGCCACGGCGCCAAAGCCCAGCCAAATCGCCCGGTGGCGCTGCAGGGTCGCCAGCTGCTCCGCCAGAGGAGTCCGTTGATTCTCCAGGGCAAAGCTGGCGGTCATGCTCGCCGCGCCCAGGGCCTGCCAGGCACCTCCGGCCACCAGCG
>JBIKTV010000644.1:0-2994 GCA_044347905.1 Myxococcota bacterium
AGCGCGCCCGCACCCGCAGGTCGTCCATCTGCGCTTGATCGCTCAGGGAATCGCCAGGCTGGCTTGCCAATTCCGCGGCGCGCTGGGCCATGCGCAGGGCCGTGGCCAGCTCGCCCACGCGCAGCCCTGTCTCTGCCCGGCCGACCAACGCCTGCACCAGCGGCACCCGCGCCTGCAGAGCGCCGCTGTCGAGCCAGCGCTGGGCCAGCTCGGCGGCGGTGCCGTAGCCCTCATAGCCGTCGCGGGTGGCGTAGGCGCGCACGCAAGCTTGGGCGTTGGCGATCAACAGCCGCAGCGCGTCGGGGGTGTCGCCCGCCTGCAAGTGGTGGTTGGCCAGGCGGGCGGCATAGGTGGCCGGGCGACTGCCGCTCCAATCCTCCAGCCACACGGCGGCGCGGCGGTGCAGAGGCGTGCGGGCCGAGCGCGGCATGGCCTGCAAGAGCAGCGGCCCCAGAGCATCCGGTCTCAGCAGCCATTCGCGTTGGCCGGCAAAGGGTTGGGAGCGAGACTCGGCCAGCAGACCGCCCTGGCGCAGGCGCTCCAGCTCCGCGGGCAGCGGCTCGCGCTGGAGCAGTGCGGCGGCCATGCCCTGGGGCGCGCTGCCGCCGGCAATCGCCACGGCCTCGAGCACCGCGCGGTCGGCCGGGGCCAGCCGACCCACGCGTCGCAACAGCAATTCGCCAAGCGAGCGCTTGAGCATGGCTGACAGTGCCCCAGGATCGCTCAGCCGCCAGCCGTCGTCGCTCAGGTGCAGGATGCCTTCGTCGATCAGCGTGTCGACGGCCTGCTCGACCCGGCCGGGCAGCCCCTCCGCATAGCGGTGCAGGGCATCGGCCAGGCCGGCGGGCGCTGGCATGGAGCCCAGCAATTCTTCCGTCAATTCCTCTGTGTCTTCTGCCTCTAGCGGCGCCACGGCCACGCGGATGATCCGCTCTGGCGGCAGCTGCAGGGCATGCAGCACGGCATCTGCGCTCTCTTGGCGCAGCGGCAGCACCAGGCAGAGCGGCAACTCCTCGCAGCTGCGGGCGATATGGGCGATCAGCGATAGCATCACCGGCCGGGCATATTGCAGGTCTTCGGCGACGAGCACCACAGGTTGACTGGCGCAGAGGCCGCGCACCAGCGCCGCCCAGGCCTCAAAAGCCGCGGCGAGCTCGGCGTCGGAGGCGGGCCGCGGCGCCTGGCCGTCCTCGCTCTGACCCAGGCCCAACATGCGCATCAGGGCCTGCACGCGGCGCTGACCGCGCTCTGGGTCGCCGTCGTCCAGCCCCGGCAGGCGCGAGAGCCTCAGGCCCAGTTGGCGGTCGTCGCCCAGCGCGGCGTCGCGCACCAGCTCGGCAAAGGGCTGCCAGCCGCTGGGCAATTCCAGGGGGCTGGCCCGCACCAGCTCTAGGCGCCACGGTTCGCCCGACTCTTCTAGGCGCCTCAACACTTCGCCCGCCAGGCGCGAATTGCCCACTTCGGCCGGGCCGATGGTCGTCAGGACCACCAACCCTTGATCGCGGCGAGCTTTGCGGCAGGCGCGCAGGCACAGGCTCAGCTCAGCCGCGCGGCCCACCAGAGGCCTGGCTACATCGCGGGCCATATAGTCGGCCAGGGCCAAAGAGGCGTCGCGGCGGCGCAAAACTTGGCGAATCGGCGGGTGGGCGACCAGGCGAATCTCAAAAAGTCCGCGCAGTTCGCGGTAGGCCTGCTCACCGATCACCACGGTGTTGCCGCTCGCTGCGCCGCTGGCCTCGGCCGCAGCGCGGGCCTGGGCCGCCGCCGTCCGCGCGGCTTCTACCGCAGCGCCGCCCAGCATGGCCAGGCCCCACGCCAAACCCGTGCCGCGGCTGGCCACAGCGCCGACTTCGACCGCCGCGTAAATCGCCCCGCCGCGCGCCGGCGCCTCAGCCGTCAGCGCCAGGGCCGCGTCCACAGCGCGCATCGCGTCGCCATCGCGCATGCCGCCCAGGCCAAAAACACCAATGGCCTCAGAGCCTACCAGCGCCAGCGTCCGGCCGCCCTCGCGGGCCACTGCGGTGGCGAACCCCGCGGCAAAATCGGCCAGGTCCTGCACGTCCCCCGCCGGCAGCCGCGCGACCAGCACCGCCGCCGCGGACTCGCGCAGCCCAGCCACCAAGGTCGCCGCGGAAGAAGGCCAATACAGCAGCGATGATCCGCAGCCCTCGCAGCTATAGCGCTCGCCATTTCGCGGGGTGCCGCAGATGCCGCAAAACGCCACCGGGACGGCCGTGCCGCACTGACTGCAAAAACCGCCCGGTGTCGCGTTGGCCGCGCAGCCCGGGCATTCCACGGTCACCGCCAGCACCGCGGGCTTGCCGCCGCTCAGACCCGCCAGCGCCGCCGAAAATGCCGTCACGGTGGCGTGGCGATCCTGCGGTTTTTTGGCCAGGGCCTTGAGCAATTCGCGCTCGAGCCCCGCCGGCACCTCGCGGCTCATCTCCGGCGGCAGCGCGGGCGGCGGCTCGATCAGGTGGGCGATCAGCGTCGCCTGAAGCGAATCGCGCGGGTAGGGCAGGCTGCCGGTCAACAGGTGGTACAGCATCGCCGCTAGGGCATACAGATCCGTGCGGCCGTCGATCGCCTGGGCCTGAATCTGCTCTGGCGCCATGTAGGCCGGGGTGCCCAGGATCGCCAGCTTGCTCGTCACCACCGCCGTGGCTTTGTCATCGCTGCTGCGGGCGAGGCCAAAATCCGCCACCTTGGCCAGCAGATCGCCCGAAGCCAGCGTCCGCACCAGCACATTGCCCGGCTTGATGTCGCGGTGGACGATGCCCAGCGCATGGGCTTCTGCCAGCCCCGCGGCCACTTGGCGAGTCAATTCCAGCGCCGTCGCCACGGGCAGCCGCCCCTGGGCCAGCATCTGCTCCAGGCTCTTGCCCTCCACGTACTCCATCACCAAATACCAGGCGTTGGCGTGGCGACCAAAGGCGTGGATGCCCACAACATTGGGATGCAGCACCCGCGACAGAGCCCGGGCTTCGCGGCGAA
>JBIKTV010000186.1:0-10535 GCA_044347905.1 Myxococcota bacterium
GGGATCGGCCACGGCGGCAAGAAACGCTTGCATCTCGCGGCCAAGGGGCTCCTCTTGCGCCAAGGTCACCGCCTCGGGCTCGGCGCGGCGCGGCACCGGCACCCCGTCCTTCCAATCGACACCGTGTCGAAACAGCAGCAGCTTTTGCGGCCAGGGCTGCTGATCGTCAAACACCGCCATCGCCTCTTGCCCCACCACGACCAGCCGCTGCTCCTTGAACGGATGCAACCACGACACATGAATGTGCGCCTGCACCCCCTGCGGCCAAGCAAGCGTCGTCATTGTGGTATCGGCGATGTTCGGGTGGAGAAAATAGCCGCCCGTCGCCGTCACCCGCTGCGGAGAGGCGCCCACCAGGCGCAGCATCACCGCAATGTCATGGGGGGCAAAGGACCAAAGCGAATTCTCTTCGCGGCGAAATCGCCCAAGATTAAGCCGATTTGAGTAGAGGTACTGCAGCCGTCCCAGCGCCCCTTGCTTGACCAATAGGTCCAGGGCGATGACCGCCGGATGGTGGTGCAGCAGGTGGCCGACCATCAGCACAACACCCTGATCCTTAGCCAGTTTCAGGAGCGGCGCGCACTCATCTACCTGCAGGGCAATGGGCTTTTCGACAAAAACATGCTGGCCCCGGCGCAGAAAAAAGCCCGCTTGCGCGGCGTGCAGGGCGGCCGGAGAAGCGATCGCCACGGCCACGTCGGTGGGCACCTCGGCCAGGTCGCACCACTGCGGCAGCCCGGCATAGGTCGTCGCGGCGGCCGCACGGGCCTGGGGATCCGGGTCGCACACGCCCGCCAAAGCGCCGAGCTGGTGCAGCACACGGCCAATGTTGCGGCCCCAGGGGCCAAAGCCAATCAAGGCAACGCGAGGAACGGAAGAGCTCGGGGTCACGGTGGTCGCCTCCAGCGGGGGGATGCGGGGCGCGCGCTTTGTAACACGGCGCGGAGACGGCGAAAACCGCGGGCCAATTTCCAGGGCCATCGGCTGGCGAAACGGGCAGATTCTGCCATACTTGGGGGTTGGATGTGTCCGCAGCCCCTTTGCCGCTGCCCCGGGATGTGCATGGTCCGTTCCTCGCCCTCTAGTCCTTGGTCCAGAGCCGCCTTGCTGTGCGCTGTGATCCTGGCCGGCGTCATTGGCGCCAGCGCCGTGGCCAACGCTTCATGCAAAGAGGTGTTCTTTACCTGCGATCTGGGCGAGCGCGATGCCGAGGGCGGCAAATACCTCCGCACGGTCAACCTGAAAAACTTCCGCGCGGGCGGGCGGTCCGACACCTGGATCGCCAAGCGCTGCGAGGTCTCCTACGCCGATCCGCCGGGCTGTTCGTGGCGAGGCGGCGGCAGCAGTGGTGGCAGCAGTGGAGGCGGCGGCGGCACGGTCGTGTTGACCAGCGGCGGCTATTCGGCCCCCAGCGCTCCCTCCGCGGCGTCGGGCTCCCCGGCTCCTGCCCGCCGCGACGCCTGGGGTCGGCGCAGCCCCACCCCCGCTCCGGCGCGCGATGGCGCAGGCGATGGTCCCGGCGCAGCCTTGGCCGATGACGGACCCTACGCGAGCGAAATTGCCCAGGCCGCGAGCCGCTATCGCCTGCCGCCGCAACTGGTTCGGGCCGTCATGCAGGTAGAGAGCGGCAGCAATCCCCTGGTGGTGTCAAATAAAGGCGCCGTCGGCCTGATGCAGCTCTTGCCGGCCACCGCGGCGGCCTTGGGCGTCGAAGATATCCACGATCCCGCGCAAAACATCTTGGGCGGCGCGCGGTTTTTGCGGGTATTGGCCAACAAGTTTGAGGGCGATCTGGTCAAGGTCCTGTCGGCCTACCACGCCGGGTCGATGCGCGTGTTGAGCCGCGACGCCACCCCCTTTGCCGCGACCGACGACTACGTGCGCAAAGTGCTCAAGACGTATTATCAGTTGCGCGATGCGGCCCTGCGCGACAGCTCAAGCCGCGGCTCTGGCGGCTGACAGCGGTTCACGGCCCGGCGGATCCAGGGAGGCTCCATGAAATGGTTGATGCTTTTGGCGGCGGCGGCTCTTCTGGGCGGCTGCATCGACACAGAGACCCTTGATCCCGGCGAGTGCCCGTACCCCGCGCCGGTCATCAGCAACGCCGCCGGTTTGCTGCACGGCATCGCGTGCAACAGCAATGCCGACTGCAAGTACGGAACCTGCCTAAAGAATGCCATGCAGCAAGGCGGCTCTTCCAGCGTTGGCGTGTGTACCAAGCAGTGCTCCTGCGGCGGCGCCACCTCGCAGTGCAGCAATGACGACGACTCCGCAAAAGGCCTGACGTTTACCTGCATTGTCCGCGCGACCGGCGCCGGCAAAGAGTGCGGCCTGACCTGCACCAGCGACGCATTCTGCCAAAGCGTCAATCCCGCACAGCCTTTCTGCGTCGCCAGCCTCAAGGGCGTGTTCTCTGCCGGGGCCCGCAAGGTGTGCGCCTCCAAGAAGGATCCGTGACGATGAAGCTGACGACTCAACTGCACGGCCAGCACTACACTTTTCGCAGCCTCAAGCACGCCCTGAACTGCGCCAGCGAGGAGAAGTCGGGCGATCGCGCCGCAGGCTTGGCAGCGGAGTCGACCAGCCAGCGCATCGCCGCCAAGCGGGTGATCGCCGATTTGGAACTGCGGCATTTTTATGAGCAGCCCTCGGTGCCCTATGAGGTCGATGAGATCACCCGGCTGATCGTCGACGATCTGGACCAGCGGGCATACAAGAAGATCCAGGGCTGGACGGCGGGCCAACTGCGCGAATGGCTTCTGGATCGTCGCACCAGCGCTGAGGATATTGCGGCGATCTCCAAAGGCGTGACCCCGGAGATGGCCGCGGCGGTGGCCAAGCTGATGTCGGCGATGGATCTGGTGGTAGCCGGCAAGAAGATCCGCGTGGTCAAGCGCTGCAACAACACCATTGGCCTCGCCGGGCGCATCTCCTCGCGGCTGCAGCCCAATCACCCTGTGGACGTGGTGGAGGGCATCTTGGCCGCGGTGCGGGACGGCCTGAGCTACGGCAACGGCGACGCGGTGATCGGCATCAATCCCGCGACGGAATCGACGGACAACACCGCGGCGATTCTCCATGCTGTCAAAGACTTGATGCGTCAACACCGCATTCCGACCCAGGTGTGCGTGCTGGCCCACGTGACCATCCAGATGGAGGCCCTGCGCAAGCACCAAGCGCCGGTGGACCTGTGCTTTCAGTCCCTTGCGGGCACGGAGAAAGCCAACCGCGGTTTTGGCATCTCCGTGGCCATGATCGACGAAGCCTACGATCTGACCCGCCGCGAGGGCACGGCTGAAGGGCCGGACGTCATGTACTTTGAGACGGGTCAGGGGACTGCGCTATCCGCCAATGCCCACTACGACACCGACCAGACCACGATGGAAGCGCGGACCTATGGATTTGCCCGGCGCTATCACCCTTTCTTGGTCAACAGCGTGGTCGGATTCATTGGACCTGAATATCTACAGAACGGCAAACAAATCGCCCGCGCGGGGCTGGAAGACCACTTCATGGGCAAGCTGATGGGCGTGTCGATGGGCACCGACGTCTGCTACACCAACCACGCGGACAGCGATCAGGATGACCAAGAGTGCCTGGAGATGCTGCTGGCGTCGGCAGGGGTGAACTACCTGATGGGCATCCCCCTGGGTGACGACGTGATGCTCAACTACAACACCACGTCTTTTCACAATAATGCTCAGTTGCGTGAGATTCACGGTCTGCGCCCGGCCCCGGAGTTTGAGGCGTG
The DNA here is from genome assembly GCA_044347905.1 of Myxococcota bacterium. GTDB lineage: Bacteria > Myxococcota_A > UBA9042 > UBA9042 > UBA9042 > SXRM01. Next base: position 3,752 of record JBIKTV010000186.1, read on the forward strand.
GATGGAGCGGGTCGGCCTGTGGCGCAACGGCAAGCTGACGGAGCGCGCGGGCGACGCGACGGTTTTCCACAGCCCCCACAGTCTGCGCAGTGAGCGGAGGGCCTAGACCATGAGCGATCGCCAAGCTGAGTTGCCAGAGCCAACGGAGAATGCCGATGGCCAGGCGCCCCAGGCTAAACCCGTGCAGCGGCTGCGTATTTTTGGCCGGGAGCAGACTCGCCCCGCCGCCGAGGCCGCCGATCAAAGCGCCGATCAAAGCGCCGAAGACAATCCGTATTGGCTGGCGGAAGAGCCGGATGAGCACCCCGATCCGTCGCTGGGCTGTGTGCGCCGCGGGCTGTGCTGCAAGTCGAGTCCCGGTTGGTATGGGCCGGGCGAGTTGGAGCAATCGGCTCAGGTCTTGGGCCTCGATCCGGGCGAATTTGTCAAGCGTTTTGCGGTGATCGACGGAATCGACCTCGACGGCCAGCGGGTGGAGGTGTTTGCCCCCGTCAAGCTCGACCGCTTTGGCAAACCGGCGTGGAAGCCGGGTACCCGCGTCGATGGTCTGTACCGAAGCCTGCGCGGTGTCTGTGTTTTTTACGATGGCACCGGCTGCCGCATCTATCAGGCCCGGCCGATCGAGTGCGCGCGCTACCTGTGCACCCAGGCCTCAGAGCTGAACTTGAGCCACGAGCAGGTGGCGGCACTGTGGCTGGAGCCGCCGAGCGAGTAGCGCCTGGGCCCACCGCGGGTCGCTAGAGGCCGTTGAACAAAATCACCATCCCTTTCAGGAAGGTAGCGCGGGTGCTTTTGCTGCCGCTCGATCCGTGCGATAGGTGCGGGCGGAGGTAAAGTATGTCGATCCCACCGCTCCCACAGCGCGCCCAGGGCTTTGCAAGCCGCGTGCGTCCATCCCGCTGGATCCTGCCCGGCTTGGCTGCGGCGCTTTTGGCTTGGCAGTTAGGTGCCGGCGGCGCAGGCCTGACCGAGATCGAGCCCGGCGAGGTGGCGGTGATCTACAACACCACCGGCTTGTCTCTGTTTGGACCTGAGCGGCGGGTGATCGCCGAACAAGGCACGGTCAGCTATGTCCCCTGGTTTCAGCGGGTGCAGACGCTGGACATCCGCCCCCAGGTTATGATTATGCAAGGGGATCGCGACACGGATGCGGGTCACGTCAAGCGGCTGACCGTGCGAGCCAGCGACGGCTCAAACTTCTGGTTTGGCAAGCTGGAGATTCACTACCAGCTCGACGCCAGCAAAGCCGACGTGATCATTGAGACCCATGGCCACGGCGACGCCTACAAGCAAGAGGCGCTGTTGACGCACTCGCGGGAAGTGCTGCGCGACGAATTTGGCCGCTACAGCTTCCTGCAAGCCGCGGATCCGTCGAGCTATTCCAAGGCTACCACCCTGTCTAAGACCACGCTGAACCAGCGACTCAAGCCGTCCGGCATTGAAATCACCCAGATTTTGACGCCAAAGCCGAGTTTTGACAGCGCGGTGGAGACGGCGATCAAGGAGAGGCAGACGGCTGAGCAGGCAGTGCAGGTCAACGCCAAGCAGCGCGAGCGCCTCGTCAAGGAGAAGGAGCGCAAGATTCAGGAGATCCGCGAGCAGAAGTCCGCTGAGTTCCAGACGCTGGCTGCGGAGTTGGCGGCCAAGCAGCAGCAGGCGTCCAATGAGTTGGTGAGCGTGCAGCGCGCGGCGGAGACGTATTCGATTGGCCGCGTGGCTGAAGCCCGGGCGATCTTTGCAGAAAAGACCAATCGCGCCGCCGCGGCCTCTGAAGCAGCCAAAGAGAGGGCCCGGGGCTTGGCGGCCAAGATCAACGCCGTGGGCGCCGCTGGACCGGACGTGCTGAACCTGGAAATTGCCAAGAATGTCTTTCCGCAATTGCAGAACGTGACGGCGATTCCCTATGCCCACCCGGTGCCGACGTCGCTCAACGTCCGCCACCTTGACGCCGCTGGAGAGGTCAAACCATGAGCGATATCGATGACCTGCCGAGCGACGAAGCTGCGCCCCAAGCTGCCTCTCCGCCGCCTCCGCCGCCACCCAAGCCGCGCAAGGTCGCCCCAGTCGTCGACCCGCAGGCCGACCGCAAACGCGACGCGGCCCCCGACGAGCCCGCTCAGGGTTGGCGGCGCTGGGTCAATCTGCAGTGGATAAGCGCGCTTATCATTGGCTCTTGGCTGTTGCCGTCGATGTGCACCACCTACGTTCAGCCCGACGAGATCGGCGTGCGCCGCTCGCTGAATTCGGGCGTGGAGGACGACGATTTTGAGCAGGGCCACCACCTGGGTCTGCCGCTGCTGCACAGCTGGTACCGTCTGCGCCGCACGGTGCACTACGTCGAGTTCACCGGCACGAACACGCTGGATCTGCGCACCCGCGAGAACAACGTCGTTCACGTCGATATCGCGGTGATCTATCGGATTCTGCCTGGGGAAGCCCACCTGATCGTCCGCGAGGGCTTTGCCGACAGCTACCACGCCAAGGTTCAGGCGGTCTCTGAAGGCTTCTTGCGCGAACACCTGGCGCAATTGTCCAATGAGACCGTGCAGATTCCCAGTGAGCGCGAGAAGGTGGCCAAGTCGGCGATCGTGCCGCTCAACAAGCAGCTGCGCCAATACCACGTCAATGTGGTGACGTCTGGCGTGGTGATCCGCGCGATTCAGTTCGATCCGCCTTATGAGGCCCAGCTCCAGGCCAAGCAACTCTTTGCTGTGCAAGCGGAATTGGATACGGCCAAGCAGCAAGAGTCCAAGGCCAAGCAAGAGACGGACACGGTGCAAAAGGGCATCGACAAGGACGTGGCCCTAGAGCGAGAGACCTGGAACAAGCAGATCGAGGAGAAGCGCAAGGAGATCGAGATCACCATCGCCGAAGTGAAGGCCAAGGCTGTGGAATTCGACAAGACGCGCCGCTCAGAGGCCGACGCCGAATACGAAAAACTGCTGGCGCAGGGCGAGCGCGCGGAAGCCGAGGCCGAAGCGCTGGGCAAAAAGCTGGAGGCCGAGGCCCTGGCGAGCCGCGCCGGCAGGACGTTCTCTGCGATCGAGGCGACGCGCAACTTCAAGCTGGGGGCGATCGAGCTCAATTCGTCGGACCCGCGCTTCCTGCACGAGTTTGGCTCCATGGCGGCCTGGCGGCGCTTCTTTCTGGGGGAGTGAGCATCCGTGCTGCGCAACCTGCTGACCTACCTGATTCGCCTAGGCATTTTGGCCGCGCTGCTGTGGCTGGCCTGGGGCTGGCTGCAAGCGCGACGGCCAAAGCAGCTGGCGTGGCGCTGGCGCAGGCTGGGCTGGCAGCACAAAGCGATGGCGACTGCGCTGCAAGAGCGCAAACGCATTGCAGAAGTCCTGCGCGGCTCGCAATTGCCGGTGGCCAGCAGCGTGATGAGCGATGTCGATGCCTTGGTGGGCAGTGTCGCCGATCTGGTGGAGGTGCGCCTGGGCCTGGGGTTAGAGCATGCCCGCGCAGCCCAAGGCAGCGCCACCCATGACCAATTGGCGGTGTCTCTGGCCCGCACCGATGAGTCCTTGGCAGAGGCGCTGCGGCGCTTGGACGCGATTCGCGCGGTGCTGCTGGACCACGCCGCGGATCGGTTGCAGGATGCGCTGGCGGACGCGCGAGAGCGCTTTGCGGAGCACGCCGATCAGCTGGAACGGGTCGCCGAGGCCAACCGCGAGATGCGCGAAGAGCTGGCGCGGCTCAGGCGCAACCGCTGACTTCTTCTCTGGAATATACGCCGTCTGGGCCAAAGAGGCCGCACAGGAGAGCGGATGAACACGCGATGGACGAGATCGGGTCGCAAATGGCTGACCTTGCTGGCCCCTTGGCTGGCGACCCTGGGGCTTGCCCTTGGGGCGATGGCCTGTGAACCCTTTGCCGATCCTCAGGATTTTGACCGCGAGGAGGTGCTGGTCTTTAAGCGCTCCGCGCTGGTGCCCCCCAAGGATCCCGGCAAGCCCGCGCAACTGCGGGTGGTGGCGTGGAATGTCAAATACGCCGCCGCGCGCATCCCCTTCTGGTTTGACTGCTGGGGCGACAAGGCGGAGATGAGCGCGGCCGAAGTGGACGCCAATATGGCCAAGCTTTACGCGGCGATCGACGAACTGAACCCCGATGTGCTCATGACAGAAGAGATCGAGGTCAACTCCAAGCGCAGCGCCTACTTTGACATGGTGCGCGGGATTCTAGAGAACACCGACCTCAATTACGCCGCCTACTACGAGACCTGGGACAGCCAATACGTCGCTTCAGAAGGCGTGGGCCGCATCAACTTGGGCAACGCCATCTTCTCCAAGTACCCGATTACCAAAGCAGAGCGTATTCGCCAGGTCGATCGCACTGACCAGGACGCGCTGACGGCGATGTTCTATATCAAGCGCGCGGTGGGCCGGGCCGAGATCGAGATACGCAAAGGCGAAAAAGTCGTGGCGATGGTGGTGCACACGGAGGCCTACGACAACGACGGGACTAAACAGAAGCAGATCAAGCAGATTCACGAGCTCGCCCTGAAAGAGACCTTGCCGCTGGTGTTGGGCGGCGACTTCAATGAGCTGCCGCCCAGCGCCGCCAAGGTGGTTGGCTTCATGGACGAGCGCGAAAAAGCCGTGTGCAGCGACGACTTTATCCAGCCTCCCTACACGCCCGCGGTGATGCAGCCCTTCTATGACGATCTGCTGCCGCACATTGACCTGAGCCGCTATGGCGCCAGTGAAAACGAGCAGAAGCGCTACTACACCCACAGTGTCTTGGGCCCAGATGACAGCAACGACAAGGGTGAGAAAGGCTTCTGGAATCGCACATTGGACTACCTGTTTCTTTCCAAAGGTAGCTCGTGGGTCGTGGGCTCCACCGATGTCGCCCAGCAGCAGGGCCAGCGCCTAGGCGGAGAGAAGGGCCTGGGCCCGGTGCTGACGCAAGACTACCTGCGCCTCTCCGACCATGCGCCGGTGACGGGCCTGTGGGAGGTGAAGTGATGCGACTGAAATCCTTGATCCACCTTGGTGTTTTCGCACTCACCCTGCTCTCTCTGACCGCCGCAGCGCCGCGCAGTGCCCAAGCCGAGATCTTGCCGGCGCGCGAGACAGCCGATGTCCTGAGCCCGGGCCAGTACGCCATAGGCGTGTTCAATCCCCTGCGCATCGGCACCTTTGCGGGCGAGCTGGAGGTTCACCCGCTGGTGATGCTGGTGGCGCCGCACGTGACGCTGCGCAGCCAGGTGCGCGCCGCAGAGAAGCCGGGCGATTGGCGCTGGAGCCTGGTGAGCGGCCTGTCTCTGCCCAGTGGCGCATGGCGGCTGGCAAAACCTCTGGGCTTGTCCGGGGATCTTGTGCCGTCCTGCAAGGTGGCGGGGGACGATCCGGCGCGCGGCGGCAGCTGCGATCGGCCGGGGTGGCTGCTGGCCGGCAAGCTGGGGCTGGTGGCCTCTAAGGGCTTTGTCGACTCCGCGGGCCAAGAGCGCGGCATGTTGACCCTGCGCATGGAAGCTGCTGGCGCCTGGACGCTTTTTGGCCAAGAGGGCCGGCCGCTGCACGCCTGGGCGCCCGTGGAGGTGCAGATGGCCCCGGAGATCGGCCAGTCGCGCAGCCAGGTGCGGGTGGCGTATGACCACGCGGTTGCGGATTTTCTGAGGCTTCGCGCTGAGTTGGGCGGGTATTTGCTGAGCCGGCCCATCGACGATCTGACATCGCCCTGGGTCGCCAGCGGCTACGTCGGCGCCGATTTGCGCACCAGCCAGCGCACCCGCCTGACCCTGGGCGCCATGTACTGGAACAGCGATCGCCACCAGCGCGAGGTCACCAAGGGCAGCGACGGCTTCGCCCAGGTCGAATACGTGCGCACCCATGAGGTCTGGCCCACGCTCGACTTCCTGTGGCAGTGGTAGGTCGCCGTGAACGACGCAGAGAAATGCCAGCGTATCCAGGCAATTCTGGACGATCTGTACCCTGCCCCGCCGGTGCCGCTGGACCACCGGGACGCCTACACGCTGCTGATCGCAGTGCTCCTGAGCGCCCAGTGCACCGATGTGCGCGTTAATACCGTCACGCCTGCGCTGTTTCGTCTGGCTGGGACGCCGCAGCAAATGGCCCTGCAGAGCGAAGAGGCGATCCGCGAGATCATCCGGCCGTGCGGGCTTTCGCCGCAGAAATCAAAGGCTATCAAGCGCTTGTCGGAGCTTCTGCTGGAGCGCCACGGCGGCGAAGTGCCCGCGGACCAGGACGCGCTGGAGCAGCTGCCCGGCGTGGGCCACAAGACCGCCCAGGTGGTGATGGCCCAGTCGTTTGGCGTGCCGTCGTTTCCAGTGGATACCCATATCCACCGTCTAATGACGCGATGGGGTCTCACTTCCGGCAAGAATGTCGATCAGACCGAGCGCGATGGCAAGCGGCTTTTCCCGAGGGAACGGTGGAACAAGCTGCATTTGCAGATCATCTTCTTTGGCCGTGGCCATTGCCCGGCGCGCGGTCACGACCAAACGAATTGCCCGATCTGCAGCTGGGCGGCGCCGCTGGCCTAGGCAAGTTCAGTGGACATGTGGGTCCTCAAACAAGCCCCGCACCAGCGGTTTGCCGTCTCGCACCAGCCAGCGCCCTCGCGCCATCACCGCCTGGGGCCGGCCCAGGTCATTGAGGATCTGCAGGTCGGCGTCCGCACCCACGCTCAGATGCCCCTTGCCGACCAGGCGAAACTGCTTGGCGACATGGCTGGTAAAGAACGGCAGAACCTGCGCCAAGGTGCGCCCGCGGGCCAGCAGCGCGACAATCGCATCCGAAAGCCCCATCGATCG
>JBIKTV010000187.1:0-10498 GCA_044347905.1 Myxococcota bacterium
TCGCCGACCGACGCCAAGGCCATCCGCAGCAAATTCGCCACCGTCTACCACCGCGGGCTGTACTTTAGCGGTGCCCTGGGGGCCAACCCGGAGAATCTGAGCCGCTCGATCGGCCTGTTCTATCCGTACACCGTCAAGGACGTCTACGGCTACAAGGTGCTGCCGGAAAACCTGGGGAATTACGAGGATGAAGGCTACAACAACCACCCGCCTCGCCTCGCGGCGGACCTGATTACTACCGCCAAGAAGAACCTGGTGGTGCGCGACGGCGTGGCCAGCTTCTTCTTTCACCCGTACTTTCCGCTCAGTGAGCTCAAGGCGATTGTCACCGGCGTCAAGGCGGCCGGGTACACCTTTGTCGCGCCGCAGGCCATGTAAGCGCTTGGGTGCGGCCCTGGCGTCTGTCGCCCCGGCCCGACCTTAGCCGCAGCTCTTTGCACAAGGGGGCGGAGATCTTAAGCTTTTTGGCCATCCTTGATGGGCTGATCGCCGCTACTGCGGTGGCGATTCTGATCAGTGGACTCGACGATCTGCTGATTGACGTGCTGTATTGGAGCCGGCGACTCGCGCTTCGCCTGGGTTGGCAGCGCCAGGAACCGCAACCCACCGCCGCGGCGCTGCAGGCCCTGCCGGAGCGCTACTTGGCCATCATGGTGCCGGCGTGGAAGGAGGCGGATGTCATCGCCTCGATGGTAGAAAACACCTTGCGCACCCTGGATTATCAGCGCTACGTGGTGTTCCTGGGCACCTACCGCAATGACCTGGAAACGACCGCGCAGGCCGACGCCATGGTGCAAGCCGACCCGGTGCACATGGTGCGCGCCCACGTGGATCGCGACGGCCCGACCTGCAAGGCCGACTGCCTCAACTGGATCATGCGGGCGATCCGCGGCTATGAAGAGCGCCACGCCATGGAATTTGCCGGCGTGGTCATGCACGACTGCGAGGATGTGGTTCACCCGTTGGAGCTCCGCTATTTCAACTACCGGTTGCAGACGGCGGACTTGGTGCAACTGCCGGTGATGTCTCTGGAATTGCCATGGAATTCCTGGGTGGGCGGCGCCTATCTGGACGACTTTAGCGAGAGTCATCAAAAAGACATCCTGGTGCGCCAACAGCTGACCGGCATCGTCCCCGGCGCCGGGGTGGCCCTGGGCTATAGCCGCAAAGTGCTTGCGGAAATGTCCCATCGCCACGGCGGACAGCTGTTCAATGTCGACTCGCTGACCGAAGACTACGACTTCAGCTTCCGCTTGGCTGAAGTGCCTGGGATGCGTCAGGTTTTTGCCGGCGCGCAGGTGGTTGGCGCGGCAAACCCTCCCCACGGCCGCGGGGCGACACCGCTGAGCGACCTGTGGCGGCGTCCGGCCACCGCTACCGGGCTGTTGGCGACGTGTGAGTACTTTCCCTCGACCTTCAAGGCGGCCTATCGCCAGCGCGCCCGCTGGGTGTTGGGCATTTCTTTTCTGGGCTGGAGGCAGCTGGGCTGGCGCGGAAGCTTTTGGAATCGCTACCTTCTGTATCGCGACCGCAAGGGCCTGTGGACCGCGCCGCTGTCCATGTTGGCCTATGTGCTGCTGCTGTACACCCTGGCCGCCCAGGCTTTGGGCCATGGCGAACTGGTGGGGCGCTGGCTGCAACAGCCGTGGATTCAGGCGATTTTGCTGACAAATGTCGGCCTGCTGGCCAACCGCGGCTTTCAGAGGATGTGGTTTGTGACCCAGGCCAACGGTCTTCAGCACGGCCTGCTGTCCATTCCCCGGATGGTCTTTGGCAATTTCATCAATTTTGCTGCGGTCAGTCGCGCCTGGCACCAGTGGCTGCGCCATCTAGCCACGGGGGTGCCCATCGCCTGGGACAAGACCCAGCACACCTTCCCCACCTCCGCGGCCTTGGCCCATCACCGCCGGCGCCTGGGCGATCTGCTGGTGGCCCGAGGGGCGATTTCGCAAGAGGCCCTGACCAGTGCTCTGCAATTGCAGGCCTCCTCTGGGGCGCGCCTGGGCCAGTTGCTGCTTGAACAGGGCAGTGTCTCCCCAGAGGCGCTGGCGGATGCCGTGGCGATCCAAGACGAATTGCCGCGGGCGCGGCGCCACTCTCAGCCCATGCCGGCGGCGGCCGCGTCGATCGATCCAGCGCTGATCCGCGCCCACCAGGTCGTGCCCATGGCCGTGGACGCGCACAATACCCTTGAAGTCGCGGTGGCATCGCGGCCCACGCCAGAGGTGACACGGGCGATCAAGTCGTCGAGCGGCCTGCATGTGGCCTATGTGGTGGCGTGTGACCACGAGGTGCGGGCCTGGGTCGATCAGCTTGCCCCGCAGCCCAAGACCTCTGGGGGAGCGCAGTGACGGCTCAGCGGGCAGCACGGCAGACCAGCAATATCAAAGTGTGGGCAGGATTTGGGGCGGCGACTCTCCTCCTGGCGCTGTGGACTCCAGCCCCCACCTTCGCGGGCGAGCCCACCGCCCTGCCCAGAGAAACCACCGAACTCACCGCAGCGCCGCCGCAGCGCAAGCCGACACCGCTTCAGCAAGCCCGCGACAATTGGCAACAATTGCAGAGCGCCGACAATGGCCTGGCGCTGCTGGCCCTGCTGCTCGCCAACCAGCCGCTTGAGACGGCGGAGCTGCTGGAAGCCCGCGCTCTGGCCTCCGCCTTGGGCCTGCGCTTTCCGGATCACCCCGTGGTGCGGGCCCAGCTGGGCTATTTCTGGTTCTATGTGGAGGAATTTCGCCAGGCGCGCGCTGACTTTACCGCTGCTCTGTTGGGCAAAGCTTGGTCGGCAGAGCAGCGGCGCAACCTGATGACCGCGCTGGCAAGCTCCGCCGAAGCGCTGGGCGACTGGCGCGGCGCAGAAGAGGCCCTGCGCGCGGTGGCGGCGGACGATCCGCGGGTGTTGTTGCGCCTGGGCTGGGCGCAGCTGGCCTCGCGACAACGGGCGGCGGCGCTGCGCACGGGTCGGCTCGCTCTCTCCAAAGCCGCGGATTCGACCCAGCGCGCCCAAGCCCAAGCGCTCATCAAAAGCGCCCTGACCCCCAACAGCGATCCGCGGGCGTTCCGCATCTTTACCAGGGCCTATGCCCACTTGCGCCGCGGCGATGACCGCAAGGCCCTGAGCGATTTTGAGGCTGGCTTTGCCATGGGCGGTGGCAAGGCTTTTCACTACGCCGACGCCGCCTACGCGGCCAAGAGGCTCTCTCTCAACCGCATCGCCGCGGAGGATTTTCGCTTTGCGCTCGATCTGGACGAGGGCGACCCCAGCTTTGCCCCCCAACAGATTTTTGGCTATCGCCGCGAAACGGAAGTGTTGGAGCGGTCCTTTGGCGGGCTGTTGGGATCCCCCTATCAGGCCGGCGCCCTGGATGTGTGGCAGGCCAGTGCCGAGCTGTTTTGGCAGCCGCCGGTCATCGGCTACCGCGACGGCGAGGTCGTGCAGGTTTTTGCGCGTACTTTTGCCAACTTGCGAAACGGAGACACGGGGCCCGTGGGGGCCAAGACGCTTTTGGCCGGGATCGGCGCGCGCTACAAGCCCTGGAAAAGCCAGAACATCGTCGTTTCTGCAGAGAGGCTGGTGGCCCTGGGCGACGCCGTCCGCGGCGATTGGCTGCTGCGGGGGGCATATTCCACGGGGGCGGGCACGGATGTGCAGGTGCAGCGGCCGTGGTGGCCCAGCTGGCAGGCCTACACCGATGTGGGCTGGTATGTCGCGCAGAATCGCTTGCTTGTCAGCGCCGAGGCCCGCGGCGGAGTGGCCGTCGCCTTGGCCCAGAACGGCGCCTTGACGCTGCTGCCGGCGCTGGTGGCGGCTGGAGAGTACGACTCCGCGGCGCAACAAACTGGGGTCATCGCCGCTGGGCCGGGCCTCAACCTGCGGCTGTGGTTTGGCGGCGACCGCTACCGCGCACCGGGGTCGTGGCTGGAGCTGCATACGAGTTATCGCTGGGGGAGCGCCGACCGCGGCAAGGGTCCGGTGGTGCGCGCGACCCTGTGGCTATAGGGCGGCCTGCGACGAACTTAGCGACGGCTGACTGGGCTGGGCCAAATCCTTGATCAAACGCGCCACGATCCGCTTGGAAGCCAGGCCATCGCCAAAGGGATTTGCCCCGCTGCGGTACCACGGCGGCAGTTGGCCAACCTTGAGGGCAGTCAGCAGCTCGTGGACCGCCGGCCGCACCACGTCGGGCTCCACCCCCACCAGCTTGCCCATGCCGGCGTCCAGCAGCTCGGGCCGCTCCGTCGCCTCGCGCAGCACCAGCAGTGGCTTGCTAAACGTAGGAAATTCCTCTTGTAGCCCGCCAGAGTCGCTCATGGCAAAGGCCACCTGGCTCATCAGGTAGACCATCGGCCGGTATGACAGGGGCGCCACCAAGTGCACGTTGGCCAAATCGCCCAGGGCCGCCTGGGCCGGACCGCGCACCTCTGGGTTGAGGTGGTAGGGATAGATCAGGTGCAGGCCGGGATGGGCGGCAGCGAGCTCGCGCAGCATCGCAAAAAACCCTTGCAGCCTTGGGCCTTGATTCTCGCGGCGGTGCAAAGTCATCAGCGCCAGGGTCTGACCGCGGCGCTGGTCAAAAGCCGCCAGGGCGTTCGCAAGCTCAGGGGCTTCTGCGGCCAGCTGCGCCGCAGCATAATCGCTGGGAATGCGCTCCTTGACCACCCACTGCAGCGTATCGACGATGGTATTGCCCGTCACCTCAATGGACATCGGGTCCACATTCTCTGCCAAGAGGTGCCGCGCCGCCGCCGGAGTCGGGGCAAAGTGCCACCTTGCGAGGCGCGCGACCAGCTGCCGGTTGACTTCCTCTGGAAACGGCTCGCGCTTGTCAAAGGTGCGCAGCCCTGCTTCTACGTGGGCCACCGGAATCTGCCGGTAAAACGCCGCCAGCGCCGCGCAGAATGCCGTGGTGGTGTCGCCCTGAACGACCACAGCGTCGCAGGGTTCCGCGCCCAGCACCGCGTCCAGCTCCTGGATCAGCCCCGCGGTCAGCGCCGTGAGGTTGGGCCGTTCATTGCGCAGGGCCAGCTGGCGGTAGGGCGCCAAGGCAAAAAGCTCTGGCAAACCGTGCAGCAGCTCGCGGTGCTGGCCCGTGAAGATCACCTGGGTGTGCAGCTGGGGCGAGCGCTTCTCCAGTTCTGCAATCACGGGCGCAAGCTTGAGCAGCTCCGGCCGGGTGCCCAGGACAACGGCGATGCGCAGAGGCGCTGGCGGATCGGGCAGGTTCACGGTTGGCTCGGCCGATAGCGGCGAACGAATTCGGCGGCCGAGGCTGCCAAGTCGTAGGTGGTGGGCGTGGGGTGGGCGATGGTAAAGACAGAGAACCCGATGAAAGCACTGGTGGGTCCGGCCAAGCTCTCCAGGTAGGCGCTGATGTAGTTCTTCTGGATCTCGCGGTTGGGCTGGTCGCTGGCAGCGGGATCCCAGGGCGTCTGCGCCCCCAAGTCCACGGCCGGGCAGCTGAGCTCGCCCAGAAAGATCGGCTTCTGCCAGCGCTTTTGCAGGGCGGTGATCTCCGCCAAGACGTTCTGCTTGCGGCCAAAGACCGTGGTGGAGCGAAGGGCGGCCTTGAGCTCGTCCGCGCTGGGGTTGGGCGCCTCAGAGAGCTCAAAATACGCCGCCACCGCAATGATATCCACGGCGCCAAACACGGGGTTGTTCAGCTTGGCCTTCCAGGCGGCCAGGGTCGACGGCTCCCACTCCGCGGTGACCCACCACTGCGTGCGGTAGATCACCTTGCCGGCAAAGGCGCTGCGGACCTTGGCGATGAGGCTGAGCCAGCTCGCGCTCTGGTCTTCTAGCCGCACCAAGTTAGAGGCGACGTAAATGCCCCAGGCGTTGGGGAATTGCCCGGCGATCTCCAAGACCGCCTTCTCATACGCCGCAAACCACGCCGCTTTGTCCGCCGGGGCGAGCTCCGTCTCGGCGACGGAACCGTCAGCGATCCAGGGATAAGGCTCTAAAATATAGCGGTATTTTTGACTATGGCCGGCGAGCTTCTTGGCAAAGGCCAAGCTGGCCGGGTCCACCGAGGCGTCGGAGCCGGTGGCGTAGGCCATCCGCACGCGCACGGGAATCGTAATAGTGTCCAGACCCAAGCGCTCGGCATCGGCGAACACGCGCTCTACATCGGCGACATTCCAGGCCGAGACGTTGCCGCCTTTGACAAACGGCGGAAAGACAGGCGCTGGAGGGGTCGGAGCAGGTTCTGGGGCCGCGGCCTGAGCCCAAGCCCAAGCGGAAACCAAGGCCCCTAAGGCGGCGGTGACCCAAACGCGGCGGGTCAGGCGGCTCGGCCCAGGCCGATCTGCGGGGGCCGACTCGCCAACAGAGGGCACCGCTTGAGGATCCATGGGCGTCACGGGCCGCACCTCGCAAACCACCTGGGCCTGTTGAGCTGACGCTACGCGAGCGGTCCATGCGTGTCAACCGCGGACCAGCCAAACTTGCGCGCGCAGCTACAGATCCAAAAACACCATGCCCAATCCGCACAAGCCCAGGGACGCACCGGCCAAGGCGTGGGCATAGCGCTCTGCCCAACCCAGCGACAGGCGGCGCAAACCGCTGCGCGCCAGGTACACCGCGGTCAGCATGGTCGCCAGGGTCGCCGCGCCAAAGGCCACCACCACCGCTAGCGTGCCGGCCATGCTCAGCCGGGCCGCCGGGTACATGAGGATCGGGATCAGCGGCTCGCAGGGGCCCAGCACAAACACCACAAACAGCGCCCAGGGCGTCAGGTTGCGCTGCGGCGGCGCGGACACCGCCACGGCCTCGGCCGAGTGACTGTGGACGTAACTGCCCAATAGGCCGTGGGAATGCCGGTGGCTGTGGCCGACGCCGTGGCCGTGCAGCTTGAGATGAACGCCAGGGCGGCTGAGCTGGGCTTGGCGCAGCCCCCACAGGCCATAGGCCAGACCGACCCCCGTCAGCGCCCAGGCCGCCGCATCGCCTCGCAGCGCCTCAAAGCCCTCCAGATCGGCCACCGCGGCGCCAATTGCCAGCCCAGCCGCCCCCAGCAACACCGAGCCGAGCACGTGGCCCAGGCCGCACAGCGCCGTCACCCAAAGCATTTTGCGGTTGGACCAATTGCCCGCCGCCGCCATCGCCACAAACGGCAGGTAGTGGTCTGGCCCCAACAGCGTGTGGACGGTGCCGATGGACAGCGCAGTGGCCACAAGCAGCTGCAATTCCTGGTCCATGTTCCGCTCCTGAGCGCCCCAAGGCGGCGGCAGCTTAGGCCTCGGCAGCGCAGGCGGCAAGGGCGCAAGGCCCGCGTGTGACTCCGCGCTGACGCAAAGGCCAAGCGGCGGGTTCGCAGCTGCCGGGGCTATCGCAAGAACCGCTGGACCGCCCACACCGTCATTCCCGCGAAGGCGGGAACCCAGGCGAATGGTTTAGTTTTAGCCTGGGCCCCCGCCTCCGCGGGGGTGACAAAGGGGGGCCAATTAGACCGCGCGGTCGTCCTGTAACCCCAGATCCGTGCTTATTGCGATCGCCCTGTCGCAGCTGCCGGGCAGCGTTGACACGGCCAGCCAATGGACGGATGCTCTTGGGCTGCTGCGGCTTTTGGACCTGTGCCGCCCTGCAAATGGAGATTCCTATGCGCTCCCTGGCCCGCCTGCTCCTCGCCCTGTTGATCGCTCTGCCCTTGGGTGCTGCCCCGCAAATCGCCCTGGCCGCCAAGCCGGGGGAGGCCCCCAAGCTCAACCCGCGCGATCAGGCGCTGTATATCGTCAAGGCCGGGCTCAAGAGCGCCGATTTTCAGGCCCGCGGCATGGCCTATCGCGGCATCGCCTTTGACAAAACCGATAAGGATCTCAAGAAGAAGCTTGAGGACGGCACGACCGACCCGCAGTGGACCGTGCGCATGGGCGTGGCCGCGGCGTACTACCAAGTCAAGGATCCGGCTTGGAAGAAGGTGATGTTTGACGCCCTGACCATGCCGGTGCTGAGCGCGTATGAGACGCTGCCGATGCTCGACGAGGTCGCCGAAAAAGACGCCGTGGACGTGCTTTTGCAGGTACTGGCCGACAAGGAGCACGAAGCCCACGACAAAATCGCCACGGCGCTGGTGACCATGAACCGCCCGTACCTCACGGCGTTCTTTGTCGCGGCGCTGGCCCACAAGGACGCGGCGGTTCAGGGCGCGGCGCACAAGGCGCTCAAGAAGCTCGACCCAGTGTTGCAGCAGAAGACCTTAGAGACCATTGGCAAAGTTCAGGCCGCCAATGACACGGTGGTCAAGCTGCTGATTGAACTGGGCACCGCTTCCGATGAGCGCATGGGCGTGACCTACTTGGCCACGGTCAAGCCCAAGGATCCCGCGCTGGTCGACAGCGTGCTGCTGGTGCGGGCGCTGCACGGCGATCGCAGCGTGTCCAAGGCCCTGGCGCTGGCGGCGGTGCGGACCCAAGGGGCCCAACAGCTTCAGATCCTTCAGGCTTTGCGCAAGATCGCCAGCAAGGAAGACGCGGCGCTGCTCAAGCCGATTCTGCAGCAGGGGCCCAACGCCGACGTGCTGTTCCAGGTGTACGAGATTCTGGCGCGGGCCGGCGACCGGTCGATGCAGAAAGAAGCTGAAACGCTTGCGGAATCGACGGACGTCGACGTGCGCGCCACCGGCGTGTTCTACCTGGGCTGGGTCGGCGGCGCGGGGCGAATTGGCGAAATGCACAAGTATTTGGCCGACGGCATTCCGGGCGTGCGCATCGCCGCGGCGCGGGTGTTGGGGCACATCTCCAGCAACATCAGCGTAGGCCCGCTCAAAGAGGCGATGGAGGCCGAGCGAGACGAGAAAGTGCGCCTGGAATTGATCAAGGCTCTCGCCGGCATCAAGCACAAAGAGGCGTACCAGGCCCTGACGTTCTTTACCCGCGAGAAGGACAGCGAAGTGCGGCGCATCGTCGTGCGGGCCCTGGCCGAGTCGGGGGATGCGACCGTGCGCGCCGGCCTGCAGAACGCGCTCAATGACAATGATATCCGTATTCGCTCCGAGGCGGTGCGCGGCTTTATCCTGTCGGACGTGGTCAAGGCGGTGGACGTGTGGAAGCGCTCGCTGCGCTGGCTGCCGCGCGGGGTGGTGCTGGAGCTGACCCGCGAGATGAACAAGACCATGGAAGGATTCCTGGAATTGGCCCTGCTGGACACTGGCAAGGACGACAACTCGATGTTGGTGCGCGAAGAGGCGATGCTGGCCCTGCGCTTGCTGCCCGACGCGGAACTGCCGATTCTAAATAAGCTGTTGGAGAGGGCTGAGGACGAAGACCTGCGGGTGCGCATCCTGCGGCGGCTGTTTGAGATCGACAAGGCCAAGGTTGCGGTGGCGGTGAAGTCGACGGCGCTGCAGGCTCCTCCGCGGGCGCGCATGGCGGCGATTCGCATGCTCGCCAAGCTGAAGGGAGACAAGGAAGCCGCGGAAATGCTGAGCAAGTTCATGGAAGAGCCGGATGAGCGCATCCGCATCGCCGCGGCGCTGACCGTGTTGGGCGGCTGAGGCGTGAAGGGATTTGCTCCGCAGCACGGGTTTTTGAGCGTTGTTCGGCCATGGGCTTTGCTGCTGGCGTTGGGGCTGAGCTTTTCTGGCTGTGAGCGGGCCGCGCCACTTGCCCCGCCCATCGACGCTGCGGCGGCGGCCAAGACTCTGGTCGACGGGCTGGGGCCATCGCGCGCTTGCGAAGCCGATCGCGACTGCGAGGCCGGCGGACAGCGCGGCGCCTGCGTGCTAGCGACTTGTTTTGGCGTCCTGACCACGGACAGCCGGGCGGCGCGGCGGGCGCTGGTGGCGAGGCTGGCTGCGGCGCCGCTGGAGGTGCGAGCGGCGGCATTCCCCAGGCTCCAAGCGGCATTGCACGGTCTCAGCTCCGGCCCCTTGGTGCGCGTCGCCGCGGTGGAGTCGCTGGGGGCGCTCGGCCGGTCGACGGAGAAGACGGCGGATTTTCGCAACCAAGCCGCAGAGTTGCTGCGCCGCCAGGTCGACGACGAGTCGCCCCAGGTGGCGGTGGCGGTGCGCATCGAGCTCGGCACCCTGGGCGAGACGGCGGTGCTGCCCGGCCTCCTGCAGGACCTGAGCCTGGGTACCGAGCTTCTGCGCGCGGAATCGTGCCGAGGCCTGGGGGGTTATCGCGGCACTTCCGGGGCAAAAACTGCCCGCGAGGCGTTGCTGGCGGCGCTCAACGACCGCTCCCCCGTGGTGCAGGCCGCGGCTTTTACCGCTCTGAGTAGCGAATCCGCCGATCCGCAGGTGCACCGGGCCCTGCGGCAGCTGGTCGATGAGCGGGCGCCGCACTTGGCTTACGCCCTGGACAAACTCCCAGCCGAGGCCCCGCCGCCGCAGCCGGGGCGCTAGACACCGATGACCACCTTGCGCAAAATCCTGAGCCTTGCACTGGCTTTTCTGACCGTTGCCGCCGCCCCTGCGTGCTCCAAGGCGCCTGAGGAGCCCGCGACCCAGGCCGCCCCGCAGGCGATTCCGCAGCCGCCGCCGATTGGCGATCAGGCCGG
>JBIKTV010000645.1:0-2971 GCA_044347905.1 Myxococcota bacterium
ACGCGAAATTAGCCGTCCGCTCAAGCCGATCAGCCGCGTCCCCAGAGTTGCCGCGCATCGAACCGTCCGCCGCCGCCGCCAAGCCATCAAACGTCAGCCCAAAGCGCGCGAGGTATTTGCGCAGGCGGTCCGCGTCGTTTCGGCTCGCCTTGCGCCGGCGCGACTGGCCAAACAGCGCGCGCCCCGCTTCTGATAGCGACGGCTGGGTGCGGCACACGCCAATGACATCGGCCAGTTGGACGCGGTCAAACCGGTCTAGCTCGGCCGCCGCGGGCCCCAGCACTTCGCGGACCACGTCGCCCCGGTCGGCGGGCTCAGGGCTCTGCGTTCCCCAGCTCGCCGTGAGCCGGGCGATCTCGGCGTCGACCTCTGTCTCGCGGATCCGCCCTCCCGGAGCCAGGGTCGCCATGCGCGCCACCGCTGCATCCAAGTCGCGGAAATTGTGATTCCAAGTGGCCTGGGGCGAAAGAGCAAACGCCAGCATGCGCGCCCGGGCCTCGCGGCTGAAGGTCAGGCGCACCCCCAGCTGCCGCCCTACCCGGTCCAGCTCCCAGTCGAGGTTGGGCGCAATGTCTTCGCGGCGCTGGGCCAGGCTGGGCAGGCAAAAATGCCATGTCGCCAAGCGGGCTAATAGATCATCGCGAAACCTGCCGGCGCGCACCTGCTGTGCCAGGTCGCGGTTGGTGCCGGCGATGAGCTGAAAGCGCGTTGAGACCTCTCGGTCGCTGCCCATTGGCAAAAACCTTTGATCTTCTATGGCTCTTAGCAGCATCGCCTGCTCATCCGGCCCCAGTTCGCCGATCTCGTCCAGAAACAGGAGGCCGCGGTCGGCCTGGCGCAGCAGCCCCTCGCGGGCATGAATCGCCCCGGTAAACGCCCCGCGCACATGGCCAAACAGGGTCGACATCGCCGTATCACCGCGCAAAGTGGCGCAATTCACCTCGACCAGCGGCCCCGTCAGCTGCCGCGCCGTCTGCTTGAGGGTGTAGATGCGCCGGGCCAACACGGTCTTGCCCGCGCCGGTGGGCCCACTCAGCAACAGCGGTGCGGTAGACGCCCGCGCCACGTGCTCAATCTCAGAAATGAGCTGGTTAAACTGCGGGTTCTGCGTGTCGATCCCCGCCTTTAGGAAGGCCAGCTGGGTCTCGCGCTGTTGGCCAAAGCGAGCAGCGATGCGGTCGTAGCGCTGCAGGTCCAGGTCGATGATGGCCACGCTGCCCAGCCCATCGTGGCGGCCGCCGCGCACCGGCGAAGTTTGCAGCAAGCGCCCCGGCAACTCTCTAGCCTCTGTCAACAAAAACAAGCAGATCTGCGCCACATGGCTGCCGGTGGTGATGTGGACGAGCAGGTCCTCGGCTTCTGGCTGCCAGGCCATTGAGCGGGCAAACTCAAAGAGCCCGCCGTACATCGCCTCAAAATCCCAGGCGTTGGCGACATCCAGGAGGTGCAGGCGCACCTGCGTCTCCGGCGAGACCGTCGCGATGTCCGCCGCGACCACCCGGGCCAAATCGGCCTCCCCGGGGTGGTGCAGCAGTTCGAAGCGCTGGACAACCAAATCGTCTTGCTGGCAAAGCGACACGCTGGGCCGCCAGCGCTGCCAGCGCTCATTGCGCCGCCCCGATGCGTCCAGCACCTTGCCGACCAGCCCGACGACCACCACCGGCTTTTGCATCCCGCGAGTCCTATCCTGGCAGATACGCCCGTGGCACAGCGTCGCGCAGTTTTGCCGGGCCGGCAAGGTCCAGCTTACGGCCCCCAGGTCGGCCATTGGCGTTGGTCCTGAAACTTCCACTGACCGGCCGGGGCTACAGCGACCCGCCAGCGCTGGAGGCGGTCCGTATCTTCTGAGATAAAGTACGCGCCTGGCATCGCGCAAAATCGCCCGGGCCAGCGCCGCCTGCCCGCGGACGGTTGCTTGCAACATCAAGGTGTTTGGGCGCAGGGGCCGGCTTGGCACAGCGCGTGCACTCCTTGCGTGCAGTCGTTGAGCACAAGGGCAATTCAGCCCAGCAAGGAAACAAGAACATGAACAGTGAGATTCAGCCCGCGCGGATGGAAGCCCCGGGCACAGGTCCGGTGGTGCTGACCACGGCAGGGGTGCCGGTCCACGCGTGGGTGCGCGGCGTGCCCCTGGACAGTGGCGCAGAGGAGCAGCTGCGGAACATTGCGCAATTGCCGGTGATTCACAATCGCGTCGCGGTCATGCCGGATGTGCACAGGGGCATCGGCGCCACGATTGGCTCGGTCATCCCCACCCTGGGGGCGATCATTCCGGCGGCTGTGGGCGTCGACATCGGCTGCGGCATGATGGCCGTGCGAACCACGCTGCGCGCCGCGGATTTGCCCGACCAGCTCGCGGGCCTGCGATCCAGCATCGAGCGGCGGGTGCCCCACGGGCGCACGGACAACGGCGGGCCCAATGACCGCGGCGCGTTCAGGAATTTGCCGGAGGCGAGCTTGAGTGCGTGGGCGGAGCTCGACCCGGACTGGCAGCGCGTGGCGGCGGCCCATCCCAAGCTCGCCCGCGGCCAGACGATTGCGCACCTGGGCACCCTGGGCGGCGGCAACCACTTTATCGAAGTCTGCTTGGATGAAGCGGACCGCGTGTGGGTGGTGCTCCACAGCGGCTCGCGCGGCGTGGGCAACCGCATTGGCCAGCACTTTATTGCCCTGGCGCGGGCCGACATGCAAGCCGTGCTGGGCAGCCTGCCCGATGCGGACATGGCGTATTTCTCAGAGGGTACGCCGCACTTTGACGACTACGTGCACGCGGTGCATTGGGCCCAGCGCTTTGCCGCGGTCAACCGCAGCCTGCTGATGGCGGCGTCGCTGCATGCCCTGGCAAAAACCCCAGGCGTGCCGCCGTTTGTGGCGACCGACGAGGCCGTGCAATGCCACCACAACTACGTAGCCCGCGAGCACCATTTTGGCGCGGACGTGTTTGTGACCCGCAAGGGTGCCGTGCGCGCGG
>JBIKTV010000646.1:0-2966 GCA_044347905.1 Myxococcota bacterium
GATCGCCGCCCGCACCATCAGCGCCTTCTTTGGCGAGCAGCTGCTGGGCGACGCCACGGCCCGGCCCACGCTCTTGGCACCGGGGCCGGGCGCGGTGGTCGGGGTGACGGCCAAGACCGGGCCGTAGCCGGGTCCGCTTCAGCGGGCGCGGCGCTTTCCCGGACCGCCGTTGGGGAATTTGGGCGCGTCGCCTGCGGCGACCAGGCTCGGATTTTTTGGCCTTCCGCAGCGCCCCTGCGGGGCAGCCGCGAAAACGGGCCAAAAAACAGCGTCGGACGCTGCCCCTTGCGGGGTCTCGATCCTTCGCGCTTCGGGCCCCGGTCTGGGGCCAGGCGACTGTCTAATCCTTGACTATACAGTGGATTTGCCCGGCGGGCCAGCGACCGTCACCCGGATGGGACGAGCCCCGGGCGTCGCGCGGCTGCGGCATCCTCCACACCACCCAAGCCCCCCAGCCGCGGCGCGCCCGAGGGCTCGGTCGGCCAGCTGGCAAGCTGGACGATAGGGCGCGGTGCTGCGACGCAGCCGCACAGCGGCGCGGACCAGCAGGCCCCCAAAAGCCGCAGCGCGCGCCAAACCTCAGCCCGCGCGATTCCCCGCGGCCCTGACATCTGCTAGCCTGCCGCCTCCACTTTTTGGGAGCCCACCATGATCACCACCCCCTCCGGCCTGCGCTACCTCGACACCGTCGTCGGCAGCGGCGCAACCCCGCAAAAGGGCAAGCTCGTCACCGTCCACTACACCGGCTGCCTGACCGACGGCAAGAAGTTTGACAGCTCCGTCGACCGCGGCACGCCGTTTCAGTTTGTCATCGGCGTCGGCCAGGTGATCCGCGGCTGGGACGAAGGCGTGGCGACCATGCAGGTCGGCGGCAAGCGCACGTTGCACGTCCCGGGAGCCCTGGGCTACGGCGAGCGCGGCTACCCGGGGCTGATTCCGCCCAACGCCGAGCTGGTGTTTGACGTCGAGTTGCTGGGCGTCGCCTCGTAAGGGCCAAGACCGGGCAGCGGTGAGCCCAGCAGCAGGCGGTTCTTGGGCGAAATCTCAGGGGGAATCGCCAGGGTGTGGACCTGATAGCCCGCCGCCCGCAGCGCCACCGCTCGCTCGACATCGATAGCCAGCGAACCGTCGAGCCAGCCGTCCAAGTCGCCGTGGCGCCGCAGCTCTTGGCAGCACGGCAGCACCGCCACCCGCGCGCGCGCCGCAGTGGCCCGGGCCAGAATCGCATCGGTCAGGCCGCCGCATGCGTGGGCAGACACCACGATATCCCCGGGCAAAAGCTCGATATTTTCCAGGCGAGTCTCGATAAACTCCACGCGGCCCTGCAGCCGCGGCCACTGTGCGGCCAGGGCGTCGGCCAGGCGCCGGTGGTTGCCGGAGAGGCGCTTGTCGACGGCGATGGCGCCGGTGGCGGTCGGATCGAGCAGCAGCACCGCTTGGGCCAATAGCCCGTGACCACAGGCTAAATCGACAATGCGCCCGCCGCGAAAGCGCCGCTGCACCCGCTTGGCGACCTCCCAGGCTTCGTGCAGCTCTTTGCGCGGCAGCACCCCCACCTCGCACACCGCCCGGGCCACGCGGTCAAACAGCGTATCGCCTGGATACAAATGGAGTTGGTGGGGCGTCAGTCGGTTGCTAGAACCCGTGCCGTGCATAGCGTTTCCAGGGGCGCGCCCAGGGCCGGGCGGGCGGCGCAGGGTACGGCGGTCGCGGCGCGGCGTCTATGCATTAGGTTCGCCCTGGCTGCGGCCGCGCAAATAGCTCTGCAGCCCTTCGGCCACCGCGAGCCCAAAGGCCTCGGCGTCCGCCACGCGGTCGTTGCGCAGCTCTACCACCAGGGTGTAAGCCTTGTCTTCGCTCAAGAATTGGTCGCCCAGCCGCCCGGCGTCGTGGGACCATGCGCCCATCGCCTGGGCCAGATCGCGCACGCCGCGCAGGTCTTCAGGCTCCTCCGCTTGGCCGGTCGCCACGGCCTCTAGGCGCGGGTCCTGCTCGTCGGTCCAGGCCAGATTCACCAGGGTTTGTGCAGTTTGCGCCGGGAGCAGGCCGCGGCGGACGAGCCAGCCAAACCACCGCGCCGCCAAGAACCGCGGCGACAGCGCCCACGGCCCCTGGGTGGGGTAAGGCCCCGGCCCCGCGCGAAAGCCCCGGCGCAACAGCGCGTCGGTCACGGCCTTTTCCAGCGCCCACGGCGTACCGCGCAGGTCGCCGGGCAGCAGCCGCGCCAGCCCTACGGGGTAAGCGCTGGCCCACGGGGTCGCCGTAATCAGCGCGGCTTCTGGCCTGCGCACCGGTCGCCCGCCCGCCTGCATGTCATAAGTCGAGCCCAAGTCGCCAAAACTGTGGACTTCGACAAAGCCGTCGACCGCCTCGGCGGCAGCGCGGATCTGCCCCAAGGCGGCGCGGTACCACGACTCCAGCGCATCTCTGGCGCCCTCCTGCAGGTGGGCCCCCGCCCAGGCGTCCAGCGCGCCCTTGCCAAACAGCGTCTCTTTGGCCTCTACCCGCCCCTTCCAGCCGCGGTTCAGGTCCATCAGGCCGCGCGGCAGAATCGGCGCAAGTCCGGGCGCGCCCAGGTGCTTTGCCGCTGCCTCCATGGCCTCGCCGCTGCCGGCATCGTGCCAATCGGCCACTCGCTCGGCCAACTCGGCTTGAATCGCCGCGTCGGCATCGACAAACGGCACAGCTTGGGCCAGAGCTGCCGTCGCATGGGGCGCCACCAGCAGAATCGGCCCGCCGCCGGGCACGGTCAGCAAGGGGGGCGTGGGGATCAGAAACGGCATCGCGACCTCCGAAGTGAGCGGGGCGATGGTGGCATGCAGGTCGTGCCGCTCGCAACTGGGCCGCTCGTGCGGGCGCATCCCCAAGCTGATCTTCGGCTTGAAATCAACGAGTTGAAGTCCATCTTGTCTGAATGGGACAGGTAAGGTCTCGACATAAGAAGAGGTTTTGGACCCTCGAAGGGG
>JBIKTV010000647.1:0-2961 GCA_044347905.1 Myxococcota bacterium
CCACCGCATTCAATCCGGTCATTCGCTCCATGCTTCGACCACTTCCCGTGAACGGGTGAAGGGCAATCAGGAGCGGCCATTCCGTATCGGGGGAATACTCCGGCGGCGTGTGAAGGCGGTAGCTGCGCTCCGTGCCGTCGACGTCAATGGTTTCGCCACAGATCGTGCCGCAGCCGGCACAGCAGACCAGGAGCGCAACGGCCAGCCCATGGATGGCGCGGTTGGCGAATACAATCCAATGCCCCTGGTTGAGATGGCGAACGGACCCTTTTTTCTTCGCTTGCGAACCCATGTTGACCCAGACTGCGTATTCCGACGATTGCGGCCACCTATTCCGATTGAAGGCGGCCACTCATTCCGCGGGAAAGCGGCCATCTTTCGGAGCGCAGCGACGCGGGTGGTTCAATTGTCTATGAGTTCATACCGGATAGCTCTTCGGGAGTCAAGTTTTGTGCCTTTTTCTTTCGCATGGACTCTCCCTTGAGGGTGATGGTGTAGGCGTTGTGGATGAGCCTGTCAAGGAGGGCGTCGGCGAGTGTGGGGTCTCCGATGAGTTGGTGCCAGTGCTGGGTGGGGAGCTGTGCGGCGATGAGGGTGCTCTTTCGGTCGTAGCGGTCTTCGACGACCTCGAAGAGGTCTTTGCGCTGTTCGTCCGTCAGGGGGGCGGTGCCCCAGTCGTCGAGGATGAGGAGGTCGGTGCGGGCCAGGGCGCGCAGGAGGCGGTCGTAGCGCCCGTCTCCCCGGGCGGTGGCGAGCTCCTGGAAGAGCCGGGGGGCGCGGTAGTAGAGGACGCGGTAGCCCTCGCGGCATGCGCGGTGTCCCAGGGCGCAGGCGAGGTAGCTCTTTCCGGTGCCGGTGGGCCCGGTGATGATGAGGTTGTGGTGCTTGCGCAGCCAGCCGCAGCCCGCGAGGGAGAGCAGAACGGCCTTGTCGATGCCGCGCGGACTGCGCAAGTCGATGTCCTCGATGGTGGCGCTCTGGCGCAGCTTGGCGCGCTTGAGCTTTGCGGCCAACTGGCGGTTGTCGCGCTCGGTGCATTCGGCGTCCACGAGCATGCCGAAGCGCTCGTCGAAGCCGAGGCCGTCGCAGTCGGGCAGGGCCATCTGGTCGATGAGGGCGCGCTGCATGCCGGGGAGCTTGAGGGCGGCGAGTTTGTCCAGGGTCGGGTGGAGGAGCATGATGGTTGTGTTTCCTTTCTCGGTATAGTGGTTAGGTGTTATTGGTAGTATGCCGGTCCGCGCACGTTCTCGTGCTCGATGGGCGGCAGGGAGGGCGCGGGTTGGGGCGGGGGCTCGCGGTCGAGGCCCTTCTCCAGGATGGACTTGACGCTCTGGTAGGACGGCGACTGAAGGGCCACAGCGCGGGCGCAGGCGGCTTCGAGGCGCTCCGGGCCCAGCTTTTCGCCGAGGCGCTTGAGGCCCATGCAGGCGCGGAAGCCCTGCTCGGGATGGGCGCGCGCGTCCATGATGGCCCCGGCCACCTCGGCGGTGGCTTTTCCCGCTTGCCCGACCCAGTGCTTGATGCGCTCCGGGGTCCATTCGGCATGGGCCTGGTGGCCCTTGGGCATGTGCTCGGGGTAGGTGGTGTGGCCGTCTCTGCGGCGGGAGCGAAAGTGGCTGGCGACCCTGGTATTGTTGAGGAATATCTCGACGTGGGTGGCGCTCATGCGCACGTGGACCTCCTCCTTCACGAGGCGGTAGGGGACGCTGTAGCAGTGGCCGTCGGCGCGGATGTGGTAGTCGAGACTGACGCGGGCCTTCGTCCACTCCGCGTATTCGTGGCGGATCCGGGGCAGGGGCTGGAGCGCGGGGGCGTCGAACGCGGTAAACTGGCTCTTGCGCGAGCCCTCCCGCTGCTGGAACGCGCGTGTGTTATACAAAAACAGTAATGGGGCCATGGCCGCGTTGAGTTCCGCCAGGCTGAAGAAGGTGCGCTCGCGCAGCGCGGCCAGAACGCGCCGCTCCACGCCCAGCACGCCCGACTCCACCTTCGCCTTGTCCCTGGGCTTGCGCACCCGCGCGGGCAGGATCGCCACGCCATAGTGGGCCGCCATCTCCGTGTAGGCCGGCGTGATGTCCGGGTCGTAGCGACACGCGCGCGACACGCCGCTGCGCAGATTGTCCGGCACCACCAGCGCCGGGCAGCCGCCGAAGAATTCAAAGGCGCGCACGTGAGAGGCGATGAAGTCGGGCAGGGTCTGGGTCCAGGTCGCCTCCGCGAAGGTATAGCTGCTGACGCCCAACGCGGCCACGAAGATCTGGGCCTGATGGACCTCGCCCGTCTCGCGGTCCGTGACCGGCATCGTCATGCCCGCGTAGTCCACGAAGAGCTTCTCCCCCGCCTTGTGCTCCTGACGCATCCACACCGGCAGCCCGCCCGACCAATCCCGATAGAGGTCGCAGAAACGGCTGTACCCATAACCCGCCGGATGCAGCGCCCGGTACTCCTCCCACAACAGGTACAGCGTCACCCCCTTGCCCTTGAGCGTGTCGTGCACCCCCTGCCAGTCCGGCAGCGGGCGGTCCCCCTCGGCCGGTGCGGCGGGCGGGAACAGCAAGGCCTCCAGCGCATCGTCCGCCAGCCCTTCGGGCAACGGCCACGACAGCCCCGCGCGGGTCGCCCGCTGCACATACTCCCGGACGGCCGTCCGGCCCATCCCGCAACTGGCCGCCACCGCGCGGGCACTCAGCCGCCCACCCAAACTCAACCGCAACACTTCTCGAATCTTGCGCATGGATATCCGCTCCGCAGGCATCGCAACCTCCTCGCTTAAAAAGCCGAAAAGGAGCACGATTGTGCCCGATCAACGTTATCCCGCGCCGCCTGCGCTACTGCTCAGCAAGTGGCCGCCTTCCCTCGGAATCGGTGGCCGCCTTCCGTCGGAATGGGTGGCCGCTTTCCGTCGGAATGAGTGGCCGCTTTCCGTCGGATTACGCAGACGCCAGGCTGGGACTTCGTAGA
>JBIKTV010000649.1:0-2960 GCA_044347905.1 Myxococcota bacterium
CGGCGCGGCGGCGGTGGGCTGGTATTGGCTGGACGCGACCCTGCCCGATGTGTTCAGCTTTGAGGCGTACCGGCAAATTGCCAAGGAATCCTCTAGGGTTTATGCAGCTGGCGGCGAGGTGGTCGCCCGATTTGGCGAAGAGATCCGCACCGTGATTCCCAGCGAGCGGATCCCGCCGGCGATGCGCTACGCCATGGTATGTGCTGAAGATGCTGCGTTTTTTGACCATCCGGGGCTAGACCTGGCCGGTATCGCCCGGGCGCTGTGGGTGGATGTGACCAAGGGCCGCTATGCCCAGGGCGCATCGACGCTGACCCAGCAATTTGCCAAGACGCGGTTTCTGGGGCGCGAGAAGACTTTTACGCGCAAGTTCAAAGAGTTGGTCTTGGCCCGCAAGCTCGAGAGCAAGCTGAGCAAAGACGAGATCCTGACGCTGTACCTGAACGAAGTGTATTTTGGCCACGGTCGCTATGGGATTGAAGAGGCCGCGCGCTATTTCTGTGGGCGGTCGACGGGTGAACTGGACGTGGCTCAGGCGGCACTGCTGGCGGGCATGGTCAATAGTCCCGCGCGGTTTTCGCCCTTTCGCTATCCGGATCGGGCCAAGCAGAGGCGGGCGTATGTGCTGGGGCAAATGCTGCGCCACGGTTACATCTCTCAGGCCGACCACGACCGGGCCAATCAGCAGGCCTTGCCCCAAAAGGCCCAGGACAAAGAAGGGCTTGACGCGGCAGGTGAGGTGGGCAGCTGGTATGTCGAGGCGGTGAGGCGGCTGGCGCTGGACAAGGTCGACCGCGAGGCGCTGTACGGCGGCGGGCTGCGGATTGAAGTGGCGATGGACGTGGGCCTACAGCGGGCGGCGGAAGAGGCTGTGCGCCGCGGCCTGCTGAGAATCGATCGGCAGTACCGGGTCGACCAGCCGCTCAAGCACTACGATGACGAAGCCTCCATGCAGGTGGGCTTGCAGAAACTAGCTTCGCAGCAAGGGGAAATGCCGGCGAGTGGCAAGGTTCTGCTGGGTGTGGTGGTGGGCGAAGAGCCGGACGGCAAGGCCTATCGGCTGAGCCTGGGATCGGTGGAGGGCCGACTGCCCAAAGCGGCGCTGCAGCGCTATGAGGAGGCGCGCAAGCTGCCTGAGGCGAAACCGGCCGACATCAAAGCCAAAAAGGAAGAGGCGCCGGTGCCGCAGGGGCCGCTGGTGTATCGGCGCGGCGACTTGCTGCGGGTCTCTGTGCGGGATCACGACGAGAAAGGCCTTCTGCTGTCTGCGGAATTTGGCCCGCAAGCTGCGCTGGTGGCGCTGGAGCCCAAGACGAGGCTTGTGCGGGCGCTGGTGGGCGGCGACGACTTTGACCTGCACCCCTACGATCGCACGCGAGCAATGCGCCAACCCGGCTCAACCTTTAAGACTTTTGCCTACGGCGCGGCGATTGAAGCAGGGCTGGTGACCGCAGACACGGAGCTGCTGGACGAAAAGCGCACGTTCAACGTCGCCGGGCGAGGCTGGACACCGCGCAACTTCTCGGGCACCTACGACGGTCGCTCGTATAGCCTCCGGGATGCATTGGCATTTTCGATCAATTCTATCGCTGTGGAGATTGGCGCGCGGGTGGGGCCTGAGAAGATTGCCGAACTGGCGGGGCGCGTGGGCATCAAGAGCCCGCTCAAGGCCGGACTGCCGCTGGCGTTGGGGGCGAGCTCTGTGACTCCCATGGAACTTACCAATGCCTACGCGACTTTAGCCGCGGGTGGCCGGGTGGCGGAGCCGATTATCGTGACGCGGATCGTCGACCGCAGCGGTAAGGACCTGTTTTTGGCGCCGCGGGGCGAAGGACGGAGCGTGCTGGCGGAGGGGGTGGCGCGGCAGATCGTGGATATGCTGGGTGAAGTGGTGCGCAAGGGCTCCGGCAAAGAGGCGCTGCAGGCGGGCCGACCGGTGGCGGGCAAGACTGGCACGAGCAACGGCGGCCGCGACGCGTGGTTTGTGGGATTTTCTGCGGACTTGGCGGCGGGGATCTGGGTCGGCTACGACGACCGCAAAGAGATGCCCAAGGGCACGGGTGGTGCGCTGGCGGTGCCGATTTTTACCCAGTTCTTTAAGCAAGGGCTGGCGATGGTGCCGGTGACCCCGCTGCCGCGCCTGCCGCACGTGTTGGCCGGCCCCGTGGCCAACTTGCCAGCGCCGCTGGGTGATGTGGAGGCGGGAGCTAGTGATCTGGAAGACAAGGAACTCGCTCCGGATCTGCCGCCCAACGCCCCACAAGAAGCTCCGCCGCCGCGGGCGGGAAAGCCGCGCCAGGAAGTGGAGGACGAGGCGGTCGAATGAGGCGGACTGTGATCGTGGTCGGTGAAGCTCAGCCGGCTGGGGCCAGTAGATTTGGCGGATCGAGTCCAAAATTGGCCAATCATGCTGGGGCTATCTGGGACCTACCACGCCACCCGGAGGTCCAGATAGCCCAGGACCGGCGACGTGCCGAATTCCGACCGCGGCAAGGGCACGCCCGCAAACTGCACCAAAGGCCGCTCCCCCAGCGGCACCAGCGCGCCCAGGCCCAGGGTCACTTCATCGGCGACTGAAAGGCCCGCGCCCGGCATCAGCAGGAGCGAGGCGTCGCTCAGGTTGGCGATGGTGGCGAGCTGCAGGCTGTGGAGACTGCCGATCTGTTGGCTCAGGAGCGCCGCGGCGTACCACCGGCCGGTCAGATAGGACTCGCCGAAAACGCGGGGCAGCGCGGAAACCGCTTGGATGATCCCTGTTGCGTCGCGGGCGCCGTGGCTCTGCCAGGCCAGTTCGAGCAAAGTGCGGCTGCGGCTACCCCACTGGCGGTCCAGGCCGGCGGTGGCGCGGGCGTGCCAGCTCTTTCCGGCGAGGTCGGTGCGGGCGACGGAGGAAATGCGCCCCGAGCCTTCGATGTACCAGCCAGCGCCGAGCGCGTCGCCGCTCACAGAGAAGCCCAAGG
>JBIKTV010000648.1:0-2960 GCA_044347905.1 Myxococcota bacterium
AGTTCGTGGCCTGCGGCGACGTGACCCTGCCCACCGGCTTGGTCCCGGGCGACGCGTTCTGCGAGAACCAGAGCTTTGGCGAGAAGTGCGTGATGAAGGCCTGCAGCAAGGACTCGGACTGCCCCACCGGCACCACCTGCGGCGGCAACAAGCAGTGCCTCGACACCGACGGCGTGCAGGTCGGCACCTGCCAGTCCAACGTGTGGCAGCGCACCGCCTGCGCCGATGACAGCCTGTGCGGCGGCGGCAAGTGTGTCGACGGCTTCTGCCACGACCGCCTGACCTGCAGCGCCAACAGCAACTGCTCGGGCGGCGACATTTGCGACGGCGGCTACTGCGTCGACGCTCGCTCGGCGGCTCCGCGGACCAAGCTGCACTACGACGAGGTGAGCAGCGAGGCCAAGAAGCTGCTGTCGCGCGCGGGCCTGACCCAGAAGGAAATTGACGGTCGGCGCACCGAGTTCCAGTACAGCTCGGTCATGGACTACGGCCAGAAGATCAACTCCGACCTGTGGGGCCTGGGCAAGTACGACTACGCCGCCATCCGCTACGGCTACGCCGAAATGGTCGAAGTCTACAAGAACCCGACGTATTTGACGGACCGCATCAAGCAGTACGCCAAGCGCGCCGGCACGGGCATCGAGCAGGTGTCGTGGAACCTGGAGACGGAGAACTGGAAGGACAGCATCGTGCCGCAGTTCTACTACCTCAACGAATTCATGCCGCCGGAATACAACAAGCAGCGCTACTCGGTGCCGGAGCACTTTGTCCAGGCCGAGCGCTACTTTGCCGACAACTACTTCCGCGGCGCCGCCGACCGCACCTTCTTTGAGGTGCCGTACAAGTACTGCTCGGACGAATACCGCGGCGGTTCGATGGGCTGCTACTACTTTGACACGGGCGTCAACATGGAAGAAATCGTCTTCCACGCCGCCGAAGCCCTGGAAGAGTACTACATCTTTGACGCGTTCAAGCGCGAGCGCCTGTGGTTTGGCCGCGGCGGCAGCCCGCTGTCGTACATGGCGCGCATCCAGGACCGCTGGCTGACGCCGATCACCGCCGCTGGTCGCTACTACGCGATCTACAACAACATCTTCCGCGTTCGCTCGTGGTTCCCGGAGTGGGAGCGCCAGGCCCAGGGCTTTGCGCCGATGCGCCGGGCCTCAGAAGCCAGCTTCCGCGCCTTGACCAACATGATCGCCACGCCGGCCCCCGGTTCGTACGTGTTCGACAAGAACAGCAACAGCTACGTCAATGTCGACTACGAGACCGGCCGCCCAGAGACCCAGCTAGACATCCCGCTGGGCCAGGGCAAGTTCCCGTGGACGACGTTCGCCACGCAGAAGGGCTACTACATGTACGACCACCCGCTGTGGATCGGCGCGTACTGGGACAAGGTGGCGGCCATCATGGCGCTGACCAACTCGACCATCGGCTTGCTGTCCGAATACGTCGGCGAGCAGCTGCCAGTGTTCCGCGCCACGGCGATTGGCTACAACACCGTGTACCCCAACCAGCTGGCCCAAGTGCTTGGCGGCGTGGCGGCGGGCGACATCACCCAGTTCGCGGGCACCGTGGGCAAGGGCCAGAGCGGCGCCAATGCCTACAAGCCGTTTGATCCGTTCCGCAAGGTCTCTACGACGGACGCCCGCGTGACCCCGTCCGTCGTCAACCACAGCTTGCGGCTGTTTGCGGCGTGGCAGGCCATCGCCAACCTGCCGGCCGGCTTCGATCCGTCGTACACGGACTCGATGGCCGTTTGGCTCAAGGGCCAGGGCCCGCAATTCTCCATTGGCAGCGGCCAAGTCGGCACCGACAAGGTCAGTCTGGAGGTGTGCGAGTTCGTCGATCCGTTTGGCCAAAAGACCTACGTGGCGCCCAAGCCCAACTACAGCGTGGACCGCTATTCCGCGGCGTTCTCCATGTGCCGCAAGCTGAACCTGCTCAAGACCGGTTGCTCGGATGGCTCCCAGTGCCAGCCGTGCCAAGTGTCTGACGGCGCGTGCGCCGCTCCGGGCATCTGCGGTGACAAGACCGCCTGCCGCGGCGAGACCTGGTACACCAAGGCCAGTGGCGCTGAGAAGGACAAGTTGCTGCAACAGATGAAGTCGGAAATCGAAGTGCTGGACTACTTGCGCCAGCTCTACTCGGTCTACGGCAACATCGGCGCAGGCACCAACTAGGCCAGCCTAAGCGCCCAACTGTTGCAACGCTCTCGCTTGCGGCCCACGCCGCGCCCTTGACCCCGGCCCCGTCATCGAATCGGTTGAGCCGCGTAAAACCAAGATCCGGAGCAAGCCATGAAGCTCGCCCAAGCCCAGAAGACCGGCCCCCAGCGCTCCCTTGTGCAGCGCATGAGCCTGCAGTTGATCGTCGCTGCCACCGCTGTCGCGACCGTCGCCGGCTGCGCCCAGGACCGCGAGGACATCAGCCGAGTCCAGCCCAACGCGACCAAGAAGAGCGAACTGCTCGGCCGCGAGTGGTACCTGCGGTCAACGGTGGTGCAGACCTCGTTTGGCGTCGGCAGCACCTTCCCGGGGGCCATGTCCAAGATGGTCCGCGGCGTGTTCGACATCCAAGAGCGGGCGCTGTACTTCTACCGCACCTACGAGTTCATGGAAGGCTCGGAGGCGTACGCGCAGAAGTCGGACGTCGACATCCCGATGAAGGATGCCAACGGCAAGCCGGTGACCCACGCGGTGCCCGAGGACTACCAGCAGATCAGCTGCGATCCCAACGGCAACGCCGCAGAGTGCGGCAAGGCTTCGCGCTGCGCGAACAAGTGGCGGGCGGACAAGTGGCCGGAAGAAGAGAACTGGCACGGCAACTGTGTGCGCCTGGGCAAGAAGTACGTCTACCGCGGCGCCCCGGTGCTGGGCTACCCCATCTCTTCGCACTTTGACATCGTCCGCGGCTACAGCACCGCGACCGGCGAAGAGAACAACGTCCTCTCTGAGAAC
>JBIKTV010000650.1:0-2958 GCA_044347905.1 Myxococcota bacterium
ACCCTCGCGGAAATCGACCTGGGCGGCAGGCGGGCCTGCCACGGTCAGGCCAAGGAGCAGACCGACGAGCGGCCAAAACACCACGGCGAACTGCGTATAGGCCAAGAAGAAATCCACGCTGCTGTGTACAGCAAAGGCCGCCAGACCGGCGGCGATGGCCAGCGCAGTGCCGCGATCTGACGTCCATCCGCGGCGGAATGCAAGCCGGCAAGCGCGCAGGAGGGTCCAGGCCAGCAGGGCCAGCGCCGCCACGCCCAGCAAGCCCAGATCGACCGCCGTCTCTAGCCACACGGAGTGGGCGCGCGCGCGGGGATCGTAGGCCTCAAAGGCCACGTATTCGCGGTGAATGAGCCTAAAGCGGTCCGAACCCCAGCCGAGCCACGGCTTGCGCTCCCACAGCAACAGCGCGGCCCGCCAGTAGTGGCGGCGCTGCAAGTCGAAACGGCGCTTGGTCGCCATGGACGTCAGATCGTCGGGTCGAAAGGCCTCTGGCCCCGCGGCACCCAGCGTTTGACCCGGCGGAACCACTTCGCAGCCGAGCCAACCCAGCGGAGCCCCCACTTCCGACAGGAACAGCACGCGGTCGCGCATGATGTCGGCGCACAGGGCGTATTTGCCTGGCCTTTCTGGAAGCTGCAGCTGGAGCGGCACCACTGCGACCGCGCCCTTGCCCATGGGCGGCAGGCGTTCGCCCGTCCACACTTCGTCGACCGGCTTGCCGCGCTCGGTAAAGAAGGAGTGCATCACCTTGGCCGGGGCCTGGCGGTTTGACAGGGCCCAGGTACCGCGATTGCGCACTTCCAGGCGCACACTTACGCGATCGCCGGGATAGCCGGTGCAGCCGTCGACAAAGCGGTACTGCGGCAGGTACGAGCGCTCGTCCAGGCCGATGCGCGCGCGCATTTCTGGGTTGGCGGCGTAAGCGAGGCCGATGAGCGCCGCCCAGCCCAAGGTAGCTGCGAGCCACCAGCGCCGCCGGGCCAGCTGCCGGCCGCCCCAGGCCAAGGCCACCGCGCCAGCAACGCCGGCAATCAGACCGGCCCGCGAATACGTCAGCGACAGCAGCACCGCCAACAGCGCCGCCCAGAGGCCCAAGGCCACGCGCGCCCAGGTCTTTTGCCCGGGCCTGAGCCAAAGCACCAGGACCAAGGGCGACAGCCACTCCAAGTAGCCGGCGCAGGTATTGGCGTGATAAAACACTGTGGACAGGCGCTGTTCGCCGAGCATCCACGTGGGCTCATCGCGGAATTGCAGCAGCACGGGCTCAAACTTTTGGCCCAAGGCCCTCTCGCCCAGGGCCAGCAGCGTGATCGCCCCCAGGCCGGTCAGCGCCCCAGCAAAAACCCGTTGGCGAAACTGGTTTTGCGGCGCCCACCACAGGCAAAGCAGCGCTAGGCTCACCTGGCCGGCCACGCGCAGCGCCGCTTTGACCACTTGGGCGCGATCGCCGTCGGCCCAAGCAAAGCTCGCGGCATGAACCAAAGCCCAGAGCAGCAGCACTGCCGCGGTAGCCTGCAGCGGGCGCTGGCGCCACCTCTGGCGTTCAGCGGGATGCTTGAGCGCCGCCCAAAGCGCAGCGATCCCCGCCACCAAGCTCGCCAGCGCGGCAATCAGCTCGGTGGTCGTCAGGTTGACGGGCCCTGCCGGCAAAGTGTCGCGCAGCTCCAGGGGCCCCACGGCCAAAAGGGCGCCGATCGCCAGGCCCGCCACTGCCGCGGCCCGCGCCACAGCCCCGGGGGCCGCGCTGGCAGCCTCCGCCATAGGCGTTTGAACGGCAGATGCAGTCGCGCTCATGCCGGCTGAGCTTCCAGGGGAGCGTCGATTTGCGCCTGCAGCTGCGCCTCGTGCTGGGCCTTGACGCGCTTGCGCAATTCCCGGTGCACCAGCGGCACGCAGAAGGCCAGCAGCACAACTTCTGTCAGCGCTGTCGCCGCGGCCGATCCCACGCCGCCCCACAGCGGAATAAAGGCGAAATTCGCTGCGACGTTGACGGCAATGAGCGCCAGGGCATAGGCCATTTGCGCCTTGACTAGGCCCATCGCCACCAGCATGTGCGTCTCTAGGTAGTTGATAAACGTCAATACGACCGACGGCGCCAGGGCCATCAGGATCGGCGTCGCCTTGAGGTACTCTTCGCCATTGAGCAGCAGAATCATCCACTTGGGCAAGAGCAGCAGCGTCAGCGCCCCGCCGATGCCGCCGAGCAGGAGCACGCGCAGGGTGATGCGGTGCAGCCGGGCAGCGGCCGCCGGATCCGTCTCCACCGTCTGGGCCAGGGCCGGAAAGGTCGCAGCCATCAGGATCGCCGGCAGCACCGACATGTTTTCCATCAGCTTGTACGCGGCGTTGTACAGGCCGACCTCGTAGTCGCCGGCCAGCAGCCGCAGCATCGGCACGTCGATCTTGAAGTAGATCAGGCTCGCGACGATGGCCACACCCAACGGCAGAACTTCATTGGTAAATCGCCGGAGCATCGGCCGCGACCAGCCCAGCTGCGGGGTCACGACGCGCAGCATCAGCACCGCGGTGTACGACAGGCCGATGATTGAGGCGACCAGCATTGCGGCGGCGATGAGCGCCATGACGTAGCCCTTGTCGGCCGCTACGGTGGGCATGGTCGGCAGAACCGCCAAGGCCGCAGAAACGCAGAGGAGCTGGGCACCGGCGAACACGGCCGAAGACCGCGCTTCCAGCTTGAGCTGCTGAACCCCGCGAAATACTTGCCACATCGCCTCAATCGTCGAGGTCGCGAGGCCAGCGAGCCCGGCCATGGCCACGGTCCAGCCCAGCGCGCCGGGCCGCGGGTGAAAAGTCGCGGTCGCCTTCATCCCCGGATCGGCAAAATGCCACCACGCGAGCAGGGCCACCACGCCCAAGTACGCCACAGCCAAAGTCAATTTGATGGTAAAGACGTGGCCGATCAGCTTGGCCGGCGGCACTTCATGGCGCGACACTTCG
>JBIKTV010000651.1:0-2946 GCA_044347905.1 Myxococcota bacterium
AGGCCCGGCGCCATGGTGAACGGCGAGGGCGCCCAGGTCGGCCGGCTGGCGCGCTTGGCCCAGGCATCCAGCAGGGTCAGCATGGGATCCAGGTCGCCCGGCGGCAGCACCACCTGCTCCAAAGTCACCATGGCCTTGGTGAATTCGGCGATCCCGGACATCGACACGTCCAGCAGCCCCTGTTCGCCCAGCAGCAGCTGCAGCACCCGCGGTGCCGGCACCACCTCGTAGCCCAGCAGGTTGTCGCCGCCTTGATCGCGCCGCTCGAGCTGGATCAGCCGCGCCCGCCTCAGCCGCCCGTCGGGGCCAAAGCGCCCGCGCAGCTCCAAGCGCTCGATGGGATCGCTGCTCAAAAACTCAAGGCAGAAGCGCACATCTACGTAGTTAGCCAGCAGATTGTCGTTGAAGCGGGCAATGGCGTCGCGCAGATCGACGTCGAGGTGCGGCGCCACGCTCAGCAGCAGCACGTCGCGGTCGATCGCGTCCAGATCGCCCTGATCGGCCAGCAGACCCATGGGCAGGTTCAGGTTGGCGCTGCGGGCCTCTTCAGCGATTTCCTCCACCGCTTCAGTGGCTTGGCCGACCTCCATCTGTGTCGGCTCGACCGAGAGCAGCGCCTCCTCCTCGCTCAGCCCCGCCGCCCGCGCTTGGCGCACTTGGGTCGCCATCACCACGCGTTGGCGCAGTTGTGCACAGGCCAGGGCCAACCAGCGCTGACACAGCGCCACCCGCGCCGCCTGATCGAGCTCTGGGACGTGTTTTTTCAGCGACTTGGCCCTGGTGCTCATCGATCCTCCGCGATGCCTCACCGTAGCACGACGGCGGCGAATTGGCACCCCGGGCGGCCCGACCAGCGGCTGCCGGGGTATCTGCAGTCCAACTGGCTGATTCAGCGGAGGGTGTTGGGTTTTCTGACAGGTTGGTGACTGAATTTGTCGCCGATCAATGCTACAGTCTTGCGCCGTGCGGCCGCTGCCGCCCCCGGGACCCATGCATCAGCTCGGAACTGCGCTCCTGTACACGACCTTTGTGGTCACACTGGTCAACGGCCTCCTGGCCTTTATCGGTTCGATCCGCCGCCTGCCCGGTCTGCTGCTGGCTTCGCGCCAGGGCTTGCTGGTCATGTTGCTGTTGTTCATGTCGATCGACGCCGTGTTGATGCACGGGCTGTTGACCCACGATTTCCGCAACAAATACATCGCCGCCTACACCGACGTCGACATGCCGCTCGCCTACTTGATCGCCGGCTTTTGGGGCGGTGAGAAGGGCGCGCTGCTGTTCTGGACTACCTCGCTGACGGCGATGTCGGCCTGGTCCGTGCTGCGCAACCATTCGCAATCACCGCGGTTTTTGGGCTACGTCACCGGCATCCTCTCTTTGGCGGTGTT
The DNA here is from genome assembly GCA_044347905.1 of Myxococcota bacterium. Classification (GTDB taxonomy): domain Bacteria; phylum Myxococcota_A; class UBA9042; order UBA9042; family UBA9042; genus SXRM01. The sequence continues at coordinate 1,389 of JBIKTV010000651.1, forward strand.
CTTCTTTGTGATGCTGATGTGCTTTGAGTCCAATCCTTTTGAGGTGTTCCGCGCCAGCACCGGGCCTTCGGACGGCAAGGGCATGAACCCGCTGCTGCAGAACCCGCTGATGTCGATCCACCCGCCCAGCCTGCTCACCGGCTACATCGCCTTTACCGTGCCCTACGCCTACGGTCTCGCGGCGCTGATCACCGGCCAGCTAGACGCTCAGTGGCTGCGCGACACCCGCAAATGGACCTTGATTTCCTGGCTGTTTTTGAGCTTAGGCCTGATCCTCGGCGGCGCCTGGGCCTACACTGAGCTGGGCTGGGGCGGCTTTTGGATGTGGGATCCGGTAGAGAACGCCGGCCTCATCCCCTGGTTCACCGCCACCGCCTTCCTGCACTCGGTGATGATCCAGGAGCGGCGCAACATGCTGCAGCGCTGGAACGCCGTGCTGGTGGCCCTTACGTTTTTGCTCACGATTTTTGGCACGTTCCTGACCCGCTCGCAGCTCATCGACTCGGTCCACGCCTTTGCCGACTCCGCGCTCGCCAGCTACTTCTTGGTCTACATGGCGCTGATCGCCGCGGTCTCTACCTGGGCCATCGGCATCCGCTGGAAGGCCCTGCGCGCCCAGGCCGATCTGGACTCTGTGTGGAGCCGCGAGTCATTCTTTATTCTGAACAATGTGTTGCTTGTGGGCTGCGCCTTTGTCGTCATGTGGGGCACCGTGTTTGGCCAGATCAGCGAGGCGCAGGCCGTGCAGGATCTGTACAACTCGATCGTCGGGGTGTTTGGCAAGATCGGCATCCCCATGGAGCCGTTGACCCAGAAGGTTCAGCTGGGCGAGCCGTGGTTCAACCGGGTGATGACGCCGCTGGGCCTCGCGCTGTTGCTGATGACCGGCATTGGTCCGCTGATCAGCTGGCGCCGGGCGACCCGCAAGAATTTTGAAAAGAATTTCCGCGGTCCGCTGATGGTGTCGTCGCTGGCGACCTTGGCGATCTCGGTCGGCTGGATCCTCCGCTCGGCCTGGACGCGCAGCAAGTGGGAGGGCGCGACCTTTGACGTGGCCCTGCGATCGGTGATCGACGCGCTGTCCATGACCGAAGTCTGGGGCGCAGTGAGCGTGTGGTTCGGCCTGTTCGTGTTCTGGACAATTCTCATTGAGTTTCATGTGGGCGCCCGCGCGCGGCAGAAGGCTCACCAGGAGCCCTATGGCCTAGCGATGCTCATGCTGACCCTGCGCAACAAGCGGCGCTACGGCGGCTACATCGTGCACTTGGGCGTGGTGTTCTGCTTCTTGGCCTTTACCGGCAACGCTTTTCGCACCTACCAGTCTGAAGTGCCGCTCCACGCGGGCGATCACTTGGCGGTGGGCGGCTACGTGGTGACCTTTGCCAACGCCATCGACGGCTTTGAGGACGACGGCGCCTACGCCTTTGCCCGCGCCCAGGTGGCGGTGATGGATCGCGACGCCGAGCTGCCCAAGAGCGTGCTGCAGGACGTGACCAAAACCGCGGAGCCCTATGGCAAATTTGCCACCAGCACCAAGCCCGGTCAGGCGCGGGTCGAG
>JBIKTV010000652.1:0-2939 GCA_044347905.1 Myxococcota bacterium
GTTCCGCCGGGGACTCCGCCGTTTGAGTTTGACGGCAAGTTCAACTGGTCGATCAACCTGCAGACGCTGTCTAGCAAGAAGATTCAGATCAAAGGCAATCTGATTGTCGATGGCGGCATTACGGTCGGCGGCAAGGATCCGTTTGCCAACAGCGGCGGCGCCACGTTCCGCTACGCCCGCATGTCGATGCACGATCCGGGCTGGGACTGGGTCAAGGGCAACGATGCCGGCTTCTTCCTGGGCGTGAACCCGAGTTCTTGGTCCGGCAACGCAGTCGCGTCGAGCATCAGCGCGGACAAAGACTTGTGGCGCATGGTGTTTAACTACAGCGGCAAGAACCGCATCGGCGGCGTGCTCTGGAACGAATACCAGTCCATCTACAGCAACAGCTCCGCTGGCCACTTCGTGTTCTTCCTGTTCCGCATCAAGAATTCCACCGGGGCCGCGATCAATTGGGCGCCCCAGTACTGGTACACCTCGTACCACAGTTGGGGCGACTGGAGCTCAGCGACGGTCAACGGCGCGAACACGTGGAACAGCAGCGGCCAGGATTGCTACCCAGGCGCCTGCGCCGCCACGCCGACATTCTCGATTCCCGCCAACCGCACCAACTCAGTGATCTTTGCCATTGCAGCCGGTCCGACCTGGTGCCCCAACAGCCAGTGCCACCGGTCGCTGTATCTGGCCTTTGCCAAGGGCGCGCTGACGTTGCCCAACGGTCTGGAATTTGTCGACGATTTGGATGCCGCGGCCTCTGGTTGGGACAAGTAGCCGCCGCGCGAAGATCGCCCGACCCCGATTTACCTCGCCCAGGAGCTGACCATGAACAAGCAACGGATTCGCCAGTGGATGCAGCGAGGTCTGATCGGGATGGGGGCGGCGTTTGCGCTGGTTCAAGCTCCGGCGGCCCACGCGGCGGTGCCGGCCAGCGCCCTGATTGAAGGCACCCTGGGCACGGGCGGCGGTCCGGCGGCGGACGGCCCGTACAGCGTGACGCTGGCGCTCTACAAAGACGCCCAGGGCGGCACGGCGCTGTGGAGCGAAAAGGCCAATATCACGCTCAAGAATGGGCAGTTCAGCCACATTCTGGGCTCGGTAACGCCGGTCAATCCCGCGGTGCTGGCCAGCGCGGCCTATTTTGGCGTGGCGGTGGCTCAAGACCCGGAGCTGGCGCGCAAGCCATTGCATTCCGTGCTGTATGCCCAGCGCGCCGGGGTGGCGGAGCTGCTGGCCTGCTCGGGCTGCATTACCGCGGGGCACTTGGAGGCCGGTCTGGCGAGCAGCCTTGGCGAATTCACCAAGAAAAGCGAGCTGTCCGATGTAGCGACCACCGGCGCTTACGCCGACTTGGTGGGCGCGCCGAACATGGCGCTGTACGTCAAGGCGTCCGAACTAAAGAAAGTGGCGACCACGGGCTCGTACAACGACCTGACCGATAAGCCGGTTTTGCCGGTGCTGGGCAAGAGCTGCGGCACGGGGCTGGTGGTCGCGGGGCTCAAGGCCGACGGGTCTTTGGAGTGCGTGGCGGGCGGCGGTTCGGCCTCCTTGCCGGCGGATGGCATCGACGAAATCTCGAACAATCTGATTTTCAACCAGTTTGTTGACAAGGTCGCCGGCGTCAAGGACATGCAAATCAAGGACGGTTTTGCTGCGGGCTCGACCGACACCATCGCCTTCCCCAGCGTGGGTCTGGCGCAGAAGATTTGGGTGGAGCTGGACCTGGTGAACTCGGATCTGAGCAAGATCGCGATTGAATTGTACGCCCCGGGCAAGTCGACGCCGTACAAGCTGTACGCGGGTGGCAAGACCGGCACGTCGCTGGTGGCCAAGTACAACGACGACACGCCGCTGCTCGACGGCGACATGAACAAGGACTGGCTGGGCAAGGACATCACCGGCAACTGGACGATGATCGTCAAGGATACCGCGGCGTTGACCGTTCCGCCGGGGACGCCGCCGTTTGAGTTTGACGGCAAGTTCAACTGGTCGATCAACCTGCAGACGCTGTCGAGCAAGAAGATTCAGATCAAGGGGAATCTGATTGTCGATGGCGGCATTACGGTCGGCGGCAAGGATCCGTTTGCGGCCAATGCCGCGGCGCCGCACTACCGCTGGGCTTCCTTTAACACCTACGAGCAGAGTGCAGACTGGTTCGCGTCGAACAATGCCACCCTTTTTGGCGGCGTTGCGCCCAGCACCTGGACGGATAGCAACGGCACCGCTTCGCAGATGTCGGCCGACAAAGAAGTCCTGCGCGGGCTATTCAACAACAAGAAAATCGTCGCCAAGAACTCCCTGGTTTGTTCTGAGATTTGGCCCTACACGTCGTCGACGAACGGCCGAATGTGCGCAGCGCTATTCCGCGTCAAGAACACCACCGGGGCGGCGGTCAACTGGCCGCTGGCTTTCTACTACACCTCGTATTCCGGCTGGGGCGAGATTGCCAGCGCGTCGATCAACGGCGCGAATACTTGGAATTCCAACAACAACGCCTATGGCAATACGTCGCAGACGGTGACGTTCTCAGTGCCGGCAAATCGCGTCAGCACCGTCATCGTTGTCTCCGGATCGACGCCGGGCTACGGCAACTCCATGCGCTCGCTGTTCCTTGGATTCTACAACGACTCTCTCAAGCTGCCTGCCGGCCTAGAGTTTGTCGACGACTTTGACACTGCGACCGGCGGTTGGGAAAAGTAGCCCGCCCAGGCCAATTGACCTCTGACCGTCCCTTTGATCCAGGAGCCCATCATGAACAAGCAACGAATTCGCCAATGGATGCTGCAGGGCCTGGCCGCGGTGGTGGCGGCGGCGCTGCTCGGCCATGGCTCGGCGGCCCACGCGGCGGTGCCGGCCAGCGCCCTGATTGAAGGCACCCTGGGCACGGGCGGCGGTCCGGCGGCGGACGGCCCGTACAGCGTGACGCTGGCGCTCTACAAAGA
>JBIKTV010000188.1:0-10402 GCA_044347905.1 Myxococcota bacterium
GCGGTCCAGCCGTCGTCCACGGCTTGCAGGGCCAGGCGCGCCCGGTCGGCTGGCGAGGGCACCACGGCCAAGGCCCGCAGCTGGGTCGGCAGCAGCTGGCCTCGCGCGGCGGGGGGCAGCTGGCGGTCGACTTCCCAGGCGCGCATGGCGGCGCGGATGCGGTCGAGGGTCAGGCCGAGCCAGGCCATGCGCTCGGCAAACCGCTGGGCCAGCAAGGCCAAGGGCTAGTCGCGGGCGGCGGCGCGGTCGAGAAAGCGCTGGAAGCGGTCGGCGTCGGTTGGGGCTAGGGCTGCGGGGTCTTGGGGCATTTGGGGTCCTCCTCGCGGGCGATGGTTGCGGCGGCGGAGGGGGTTGTCAACGGTGTGGCGGGGAGGCGGGGGACAGTTGTCGCGCGGCGGCTGTTTGGGGGCCGGAGCTGCGGGATTTGGGCGGTGGCGTTACCGCTACTGCTGGTCGGGTGGCACGCCCAGCCAGTTGCCGCCGCGAGAACGCCAGTACTCGCGCATTTTGATCATTTCTGGGGTGGCGCAGGGAGTGTCTTCGATGATGCCGTCGCAGTTTGAGTTGTTTAGGCAAGTGGAGTACGTCGAGCGTACGCGCAGGCAGAGTACCCAACTCTTTGCCGCCGTGGCTGCGGGCCTGGGTCAGGTGCTCGAGCAATGCGCGGCGGAGGTCGGCGGGGATGCGGTGGCCGGCGCGCCGCGGGTGGGTGAGGTCGACCGATTGCTTGAGTTCGGCGACGGTCATCGTGGCTCTCAGCGGCGCGCATTCTCGGGGCCGGCTAGGCCAGTTTCGCGCAGGGTCGGCCGGGGTGCACTGTGGGGTTGGGCGAGGATTTACCGACCGGCGAGGCGCCGACGGTGTCGCACACCGTCGCTCCGCGATTCGCATGCTTCGCGCGGGGGCTGTTGCGGGTGGTCACGGACTTCTAGGGCCACGGAACAGCGGCTACGCCGATTGACGGTTTAAGGTGGGCCCAAACACCGGGGAATTCCCAGTTTTCTCGGTAGGAAAACCACAATGGCCAGTTGATGTCGATGTGGCAGCCGACCACGAGTGACGACCTTGCCGGGTCTGTCCCGTCAATTATCCAGCTGGAGAAGCAGCCGATATCTGCCCGGTCGCCAGATTGTTGGCGGGAAATTAGCGAGATGGACTCTCCTATCTCTGGATCAGTGTCGAAAAAGTTGACTGAACTTGGCAGCAAGGTAGCTCCGCTTGCCGACAACACGAGATTGCCATTTTCGTCAAAGCGATAACCTGGAAAGCAGATGGCTTGACACCTTTCGACACTGCCCCCGTGGCGAAACTCGCACAACAGAAACGCATTGACCTTGACCGGGCCGGATCTTCCAACCACTCGACAATTGTCTCTAATCATAATCCGCTTCTTCAGCAGATAACCTTCCTTCCCGCCCGCGGCGACCGACCAGCCGAACTGTGGTCGGTCCTCAACTGATTCGCCCGCTACAGAGCTCGGGAGGCAGTCCAGCCAAGTTGACTGCCGATCAGGCCTGGCTTCCACAAAGGTGCGACTGCCAGCAGTGCAAGCGATCGTTGGATCATAGCGTCCCTGGAAGAGCACCCAGACGGCCAACTCGAACAGCAGCCGATTCATGGCAGGGCCCCATAGGTGAGCTTGAACACTTTTCGCGTTGTACCGGTTCCGGGTACCTGAAACAATGCGTGACGAAAAGCCATCTCGTACTCGCAGGCTCTGTCTGCGATCAACTGGGCACGGTCTTGGCTGTTGACGATCCGGCGCGCGTCAACGTACGAACTCCACTGGGGCGACAGGAGGCCAAAGTCTGGATCCTGAATGAAGACAAGCACTTTCTCCTGAAGTGGCTTAACATACTCCTTAAGCAAGAACCTGGGATCGACCCCAACTCTCTGCGTCTTGCTTGCCGCGTCGTATTCGCAGCTGGCGTGCAGTGTTCCAAACAAAAGCCCCTGCACCAAGGCCTCGTAGGCGATTTCACTATTATTGACAAGCAATTCTGGATGCGCAACGAGAATGCATGTTGGGTCGATAATGTCTTTGGCAACACTCCTCCTCAACACATCCAGAGTACTGCCGGGCTTGACTGCGCCGAAGATCGCATTCGAGGTCGCACCGTATGCCCCGAGGTTAGGTCCCGTTTTTGATGTCGGTATCCCTGTGAGCTGAATCAGCCCGCGCCCATAAAGCTCTCGCTCGTACTGTCTGTCGGCGCACATGTAGGTGAGCTTTTGGGCATAGGGCTTCGAAGAAGGGCCCTCTGTAAGGCTACGAAAATCGCCAGTTTCAATCGACGCTGTTGCGAGCATGTACGCGGCCCACTCCAGGTATTGTATTCGCTCGTCGCTGACGATTCGTCGGAAGGCTTCCCCAAAGATCTCTGTCGCTTTGGCCCCAAACGGCCCGCGCGCCTGAAAGATCATGCTGAAGAAGTAGTCCCATCGGATCATGAACTTGAATGACGATAGCGATTCGGTCTGCACCACTTCTGGCGGCTTTCCGCACTGCCGCTGAAGCAGCGCATTTCCATAGTGAGCGCCGAACTGCCGCCAGAACGCAGAATCAACAACCTCTGGTTGTGCAACGAGTCCCAAATACGCCCTTGTCTTGGCGATGGCAGTGCGGACACTGGCCACATAGCCCTTGGCGGCCCCTGCTCTTGCCGCAGCCACTTCCTGCGCGGTGGGCAGACTTGCTTGGCCCACCGCCGGCGGGACCTTCTGATCGCGAACAAAGTCAATGTCATCCATGAGGCGCGTGAGTCTGTCCCGCAGCGTGCCATCCTTCCGCGCCGTCAATGCTGCGCAAATGTCATTGGTCTTGTCGTCGCCGTTGATAGCTGCTTCGAGGTCCCTGACCGTGGCTTTGTTGAGAATTGCCGCCAGGAGCCGCGTGGTCTTGCGTGTCGGCTTCGCAGAATCGGGCTTTGAGGCCTTGGTCGGAGTTGTGTTGCGGATTGGGGATGTAGGTCTGCGGGCACCCGAGGCACTTGGTTGTATGGTGCGCGCCGCTGGTGCAGCACCGCGTGTGGAGATCGCCTTACCTGCATGCTTGGTCATACTTCCTCGGCGCCGCTAGCTGTGAGCAATTCGCGTCGGCCGCTGTCGCCACTGCGCAACGCGAACACGCCGCAAGTGCTGGGCAGACCAAGGTGCGCGCTTGTAGTCGACGGCTGTGTGCTTTGCCGCGAGCACTTCGACCCCGCCGCAACGACGTGCACACCATCCGCAAGCACCTGAACGCCATAGCTGATCAACACTTTGGCCTCGCTTCGCTTCTGCTTGGTTGACTCGCCGGCTCCCGTGTGGCGCTCAGCAATGGGCGCCGCCTCTTGCGCCGCGCCCTTGGCCGCAGCCAGCACATCCTGCACCGCACTCGAGCTCACCGCAAGGCCTTTTGCCAGGGTGCGCATGGCCAAGAATGCCGGGCGCAGCAGCTTGCCGCCCACGTCGCCTGGCGCGGCTTCCCGCAGCGGGACGAGCAGATCGCAGCCCACTCGGCGCACGTCGTTGTGGTCGAACCAGCGGTCGCCGCGTTCACTGTTCATGTCGTTGTACTTGTCGCCCCAGTCCGCATGGCCAATCGCGTCGGCGATGAGGGCTTTTCGCCAGTTGCTGCCGCCCAAGCGCTCCTGCCACTCCAAGTACCGCTCGGTGTAGATCTCGGCATGGCTGTTCAGGTGGGCGAGCAGGCCGGTGAGTGCCGTCTCGGCGTCGCGACTTGGCAGGCCTCCCGGGGTGCCAAACGTTGTCTCGGCCACCAGGGCAAACGCGTCCAGTCGCCGGGCCAGCTGCGTCGATTCGCCGAAGTCAACCAAGACCGCGCGCGACAGGCCCTCGAATTTCGTGTTTACCTGCTCGGCGTATCGGCGGAGCAGCTCGCCGCGGTTGGCAAGCCAGAAGCTTCCGGCAGTCGAAGATGGCTTCTGCTCGGCGGCATACCACAGCCAAAACAAGTAGCGCCACTGCAAGAAGATCGCGGAGGCGCCGGTCTGCGCCCACTCCCACAAGCCGCTGTCGCCCTCAGCGTTGTCATCAGGGCGCCGGCTCGAGACCGCGCCGTCTTGAAAGGAAGGCTTGGTTGGCGGCTTGGCTGGCGGCGGGCTGTCGCCAAAGATCAGCTTATATCCATAGGCGATGGGGGCGGGTAGCAAGTCGAGGATCTTGTCGCCCACACTCGGCGAGCTTCCGCCGCCCTCGGCCCCTGGAGCTGACTGCTTGAGGATCGCGCTGCCAGGCTGATGGACGCGCGCGTAATGGCCCGTCCAGAACATCAGCCGCACCTTGTCGAAGTCCTGTCGGCGCGGCCAAGACAAGTCGAACACGGCAGCAGCGCTCGTGGTATCCGGCGGAATCGTCGGGCAGACTGCCGCAAAATCGGGGTCGACGTCGTCAAACAGTAGCCGTTCCAGGATCTGCAGCGCCTGATCGTCTGCCGCTCGCACGACCAAGGCGCTTGCAGCCTGGTGGGCATCTGGTACGGCCGTCGCCAACAATGCGTCGGCCACCGCCCCCTGAAGAAAGCCGGGGTTTTCAGCCACAAAGGCCTTGTCAAACACCAGCGGTTTCAGCCGGACTCGCAGCGCCGGCGCAACCTTGCTCGGCCAGGTCGCGATGGTGAAGTACTTGTTGACCTCGTAGGCGTAGAGATGAAGGCTGTCGGTCGGCGAAGGATTGCGCAGCGTGCGCCTGTCGGTATAGCTCGACGTCGTCTCGCGGGTCGTCCGGACCTGCACCTTGGTTTGATTCGCGAGCTTTTCCGCTGCCCGAACCGTGCCTTCGTGTACGTGCTCGGTGCGCTGATCGGTGGTCTCGGTCAACTGGGTGCTTTGCTCGCTGCTCACTTTGTAGGAGGCGTCCGCCTTGACGTCAAAGCCAACGTCCAGCGGGATGGTGGCGCCCACGGCCAGATCCATCGAATTGGTCGCACGCCAACCGTTCACCTTGGAGGCCGTGGCGCTCACGCTCGTCGACTCCCGGTCTAAGCTGCTGATCTCGCGAGATGTCTCAAACTGGCTCACGTCTTCGCGGCTCTGCTCGACAATGGTGCGCTCCATCCGATAGGTCTCTAGTTCGCGCTCCTCGCCTGGCGCTAGCGAGATCTCGGCGACCAAGTCCCCCAGACCAAGCTGGTCCAAGCGCCATTGCTGAGTATGCTCGACGTACAAGCACGCTTGGACTTCGCACAGCACGTCGCGGCCGGCGAGTTTGGCGGACTGCAGCCCGCTGGCCTTGAGCAGGTTGGGCAAGGGCACATGCGAGAGCAAGGTGAGCTGCTGGCGCGGATCCGCGGCCTTGCCGAACGGGTGGCAGAGGTCGAAGTGGCCGGAGTGGCCAGTTGCGCATGGCTTCTGCGGATTCGGCGCTGGCGCCGGGCTAGACTCGGGCATTGTGTCCTCCTTGGCGGGCAGGCCAGTTAGGGAAGCTTCACGAGGCCGAGCGTAATAGTGCAGTTGCCTGCAGACCCCGTGTAATCGAGGGCGACGCGAAACGCATTGGCCAGCGCCGCGCTAGCGGCCGAGTTGGCTATCGGGGTGAGCTCTGGGAGGACAGTCAACGCCACGCTTGAGACGGTGGCGATCGGCACCCCCTCTACGACGACGCCCCAAGTCCCGGTGACCGGATCCCTAGCCCAGATCGCCGGCTTTACCTCAACATCCGTGCTCAACGCAGTGACATCAATCGCCAAACGAACTCCGCGGTAGGTACCCAAAGTCAGCGGATTGCCCAGCTCGTCTGTGGCAAAGGTAGTAGACCCAGTCAGCGTCTCGGCGCGAGTAAGTTGAATTGTTTTCATTGGTTCCTCGGTTTGGCAGGCAATGCAGAGACTCTTAGCGTGGGCGCACAGTCACGTTCAAGCCCGCGGAAGCAGTGCTGCGCTCCGCCGCGGCTTGCCCACCCAGGAGTTGAAGCAGCGCATGCGGTCGCATACCACTGCGCATCCTCTTGGGATCGGGCAGCGCCAGTGCCGGCCGCCGGACATCCGCGATTGCCCACGTATCTAATCCCGCCGATACCGACGCCACGCGACGTTCGGTTCCGTCCGGCATCAGCCACGTCGTGATCTGCTGGCCGGACTGCTCGGTTGAGAGCATCACCTGTCCGGCAGTCATGTTCTGAAGCACCGGACTGTTGGCTGCGAGTGTGCGGTCAAAGGCGGCGAGCGCCCGCTCGACGTCCCAGACGTATGGCGGCATCACGCTGGCAGCAGCAGCCGTGTTGGCCATTGCCACCGCCCGCGCGGCGATCCACGGTCCAGCGGCTTGCCCGGCCTCTAGGGCCATGTCGGCACCTGCGATTTCCGCGTCTGCGCTCGCACCCGGCCCTACTTGAAGCACGGCCCACACCGGCCTCGTTGCCCCGCCATGCAGCCGCAGCGTGACATGCCCATTGACCGGATTGGCGAACACGGCGGCCGTCGCGCCCGCGAAGTTGGCCACATTGCCGTCCAGCACCGCAAAGAACTGCGAGGCCACTTGGCAAGCGGCCTGCACAACTTCCCACGACCAAGCGGCAGCCATGTCTACCTTGGGCTCTGGCACCATTCCCTGCTGCGCCTGCCTGCGCCACGCCCACACGGGTACGTTGGCTGCCGTCTGATTGTCGTCCACCTCGCGCAGGGCGTACTCGGTCCAGCGCATCACCTGTGCCATTCTGACCGAGCGATCGCCTGCCGCCAGGTAGTCTCCTTGGGCCCACGGTTCAGGATTCAGTGCCGCAAGCGTCGCCGAATTCCCAGCAGAAACAATCGTGTCCAGGTCTGTCTTGAGGTCCGGCCAGACCAGCCCGCCAGCAGGATCGGTGGCCATTTCTCGCCAGCGCACTTCAAAGGCCGCCGCCGCCTTGCGAATGGCGTCATTGCTGCCAAAGGTCAACTGGTCCAGCGGGAAGCTCAGCGCCATAGCCGCGTCGAATCGCGAACGCGGAACGGGGATGCGGCCAAAGCCATTGGCATAGCCGGCTTGCCAACGACACAGCGCATCATCACAGGCCGCGGTCAGCCGATCGGCCAAGATCGTACTGGCGCTCGCAGCGCCCCAGTCGCCCACGCCGGTCAAGTCGGCCTGGGCCGTGTGAACCACATTGCAGCGAAGCGGCGCGATCACCAACAGTTGCCGGAATTCAGTACCGGCCGCGCGCAGCGACGTCGGAACTGAAGCGACCCACGGCGTCGCGATATCGCCTGTGGTCCGGGACCGCGCCCATACGACCGACAGCCGCCAGGAATACGTCTGCACCGCGCCGCCAATCACGGTTTGCAGCTGTACTTCGTATTCGCCTGGCGACGTCCATGTGTGCGTGACGCTGGGTACGCTGAGCGAGTACGCGCCGGACTCAATGTCTCCGTCCCCCCAGTCGAACGTGTAGTCGAAGGTGGAAACGTTGCTGAGCGGGTTGGCGTACTCTGCAATGTTGAAGGTCGTCGGCTGCAAGGCCTTGACCAGCAGTCTCTCGCCAACGGCTCCACGAATAGCTGTGACCGGATACATGCTCGGCTCCAGTGCTCGGCCCCGTCTTCGAGGCGACTGTCCTATGTTCTGCACAAGCTATGCCAGAGTTCTTTGTGCGGCTGAGTTTTTGATTTGTCATCGTATTTTCGTGCCGCCGCCACCGCGCGGACTGTCGCGAGACGTCGCCCGCGGGTCCGTGGAGACGTCTCTTTGGACGCTCAGCCAGCGCAGCAGCGATGTCCGCTTGACCCCAAGTAGGCGAGCCGCGTGCGTGTGATTGCCTTGCGCAGCCTGCAGTGCGTGTTCAACCCTGCCGCTGGTCAGGACAGACTTCTGGCGATGAATAGAACCCAACGCCCACGGCCCGTCGGCAGCGACCCAGCCCTCGCCGTAGGGTTCACTCGGCGGTCTGGACATGGCTACCACCGGTTCTGCCAGCGGGGGATGATCAACGTCTGGGCCGAGCAGGCCAAAAACCAAATCGCTTGCATGTACTTGCCGCGTATGCTTGACCACCTCGCGGCGACTCAGCCTCGCGATGGTCTTGTGCAACTCCCTCAAGTTGCCGGGCCATGCATAAGACTGCATGCGCTGAACTGCATCAACGTGGAACGTATAGGGGGGGGTAATACCCATTTCGTTCTGCATGGTTGAAATCAACTCGGGGAGATCGTGAATGCGACTGCGCAGCTCGGCAAGCTGGATGTACTCGTCTGAGATCCGCTCGAGCAAGTCAGCTCGAAACCGCCCGCGCCTGACTTCCTGTGTCAAATTGCGATTCGTCGCGCAGATCAACCTGCAATCGACGCGGGTCTGCACGCTGCTCCCGAGGGCTGTGACTGTTCTGCTTTCGATAGCTGCGAGTACCTGGGCTTGCACCGCTAGGGGCAGGTCGCCGATTTCGTCCAAGAAAAGCGTACCGCGATTGGAAGCAGCAAAATAGCCGCAGTGATGGCCAACTGCGCCAGTAAACGACCCGCGGCGATGGCCAAACAACGCGCTGCAGGCGAGTTCTGGCGTCAGCGTTGCGCAATTGACCGCGACAAACGGGTAGCTAGATCGCTGGCTAGATTGGTGAATTGCCCGCGCGGCCAAGGTCTTGCCGGTGCCAGTGGCCCCGCAGAGCAGGACAGTGGCGTCGTGGTGACCAGCGTCCAGCACCGCAGCCTGCTGGGGCCCGAAGTTCAGGTGGGCGACCTGCGCGTGACGCGTACCGTTGGCCGGGTGTTGAGCCGCTGGCGGCAAGTCTGCTTCGCACTGGCTTTCCGGCTCTGCCTGGTTCGGGTGGCGCATGGCACGGCTCATTAGCACCCCTGCTGTCTGGCTGTACAAGGCATGCTTCCGTCGAAGCGCGCGAGTGCGCACCACTTTTGCTGCCCAAGTCGCCTCGGTCTTGCCAATCCTAGCAAGGTAGGCCCCACACGGCAAGCGCGAAGTCTGGGCCCAGAGCCCCGCTACGCACGGGTCATTGCGCTACGGCCTCAATTCGCCTATGGTCTCCTCAACCGGCCACTGCAGAAGTGCTTCTTGGCGATGGTGGGCATCCAGCGGGCAATCGATGCAAGGGGGCAAGGGGGCAAGATGGCGGCACCACAGTTCTTCGGAGATGGAGTGAGCACCGAGGTCGTGCCTGGCGGCAAGTCGAAGTGGGCCAAGCTGCTCATGCAGCACCTTCGACTGATGTGGCCAGACGACAACAAGCTGGACGGCGACGTGTACTCGCCCTACGCAGCCGGACGTGTCCGGCAATGGCAGGCCACGCTTGGCAAAGCCGTGGTCGCCCGCGCCGACGGCAAGGTCGGCACCGACACGTGGGCAGAAATCGGCCGGATTGCCGGGACGTCAGCAGCGAACTTCGCTGGCGTGCCGTCCAAGTGGCTTAGCAAGGACCTCTGGATCGCAAGCGCAGCTGGGCTGGGCTTTCTGCGGTCTGCTGTTCTTGCCGGCGAGCTCGCACTGCAGAGCATTGCCCCTGGACTAATCGGCAACTTCCGAATGGACTATGGGGCATTCTTTGCAGAATTCTATCGCGAAGCTGCACCATTGCCGGCGGTCGAGCGAGCGGCACTGGCGCAGTTCTTGTGGGCTCTTGATACGGACGTGTTCCTGGCGAAGACCATGAAAGGCGACGCGGCGTTGATCGAGAGGAGCGCTGCGTACTTCTTGGCGACCGCCTTCTACGAAACTGACAAATCGTTTGCGCCCAATCAGGAGCGCCTCGCTGGCGACAGCGATAACTCTGGCGATGGGTTCGACCTTGTGGCGATAGCACTCGACTGATTTGGTCATCGCTATAACGAGGTGCAAGGTTCCGAATTACATCCATACCGTCAGCACTGTTGCTCTGGTCAGTTCGCCATTTGGGGCGCGACACTTCTACGCGAGAGTGACTGCCGCCCTGCCAGTGGATGACCATGCTGATGGCCGTCTCTGTGGAATCAAGTACGATTTCATGGATCACCGACCGCACTAGGCGCTTCTTGAGTTCAAACGGACAGTGCTGGTTGTGCCAGAGGGCCGCGAGGTGCTTGCCTAACCAGAGGAGCTGGCAGCGGTGCTTGTCCAAGGGCGCTGCCAGCGGCAGTTCCAGCGCTGCCCGCTCAACGCGTGCTTTTTCAAATGCTTCTAGCTTGCCTTTCGAGCGCTTTTCCAGCTCTGCAGCGACGAGGCGGTTGCGCGCGTCCACCTGCTCGTAGCGCTCTTGGGCGATTTGCGCCTCGTACTGCAATTGCTCAACGCGCAAATCTACAGCCATTCTATGGCCCTGTGCAGCATCGTGGCTGCTGTCGAGTCGCAGGTGGTCGCCTGGACCGCTACGGCGTCGCTGGCCCCGCAGGCCTGGGCAAAAACAGCTGGCCCACGGCGATCTCCAGCGCCTCAAACGGCGGCAGGCGCAGGGTCTGGTCGTCGCCAAAGCAGCCGTGGATCCGCCACTTGTCGCCGTCGAGCTG
>JBIKTV010000654.1:0-2938 GCA_044347905.1 Myxococcota bacterium
TTGGCCTCAGCGACGCGGCTGCTGAGGGCAAGTACGCCTGGCTCGACGGCTCGGCTTACGTCTACAGCAACTGGAACGCCGGCGAGCCCAACAATTCCGGCGATGAAGACTACGTAGGCGTCTATGTATATGCAGGCAGCGGCAACGGCAAGTGGAACGACACCACCGGCGTGTATGTGTACGGCTGCTACATGTGCCAGCGCCCGGATGTGGTCACCTGCAATGACGGCAACGCCTGCACCGCCGCTGAGTGGTGTGGCGCCACCGGCGATTGCGCCAACGGCAAGACCGTGGTGTGCGACGACAACAACGCCTGCACCTTGGACACCTGCGACAAGCTCAAGGGCTGCGTCTACACGCCCGTGCTGGACGGCACCAAGTGCACGGACGGCGACCTGTGCACCACCACCGACGCCTGTGCGGCCGGTAGCTGCAAGCCCGGCGCGGCGCTGAACTGCGACGACGCCAAGGAGTGCACGCTCGACAGCTGCGACAAAGCCACGGGCTGCGTCCACAAGACCAAGGCCGGCTCCGGCGTGCCGCTGTGCGACGGCAAGGACATCGGCGGCAGCTGCGTCAAGTTCACCAAGGCGGCGGCGCCCATCAACTGGACGGGCGCGCAGACGGCGTGCAAGGCGTGGGGCGGCAACCTGGTCAAGATCGGCGATCAGACCAAGAATGACGCGGTGCTGGCCTACCAGAAGTCCCTGAATGCCAACGTGTTTGCCAGCTACTGGATCGGCTTGACCGACGTGGCGACCGAAGGCACCTATCTGTGGCAGGACGGCAGCAAGGCGACCTGGTTCAACTGGGACGTCAGCCAGCCGGACAACGCTGGAAATACAGAGGACTACGTGCACGTGTACACCGCGGCCGGCAAGTGGAATGACCTGTCGGTGTCGGTCCCCGGCTTCCCGATCAGCTGGTACGCCTGCGAGCGCGGCATGCCGGTGACCTGCAACGACGGCACCGCTTGCACCACGGGCGAGTACTGCGACGCCAATGGCGCCTGCGGCAACGGCAGCGCGGTGACCTGCAATGACAGCAGCGCCTGCACCACGGACAGCTGTGACAAGGTGACCGGCTGCAAGTACACGCCGGTGGTCTGCAACGACAACAACGCTTGCACCACCGATTCGTGCGACGTGGCCACCGGCTGCAAGTACACCCCGGCGCCGACCACGGAAGACAAGTGCACCGTGACCAAGTCGCCCAAGTCAGCGGGTTCGTGCGATCCGTGCGTGCAGTCGATCTGCAAGGCCGACCCGTTCTGCTGCACCAACGCTTGGGACAGCAAGTGCGTGTATGAAGTGGCGACCATCTGCAAGGTAGCGAATTGCACGGGCAGCGTCGCGGCGACCGGCACGTGCGGTCACGGGCTGTGCCTTACGGGCGTCAAGCTGGTTTCGGGCTGCGATCCCGCACCGGCGGGCACCGGCTGCGTCGCCAAGATCTGCGCTACGGACCCGTTCTGCTGCAATACCAGCTGGGACGGCCAGTGCGTCACCGAAGTCAAGACGATCTGCGCGCTGACCTGCCAATAGGCCTGAGCGGGACCCAGGCGCCGATGGCAGCGATTGGCCGTCGGCGTCTGGGAACCCAGGAATCTACCAGCACAATGTGAATGCAGAGTCGGTTACGCGGGACGCGCCGCCGTGCTCGCCTGCAAGCCGCGGCTGAACAGCCACAGGCCGAGCAGCAGCGGCAGGACGCCGATGGCCGCAGTGCCGACTACGAGCGCCGTCGTGTCCACCGCAGCTTCGCCGAGGGCCACGCCGGCCAGCACGGCCAGGGTCATCAAGCCGCCGCCCCAGGCCAGCAGGCCGCCCAACCCCAGCTGCAGGAGCACGGCCCAGCGGCGGGGCGGACGGGGGACGTGGAGCGGCTCCGGCAGGCCAGCGGCGAGGTGCTGGTCGCGGCGTAACTCGTGCAGCTGCTTCAGAGCGAGGCGCCAACCGATCGCCAGCGTCGCCAGCGGCAGCCAGATCCACGGCAAGGCCGGAGACGCGTCGCCCTCGGCCCGATCGAGCCACATGAGCGGGAAGTCATAAAGACCGTGCAACGCCATGGGCAGGGCCAGGGCCAGGGCCAGGTTGCGGGTGCGGTGCGCGGCCGGGCCAAACTGCGCCTGACCGATGTAATAGCCCATCAGCGCCCCCCAGCAGGCGTGGCCCGGCACCGCCAGCAGCGCGCGCATGACCGCGACTTCAACGCCGTGAGACGCGACGTAGAGCACATTCTCCAGGGTGGCAAAGCCCAGGGACGCCGTGACACCGTAGATGATGCCGTCCATCGGCTCGTCAAAGGCGGGGTTGCGGCGGCAGTAGTAGTACACAATGAGGAATTTTAGGCTTTCTTCGCAGAGCGCCGCCCCCAGGAACGCGGAGTTGAGCGAGGCCGCCACCGGCGACAGGCCCAGGGGCTCGGCGGCGCTGCTGAGCGCCACCTCCAGCAGGCCCGCCGGCACGGTGATCAGCACCCCGTACCAGAAGGTCCGCAGCAGCACGGCGCGGGGCTCCGGGTGGTGGTCGCGGCTCAGAAAAAACCACAGGATCAGCAGGCTGGGCACCACGGCCGCGCCAAACAGCGGAAATGTCACCTGCCCCTCCCCTCGCGCCACGGGCTCGCCCGACCGCACCTGCCATGCACGGTAGCGCCTGACGCATGGGAGTGAAAGAGCCGCGCGCGCCAGAAGCAGCCGCCGCTGACGGTCGCCAAAAACGCAACCGGCGGCGGAACCCCTTCAAGGAATCCGCCGCCGGTTGTTAGACGCTGAACGTCTCAGGTGTTCCGCAGGTCCCTAAGGACCGCTGGATCAACCGCGCTCGAGCTTCTCAACGGCCAGTTCGAGCTCTTCGACGTTGACGTCGGTGCCCTTGCCGTCGAGGGTGAAGCCCTTCCACTTGGTCGGCCAGCCTTCAAAGAAGTTGTAGCGCAT
>JBIKTV010000653.1:0-2938 GCA_044347905.1 Myxococcota bacterium
CAGCTCGGCCCGCGCCAGCGTCAGGTCGGCGCACGTCCGCGGTACGTCCCCGGGAGCCTCAGGATGTTGCTCTACGCGCAGTTCGACGTGGAGGGCCCGCGCGAGCATCGCCGCCAGCTCGTCAAGGCGGGTCTCGCGATCTCCGCCCAGATTGTAGATGGCAAAGCCCTTGGGCCGATCCACCGCAGCTACAACACCGCGAACGATATCATCAATGTAGGTGTAGTCGCGGCTCGAACCGCCGTCGCCAAACTGGGGAATCGCCGCGCCGCGCCACAGCAGCGTGGCAAACTTGTGGATCGCCATCTCCGGACGCTGCCGCGGCCCGTAGACGGTAAAAAAGCGCAGGCAAGTCAGGTCAAATCCGTACAAATGCGCATAGGTGTGCCCCAACAGCTCGCCCGCGCGCTTGGTGGCGGCATAAGGCGAGACCGGCCGATCGCAGCGCGCCCCCTCGGCAAAGGGCGCCTCTGAATCCGCGCCGTAAACGGAC
The DNA here is from genome assembly GCA_044347905.1 of Myxococcota bacterium. Taxonomy (GTDB): domain Bacteria; phylum Myxococcota_A; class UBA9042; order UBA9042; family UBA9042; genus SXRM01. Next base: position 494 of record JBIKTV010000653.1, read on the forward strand.
GAAGACGAGGCGAAAACCACGCGCTTGGGGCCGTGCTGGCGGCACTGCTCCCACAAACGCACCGTCGCTTCCAGATTGGCCCGCACATAAGACGCCGGATCGTCGATCGAGGGCCGCACACCGGCCTTGGCCGCCAGGTGCACAACCACGTCATAAGGGCCAAATTCCCAAAGGCGGTCAAGGGTTTCCTGGTCGGCGAGGTCGCCCTCAACAAAGCGCCAGCGCTCAGGCCCCGCCTGCTGCACCGCCACGAGGTTGCGCTCCTTGAGCGCGCGGTCATAGAACGGGTCAAAGTTGTCGACCCCCACCACGCGATCGCCGCGGCGCAGGAGGGCTTCGGCGGTGTGCGAGCCAATGAAACCAGCGGCGCCGGTGAGCAGAATGCGCATGAGCCCCTTGCAGTTCGGCGGCGGCCTCAGCCGGCGCTACGGGTTGCCGGCGACCTGCTTGGGCGGGAAACGCGACGCCGCCTTCTGCAGTCGCTCGACCAGCAAATCCGACGTGATGGCTTCCGGCAGCAGATCGTGCGTTCCATCGGGCATGTAGATCACGTAGGCCGGAATGCCAGAGCGGCCCAGCTTGTCGAGCCACGTCTGGATCTCGTCATTTTCATTGGTCAGATCGGCCTTCATCGGCAAGACACCGGAGGCGACGAGGGCATCGCGGACCTTCTTGGTCTCAATGAACACTTTCTCATTGGTCTTGCAGTTGGCGCACCACTCAGCGGTGAAATCCATGAACACCGGCCGGCCGGCCTTGCTCTCCGCCGAGACGCGCTTGGCGTCAAAAGGCAGCCAGGCGATGTGGTCCTTGCAGACCGTGTCCGTGGGCTTGCAGCCAGCGTTGTGAGGCGAAGCATCCGCCGCAGCGGCCGCCGGCGCTTCAAAGTGCAGCAATCCGCCCGCGCCCAGGGCCACCAGGCTGCCGATCGCCACTGCGCGCACGGTCATGCGCCGCGCGGTTGAATACAGCACGCCGCCAAAGTGGTGGATGCCCCAGACGGCCACGGAAAGCGCCAGGAGGAACCACAGATAGTCGGACGACGCCTGGCGCGAGATCTGCGCCTGCAGGGTAGAAAACAGCCAAACGGCGGCGGCCAGCAGGGAAAAACCCATGAGTTGCTTGAAGGTTTCCATCCACGGCCCGGGGCGCGGCAGCCGGCGGCCAATGGCGGGCACAAAGCTAATCAGCAGGAATGGGCTGGAAAGGCCGATGCCGATGGAGGTGAACATCGCCAGCGTGCGCCACCACGGCGCGTCAGAGCCCAGGGCAAAAGTCGCGGCCGTGCCCAAAAACGGCGCTGAGCAGGGGGTCGACATGATCGCCGCAAACAGGCCGTTGACCACGCTCGCGCCGTAGCCCTGGTGCCCCGGCCGGCCGGACAGCGACAGGTTCCACTCAAACACGCCCAACGCATTGAGGCCAAACACAAAAATCAGGCCGATCATCCCGGCGACGAACTTGGGGTTCTGGAACTGCATGCCCCAGCCAACCCGATCGCCCGCGGCCTTCAGCGCGATGACGACCGCCGCCAAGGAGAGAAACATCAGCAGCACGCCGGCGGTATAGGCCATCCCGTGCAGGCGCCTCGTCTGATCCGACGACCCGTCGCCCACTTTGGAGTGCTCGACGAGGTTGAACACCTTCATCGTCAACACCGGCAGCACGCACGGCATGACGTTGAGGATGAGGCCCCCGAGAAAGCCGATGCCGATTTGTTCAAAAAGCTCAGTCATGTACGGTTTGGCCTGGGCAGAGGTGCGCGGACGCTTCAGGTCGGCCGGCACAGGTTAGCAAAGCAGAGGCAGTCTCGCCAGCCGACGCCGGCCAGGGCAGAGCGTTTGCGCGGCGCCAGGCAGCATAACCCGGCTGAGACTGCGCAGATTCCCAACTGAATGAGGCGCGGATCCAAATCGGTGGCCGCGCTAAGACCTGGGCGCTTGGCAGCCGCCCCGCCAGCGTGCACACTTGGGAGACGGGCGGCACGGCGCCCCGACCGCCCGAGGCCTGCGCGATGGACGAACTCACCCCGGACCCGCGCCAATCGCCTCGGCGCCCGCGCAAGAAGAAGAAAGCTAGGCGGCCTCGCTCGGCGCTGCGCAATGAAATCTTCAATCTTCCCAACATCTTGACCATGGGCCGCGTGGCGATCATCCCCGCGGTCATGTGGATGATGGAAGCGTCCGATCCCGCCGTCGTCGGCCCGTGGTCGGCGCGCTGGGCGGTGTTTTGGGCGACCGCGCTGTTTGCCATCGCCTCGATCACCGACTTCTTGGACGGCTGGCTGGCGCGCAACCTCGACTTGCAGTCGGCTTTTGGCAAATTCCTCGACCCGTTGGCGGACAAACTGCTGGTGCTGGCCTGCCTAGTCGAGCTGGTGGCCCTGGGCCGCACCCCGGCGTGGTTGGCAATTCTGTTGTTGTCGCGGGAGGTGGCCATCACCGG
>JBIKTV010000189.1:0-10391 GCA_044347905.1 Myxococcota bacterium
CGACGGCGACAAGTGGCGGATCCACGGCTGCTTTGGCGACGACCAGACCCTGCGCCTGCCGCCGTTTGAGGCGCTGGAGATCGCCGTGGGCCAGCTGTTCTTGCCCAGGCCTGCGGGGCCAGCGACGCCGTAGCGGTCCAGGCGACCACCTGCGCCACCGCACCAACAGCGACGCGACTGAGGTCCGACCATCGCCAGGGTGGCTCCAAGCAATCCCAACCAGCCGCCAGCAGCGCAGGGAAGGGGTTGAGAGTAAAGGAGGGAGGGGTGCAGGGGAGGGGGCAAGGCGCTGCGCGCGAATACATGGAGCGAAGAAGCGGTGCTGCGACAGGAAAGTTCCTTCCCCTGCAAAAACCCCCGCGGTGTGCCCATCCCCCCCTCGCCCGGAACGCGGCCATCGCCCCGCCGGCCCGCAGTGCCGTGCCGCTGCGAACGTGCTAGGGTACGCCCCCTGGAGGTCCGATGTCCGACGCTGCCCCACCGCCCCCGCGACCCGCCGACGCCGCCAAACCGCGCGAGGCGGAGACGCTGTATATCCAGTCCTCGCCAGAAGAAACCCGCGTGGCCTTGCAGCAAGGCGACGCCGTGGTCGAACTGCAAGTCGAGCGCACCACCGGCCGAGGCCTGTCTGGCAACATCTACCGCGGCAAGGTTCAGCGGGTGATCCCCAGCATGGACGCGGCGTTTGTGGAGATCGGCCTGTCCAAGGCCGCGCTGTTGCACGCCGGCGACGTGTGGACGCCCGGCGCCAGCAGCGACAGCGACGCCGACGACGAGGGCAACCGCGCCCGCAAGCCCGCGCAAGGCATCAGCGAATTGCTGCGGCCCGGCCAGCACCTGATGGTGCAGGTGGTGCGCGAGCCGGTGGGCAAGAAGGGGCCGCGGGTGACGACCTTCATCTCCCTGCCCGGCCGCAACGCGGTGTTTTTGGCGCGCGATCCGCACGTGGGCGTGTCCAAGATGATCGACGATCCGGCGGAGCGCGTGCGCCTGGAGGGCATCGTCAAGAAGCACTTGCCGGCGGGCAGCGGCGCGATCGTGCGGACGGTGGGCGAAGGGGCGACCGAGCAAGAAGTGGCAGACGACGTGAGCTTTTTGGCGCGGCAGTGGGCCGATATCCAGACGCGCTACGAGGCGGCCTCGGGGCCGAGCTTTATCTTTGACGACCTGGACCTGACGCTGCGGGCCCTGCGCGACATGGTGGGGCCGGCGACCAAGACGGTGTGGATCGACGACCCGGCGGACCAGGACCGGGTGCAGACGTTTGTGCGGCGCTTTCATCCTGAGAGCCGGCCCGAGGTCAAGCTGCACCAGTCGGCCACGCCGATGTTCCCGTTTTTTGGGCTGGATCGCTGGGTCAAGCAGGCCACGGAGCCGCGGGTGTCTCTGCCGAGCGGCGGCGAGCTGGTGGTGGAGCGCACCGAGGCGATGACGGTCATCGACGTCAACTCGGGCAAGCAGCTGGGCGGCGGATCGCTAGACGCGGCGATGCTGGCGCTCAATCAAGAGGCGGCAGCGGCGATCGCCCGCGAGCTGCGGCTGCGCAACATCGGCGGGCTGGTGATTGTCGACTTTGTGGACCTCAAGCGCGGAGAGGATCGCCGGGCGCTCGAGCAGACCTTTGCCGATGAATTGGCTCGCGATCGCGCGCGCATTCGCCTGGGGCGGGTCAGCGAGTTTGGCACGGTGCAGCTGACGCGCAAGCGCACCCGCGAGAGCATCTATGAGCGGCTGACCGAGCCCTGCCCGGCTTGCCACGGCCGCGGCCACGTGCGGGCGGCGGCGGACTTGGCGCTGGAGACCCTGGGGCGCGTGCGGGCGGCGCTGCGGGCCACCGGGGCGCATACGCCGGTGATGAAGGTGCAGGCGCCGGCGCGGGTGGCGGCGATCCTCAAGGACCAGCTGGCCGAGCCGCTGGCGGCCCTGGAGAAGGAGTACAGTGTCAAGCTCGAGGTGCAAGAGACGCCGCGGCTGTCTGGCGATGTGCGGGTGCTGGCGGGCGGGTAGACTGGGGATAACAGCCTATCGAGCTTGCGGAATCGGCGATCGATCAGGCGGGCGGGGCGAGGCCGACTCGCGAAACACCACCCGGTGGGCCACGCCGGGGAACAGCGCGTCCAGGCGGGCGATCATGTCGTCTTCGCAGGCGCGCTGCCCGCCTCGAGTTCGCGGGCATGGCTCGCAAACCTCAGTGCGTTCTGGAGTCGGGAGGAGAGCTGAGAGGATGTGAAAGAACGTCGGCTTCAGGCCATCGAGAGTCAAAGACCCAATGTTGTCAAGCGCTGTTCTTTCACATCCAGAATATTTTCACAGGCTCTGAGTAGAACTGTTGCGCACGATTCAGGAGCCGGCCGGAGATCAATCGGCGAAGCGGATCAACCGCATGAAATCACTACAGTCCCATGTTGAGGGAAAGATGTATTTCCAATAGGTTAGCGAGATGCTCCGCCACGCTCCTAGCCGCTGGCGGTGCCCCATCGCGCCGTAGCAGCCGCTGATCAACCAGACGACTGCCAACAGGGCGTTCACCTCTGAGAGTCGCCGGAAGTGTTCGTCAGCGCGGCGGTGCTGGGCTGGCTGGCGGTGCTGGGCTGGCTGGAGGTGCCGCGGCGCCGGCGGGAGCCGAACTAGGAATGGGCGCGCCGTCCATCTCAAGCACTTGAAACTGCACGCGGCGGTTCTTGTCGCGGCAGCGCTCCAGCTTGGTCTTGTTGGGCTTGGCAGCCGCCTGAAGCGCAGCGATCTCGAGGCAAAGGGGCCGGCTCGAGCCAAAGCCAACAGCCTGGAGCCGGGAGCGAGCGATCCCTTTGCTCTCCAGATAAGTGGCGACGGCGGCTGCGCGATCGTTGGACAGCACTTGGTTGGCCGCCGGGTCGCCAACGTCATCGGTGTGCCCTTCGACCGCGACCTTGGTCAAGCGCGGATAGCTAGACAGCGCCGTAGCTACGGTGTTGAGCAGCGGGAAGCTGGCTGCTTCGATGGTCGCATTGCCTAGGCCAAAGAAGACCCGCTCGCGGATCTCAATGCTCCGCTCAGAGACGACCACGGTCTCTGCGCCGTCTGGGCAGCCGTCGCCGTCGTCCTTGCCATTGAAGGTCTCCTTCTTGTCTGGGCACTTGTCGAGCTTGTCTACGATGCCGTCGCCGTCGCTGTCTTTGGGTGGGCAGCCTGCATCTTCTGCGCTCCCTAACTGCAGCGGGCAGCGGTCCGCGGTGTCGGCCACGCCGTCTTTGTCATTGTCTGGGTCGGGGCAGCCGTCGCCGTCCTCAAAGCCGTCTTTGTCTTCAGCCTGTCTTGGGCAGCGGTCCTGGGCGTCGGCCAAGCCGTCCTTGTCATCGTCGGCGTCAGGGCAGCCGTCGCTGTCTTCAAAGCCATCCTTGTCTTCTGCTTGCTGTGGACAGCGATCGGCGCCGTCAGCCACGCCATCCCCATCGTTGTCTGGATCTGGGCAGCCATCGCTATCCTCAAAACCATCCTGATCTTCATGCTGTTGCGGGCACTTGTCGGCTACATCGGCCACGCCATCGGCGTCGGCATCGGCCGGTCCAGTCCCAAACCGCCAATAGCCGCCGAGCCAGAATTCCGCTTCCGGCACCAGCTCTTGGTTGCGCCCAGGCGTCATCGCAGCGAGCAAGTCCAGGCGCACACCCCAGCGAGAGCTCAGGTCATAGCGAGCCCCAGCACCCAGCCCTACCAGAAACTCGGAGTCCACCTCATCAGGCAGCCGCGGCGAGTAGCTCTGCAGAATCTCCATGCCGCCGGTGACTTTCACAAAGGGCCGCAGCTGCGCGTCTGGCCTAAACTCGTAGAGCAGCGAGGCCCGCGGCGCAAAGATCACCGCAGAATGCTGGGACTTGAGCAGTTCAGAGCGCAGGTACTTGAGCTCCAGCTCGGCCGCCAGGGGGCCGATGAGTGCCAAGCTGCCGCGCACGCCGCCGCCGAGCGCTCCTTGCACGACTTCGTCGGGCTGAATCGCATTGCCGAGCTCATTGCTCGAGCTCTTGGCGTTGTACCCAAGGAAGAGGCCCAGGTCGCCCTTCGGCGCAGCCAAGACTGGCACCGGGGCGAGCCAGCCGATGGCGGCGAAAGCCGGGCCGACTGCCGCAGTTAGGGCCCAGCCTGTCCAATTCGGCCAGCGCCTTGTAGGGCTACCGGGCGACGCGCTAAGTGTACGCATCCATGTCCTCATCGCTCGGGCTGGCAGAGGGGCCCGAGGGAGGCCGTCAACAAGAAGAACTCGCTGAAAGCCAAATAGTTGTTAGCTGAGTCGCCTGGGTCGCCGAAGTGGCTGTGCGGCGCCCCTATGGATCCGGTTGACAGGTCTGGCCATCGCCGCTGTAGCCGGGCGCGCAGCTGCAGCTGAACCCGCCGGGGGCATTGAGGCAGACCGCCTCCTTGGCGCAATTGGCCTTGCCGGTGGCGCACTCGTCGATATCGGCGCAGGTCTTGCCGTCGCCGGTGTAGCCGGTGTTGCAAGCACAGCTGTAGCTGCCTTCCTGATTCTTGCAGGTCGCTTGGCTGGCGCACTTGGCAGTGCCTCCCGTGCCTGTGGCGCCCTTACCTGCGGCGCCCTTGCACTCGTCAACGTCGCTGCACGTCTTGCCGTCGCCTTGATAGCCCGGCAGGCACGCGCAAATCGCGCCGCCTGTGACGTTGCTACAGCTCGCTTTGGCGCTGCAGCCGGCGCTTGCAAGCTTGCACTCGTCTAGGTCTGCGCAGTCGGTTCCCGTGCCAGCAAAACCTGGATTGCAGGTACAGAGGAAGCCGCCAAAGGTGTTTTTGCAGGTGGCATCGGCGCTGCAGCCGGCGCTGCCCTTCTCGCACTCGTCGACGTCGATACAGGTCGTGCCATCGCCGATGGTTCCTGGTTGGCAGACACACCAGAAGTCGCCCACCGTGTTGGTGCAGTCGGCAGCCGGTGAGCAGCCGCCGTTGTTGGTCTTGCATTCGTCAATGTCTTTGCAGGTCTTGCCGTCGCCGGTGGTGCCAGGAGGGCAAGCGGTGCAGGTGGCTGAGCCGGGCAAGTTGACACAGCCGCCCAGAGGGCTGCAGCCGCCGTTGCCGGTCAGGCACTCATCGATGTCGTCACAGGTCGTGCCATTGCCGGTGTAGCCGTCCTTGCAGGTACACGCAAAGCCCCCCTGGGTGTTGGTGCAGTCCGCGGCCAGCGCGCAAAAGCCTAGCCCTGGGGCGCACTCATCGATGTCGGCGCAAGCGGAGCCGTCGCCCGCCCAGCCGGCTTGGCAATTGCACGCGTAGTCGCCCACGGTGTTGGTGCAGTCGGCGTGCAAGTCGCAGGCCGCGGTCCCCTGCAAGCACTCATCGAGGTCGGTGCAGGTTGTGCCGTCGCCGCTCATGCCGGTGGGGCAGGTGCAGGTGTAGCCGCCGTCGGTATTGGTGCAGGTGGCTGCCAGGTCACAGTTGTCCAGCCCAGCGCCGCACTCGTCCAAGTCCTTGCAGAGCTTGCCATTGCCTGCGTAGCCGGTCTTGCAAGCACAGAGCGCCGCTACGGTTGGCGTCGGCGTGCAGAGGGCCTGTGGGCTGCAGCCGCTGGCCCCGGCGCCGCAGGCGTTAAAGCCCAGCAGCACGGCGGTGACTTCGGTGGCTAGCGCTGCCGCAATCCCATCGGTCGGTTGCACGCGGCAGCCCAGCACGTCGCCCTGCTGGACGGCAAACTCCGCCTTCCAGACGCCGGCAAAGGGGGTCGCCAGTGCCAAAGACGAGAGCGATGCCGTCCCGGGCAGCTCCACGCCGTTGACCGTCCACTGGCGCTGCAGGTCGACCGCCTGCCCGTCGGCGTCTTCCGCGCCTTCCACAACGACGCAGGACACAGTGGATATCAAGCTCGGCTGCCAAGGCTGCAGCGCCAGTACTGCCTTTGTGGGCGCGGCGTTGGCGATCTTGACCTCCGCTTTGGCCAGGGTCTTGGCCGGCACGGCAGAGACGGCAGCCACTTCAACGGTCCAGGTGTCGCCAGCCAGCGTCGCTGCAGCAGGAACGATGGCGCCGTCTAAGGCCGCCACACCATTGAGGGACCAACGGACAGCATAGTCCTTCAAGCTGACGTTGCCCATCCCCAGCGGCAAGACCACGGCGGCGTAGAGGTTATCGGTGGTAGTGGGCATGGCGGGTAGAATCGTCACACTCGGGCTATCTGGCTGGGCCACAACCTGCAAGGCGAGCACCGCCTCGGCAGTCTCGCCCTGGCTGTCAACGGCGCGCAGCAACAGTCCCAGCGAGCCCACCTGCAGGTTGCTCAGACCCACCAAGTAGGTTCCATCCGGCTGCGGCTTGGCGGTCGCCACGCTCGCCGACCCACTGGTCACGGTGACGACGAGGGAGAGGTCGACCGCGGCCGTCAAGTCATCCGTGAGCTTGAGATGCAGCGCCAAGGGCAGCGATGCCGCCACGATGCTTCCCGGCGCCGGAGCCAGAATGCTCAGCGAGGGCGCCTTGTTGTTCGGGTCGCGCGGGGATGGCCCGACTTCGGTCGAGGTCACCTCTGGGTCCAGGTAGCCGCTGCCCTGGTCGGCCGCTCTGCCGCCATTGTCTGCGAGGCTGGCGTCGCCCGCAGGGGAGGCGTCGCCCACAGCGTCGACCGGATCCGCGGGCGGCTGCCAAGCGCAGCCGGCTAGGCATGTTAGCGCCCAGCCGGCGAGCCACCCTGGAGTCATAGCGATGGAAGGACGGTGTTGGTTCATGGAGAGGTGACCTCGATCGGTGCATCGGCGATGCGGCGCCGGGCAGGCTCAGCGGACCTGAAACCCCAACAAGACCAAGTGCCCTTCGGACTGTCGGCGCAGAACGTGTCAGCGTTGTCGCTGTAAGACTCAGAGCCTTCAGATCCGCCGCGAATCTTAGCAGCCCCAGCTGTGCCCGGGATCAGGCGGGCCGCGCCCCAATTGTTCTTGTCCATGATGCCCCTGCCCCAGCACCAGGCGCCGGCTGGGGTCAGCGCACAAAAGCTCGATCTAGCAGCGGCAATAGTGGTCGCTCCAGTGAGCTGTGACGTCTGCATGGTCTGTGCGTCGTAGGCCTGCACAGGTTGCGCGCTGCTGCTGTTCGCATAGTTGGTGCTCCCCAGCGCTTTGGCAGAGCCGGCCCCCCAACAGGACACGGTGCCGTCGCCGATCACCGCGCATACATTGGCGGCGCTGGCGGCGATGGCCTTGGCATCGCTGACGTTGTTGACCAAGCCAGGGTTTAGCTGGGCGCTGAAGCTGCCATTGCCCATTTGGCCCTCGCCGCCTCTGCCGGCACACAGCACCTTGCCATCCGCGCGCAGGGCGCACAGCGCGGCGACGGGCATCGCCAACTGTACGATGCCCTTGTCAAAGCCGCTGGGCATGAAGAACTGATTGGGATTCTGGTAATTGGTGTTGCCGATTCCCAGCTGTCCGCAGTTGTTGCCGCCAGCGCACAGAACGGAGCCGTTGGTCATCACGTAACAACGGGTGAAGGAAACTGAGAACACCCCATTAGCGCAGCCTGCGGGATTGTCCCAGAAGTACTCCTGTTGGCGCTGCACCGCGACCGCCGCGGCCGCGGCCCCCAGATTGTCTTGGACTACCCCAGTCACAGAAGGTCCCCAGCAGAACGCCTTGCCATCCAAGCCGACTTTGCAGTGCACGCCGCCACCACCAACGAAGAAGCCAAACGTGTCATCGTTCATCCACGTTGCACTGGCCAGCCCTGCGACCGCAGCCGTGCCAGCCGTCAGGGCCGTCAGCTTGGTTTGACCCGAAGCCGCTGGTCCAGCGACGCCCAACTGCGGATTCGTGCCCCAACACTGAGGAATATCATTGAGATCAATCGCACATGCCCCGCTTGCCACTGGGCCAAGGGAGCTCAGCGGTATCAGCTCTTTCATGCCCTTGGGCGGGTTGTAGACCGAGACAACACCGCGTGGGTAGACCGCGTGCTTCTCTCCCGGAAAGAGGCTTGTAAATAGGTTCATGCGCTGGCCCCAGTAGAACGTCTTGGTGTCCTTGAGAACCGCAGAGTGGGTCTTGTTGATGCTTTGTCCTACGGTACAGCCAAGCGCGACAGCATCTCCAGGCAGCGGGACCTTGGCCATTGGACGGGACGCGGGAGTCGATTTGTCTGCTCCGTCATAGGTGCCATCGCCGGTCTCACCGGCGGTGACCTTGCCGCCGCAGTAGACGGCGCCGCTGGCCAGCAGCGCGCAACCCTTCGGAAAGCCTAGGTCAAAAGTGACGGAGACATCGACCACGCCATTGGCCAGGGCCGGAGCCTCCCAGAAGGGATACTTCATGTCGATTGGATCCCAGCAGACAATCTTGCCCCCGGCGGCGATTCCGCAGGGGCGAACGCCAGTCATTCCGGCAAACCCCTTGACCGCTTGGCCTCCCGTATCGCGCTTCACCGGTGGCCACACCGCGTTGTCAGACGGGCCTACCTTGCCCCACTGGTACACTTCACCGCTGGCGGTCAAAGCCCATCCCGCCAGCGGAGAGCTGGACAAAAAGACTCGCCCGAACTGGAAATCGACCAGGTTGGCGGGCAGCCCCTGTAGCTTGACGGCAGTAGAGCTAACTGCCACGGGCGCCGCTCCGCCCAGGATGTCGACCTTGCCCCAGCAATAGACCGAACCAGACACAAGCGCACAGGCGACGCGGTAGTATTGGTCTTGAGAGATGGCCAGAAACACCTTGGACGCCGGCCCTGGCAAGCCCTGGACTTGCGTAGGCAACATCTTGGCGACGTCACCGCTGGGCGCGGACTGGGTCGCCAAGTCGGCATTGGCCAAGCACCAAACGGTGCCGTCAGCGAGCAAGGCACAGTACTGATAGGTCGATCCGGCAAAGTCGATGACCTTGCCCGGCAAAGGGATGTTGATGGGTGTGGTATCTGCCACGTAGCCGTTGGCATCCATAGGCGTCTTAGCCCAGACCGCGCCACCGGTACAGCCTACCTTGCCGCTCAGCTCGCCGTCCGCATCCAGTCCCATCTGACAGTTATAGTAGTTTTCGACACGCCGAAGGATGCCCGGCCGGATGCAATTGCCTTCGCCACAGGTACCGCCAGCCCCACACACCGCGCCATCTGGCTTGAGCGCTTGCTTGCAGCCGGTAGTCGGGTCGCAGGTGCCAGTGGTGCAGAAGTCACCGTCGCCACAAGGATTGGCCGGTCCAGGCTTGCAGGTGCCGCCTGAGCACGCGTCGTCAACGGTGCACACGTTGCCGTCATCGCAAGCCGTTGGTTTGACATAGGGGCGCTCGCACACGTAGCACGCGGCTTTGTAGTCGGCAGCGCTGTCATTCCACTTGCCGTCGAGGGTCGCCTCCACGATGTCTTCGTTGTTGTTGAAGTCGTTGGGCTCGCCAGCGTTCCAATACGTGTAGCTCGCTGAGCTGCCGTCATTCCACGCGAACTTTCCTTCTTCGGCAATATCGTTAAGGCCAATCAAGTAGTTCTGCCCTTGGCAGGTCCACAGTGCCGCGTCGCGAACCGCGTAGGTCTCAGCTAGCGAGCCAACCGATGCGAGGTGGCCGCCCCACGCGACGCAAGCGTCTTCCGCTTGCTGCCAAGTCGCTTCGGTCTTGACCGGCTTGTAGCAGCGGTCGCCGCTGACCGTGCCATCGCAGGGCACGCTGGTGTCGGCGGCGTGGATGCAGCCTTTGGCCTTGTCGCAGCTATCGGCCGTGCAGGCGTTGTTGTCGTCGCAGTTCGCCTTGGGTCCGGCCACGCAGGCGCCAACCTTGCAGGTATCGCCCACGGTGCACGCGTCGCCATCGCTGCAAGAGCTGGCGTCGGCGGCGACCAAGTGGGCGCAGCCTTTGTCGGGAGAGCAGCTATCCGCGGTGCAGCCTAGGCCGTCGTCGCAGGTCGTCACCGATCCTGGCACGCAGACGCTGTTGCTGCAGGTGTCTCCCACGGTACACAAGTCGCCGTCGCAGGCCTTGCCGCAGCCGCCGCAGTGCGTCACGGAGGTAGCCAGCGCGACTTCGCAGCCATTGCCGAGCCCGCTGTCGCAGTTGCCAAAGCCAGTCTCGCAGCCGCACACGAAGCTGCCCGGCTGGTTGCTGCAAGTCGACTTGGCCCCGCACACTGCCGCAGCGCCGCCGGCGCACTCGTCGATGTCGGTGCAGGTCTTGCCGTTGCCAGCATAGCCGGTCTTGCATTGGCACTGGAACGCCCCTGCGCTGTTGAGGCAGTCGGCCTGGGTCGAACAACCTGCGCTGCCGTCTTTGCATTCGTCGATGTCAGCGCAGGTCTTGCCGTCGCCGGCGTAGCCCGCGTTGCAGGTACAGCTAAAGCTGCCGACCTTGTTGAGGCAGGCCGCGTCAGCGCTGCACCCGGCGAGCGGCTTCTTGGAGTTCACCACGGCAGTCTCAAGATTGCTCTGGGCGTCCACGCGAGCCTTGGTC
>JBIKTV010000655.1:0-2932 GCA_044347905.1 Myxococcota bacterium
TAAAGCTCCACCCGCGCGGGATCGATCGGCGGCAAGAGCCCGGTTTCTTGAGCGTGGCGGATATCTAGGGTGTGGCCAAAGGCGCCGCAGACCACCAGCCGCTGCACATCGCCCCAGTCCATGGCGGCGGCGGCCAGCAGCTCGGCCATCGCCGCGCCGGTGGCGGCCTTGGCGCGCTGAAAAGCGTCGATATCGCTGCCGCACAGCGCTGTTTGGGGCGAGCTGGGATCGAGCCGCAGCCCTTCCGGGCCCTGCGCGCTTGCGAAGCGCCCAGAAGGCTTGAGGTGGCCTTGGCCCAGGAGCACGGCCACCGCGTCGACCAAGCCCGATCCGCAAAAGCCCAGCGGCTCAACGTCGGCCAGGGTGTCCAGCGCGTACCCGCCCGCGGCCAGGCTGCGCACCCGCCAGATCGCCCCCGGCTCGGCGGGCATGCCAAAGCGGACGCCGCCGCCCTCAAAGGCCGGGCCGCCGGGAACTGAGGTTACATGCAGGGTTGTGCCGTCCCACAGGGCGATCTCCGTGTTGGTGCCCACATCCAGCAGCAGCGAACCGGCGGACCCGGACGTCAGATCTGTGGCGATGAGGTCGGCCAACAGGTCAGAGCCCACAAAGGCAGACAGCGCGCCCGGCAGAACAATGCGCGCCTGCGGCATAAACCACTGGGCGTAAAAGCTGCGCGGATCGAGCGGCTGGCTGTCGACGCGGTGCTGCCAATTCTCTGGATCCAGCAATTCGGCGGCGCCGCTGCCCGTCAGCAAGGCGATCATGGCGGGATTGCCGACCACCACCATGGTGCCGATCTGCGGCAAAAGCTTGGCTAATTCGCCGATATCGCGCTTGAGCATGTCGCGCACGGCCAGGACAATGGCGCTCTGAGCCAAGCGGGCCAGCTCGGCCGCCCGGTCGGCATGGGCCAGCGCGGCGCTGAGGCGATTGAGCACATCTGCGCCAAAAGCGACCTGTGGATTCAGGCCGCGCCGCGTGGCAATGCGCCGGCCATCCCGGCAATTCCACAGGGCGACCCGGACGTGCGTCGTGCCCAGATCCACCGCGATGCCATAAGCAGGACCGTCGAGCCCCGGCCGGCCACCGGTCACGGGCATCAGATCCTCTGCCGGCAGACTGCGCCAGGCGGAAGGAGGCGCCGGATCGTCCACCGCGACCGTGAGATCGCCCTGCGGATGCAGCCGACAGGCGAGCCGAACGCCGGCCTCGCGCTGGGCTGGCGTCAGCTTCTGATACTCCACCAGCGCAAGGGGATTGGCCGCGCCGCTGACCAGCCGAACCTGGCACGCCCCGCAAGCGCCGTTGCCGCCACAGGCCGCCCGCACCCGCAGGTCGGTGGTGTCCAGCACGTCGCGGACGGACTGCCCGGCTTGTACCGGCAGCGACAGGCGCCGCAACGCGCTTTGCACCGTCAACATCTGGGGGCCCTTTCTCGGCCGGCCAAGCGACTGGCACCAAGTATGCTACCAACGGCGCCCGCTGAATAGGCGCTACGCGCAAGAGCCACAATTATGTTCAAGCAATGGATATAGATATAGAAATATCGGGGCAGGGGAGCTACTCCATAGCCGACGCCCGTGCTTCAACGCAAAGGCGCATGACGGTGTTGCGGCGCCTTTGGTTGATCTGTGGACAATCGCCTACGGCAGGCTCAACAGGCTCACGCTGCTCGCTCCGGTGCTGACTTGGGCCGGCGCGCTCCAGGTGGTGCCGCTCAAGCTGCTGTGCCACACGGCGCCTGCGGTATCGACCCAGGCGAGCTCGACGCTGCCGCTCAAGCCCTTGGCCAGCGCCGGGGTGGTCAGGGTCGAGGCGCCGGGGCTGCCGACTTCGCTAAAGCTGCTCCAGGTCCCGGCGCTCCACGATCCGTAGTAAAGCTTGGCATTTTGGCCGCGGAAGGCCATGTGCACCTTGCCGCCCGCTGCGACCAAGGCCACGCGCTGGTTGCTGAGCGCCGTGGGGATGTCCTTGGCCGCCTGCCAGCCCGCGCCGCTCCACAGCTGGGCGACGAGCTGGCCGCCGCCCTTGTTCCACACCACCAGGGCCTCGCCGCTGTTGCCGGTCGCCGCGCCCGCGGGGGTCAAGTTGAAGTCGGGCCACTGGTTGGCGCCCACCGTGTTGGCCCAAGTGCCGTTGTAGACGCGCCCGGCGAGCTGGTTGCCGTTGCCGCCGTCGATGTAGACCAGCAGCGCAGAATTGCCCAGCGAGATCAACACTGGAGCGCTGTTGCCGTAGCTCTGCGGCGTGCCCACCGGTGCGGCGGCCGACCACATAGAACCGTTCCACGCCACGGTGTAGTGTTTGAAGTCGAGGCCGTGGAAGGCCACCAGGGTCTGGCTGCCCACTTGCGCCGCACTGGGGGAGCCGCGGGTCAGCACGCTCGCGCCTAGGGATTTTGGCGTTTGCCAGCCGGCCTGGGTCCATTGCAGGGCGTGGACCACCTGATCGCTGAGGTTGTTGAACTCGGTAAAGCGCAGCGCACCCACAGCGCCGCCGGCAAAAATCGCAGGGGCCAGCGCGGGTTCGTTGGTGCTCGGCACCGCAAACGTGCTGGTCTTCCAGCTGGTGCCCGGCAGCCACTCGCCCGCCACGCTCGAACTGCCGCCCGCCAGCAACAGCAGCGTGGGGCAAAGCGGGCACGATCCGCCGCAGTCTACGCCCAACTCATTGCCGTTCTTGACTTTGTCCGTGCAGCTGGCCGTCGCGCACTTGCCTGCGGTGCACACCAAGCTCTGGCAATCGCCGCCGCCTTTGCAGAGCTTGCTGGCCGGGCACGCCGGGCACGCGGGCAGGCCACAGCTGCTGGCGCCGCCGCAGTCTTGGTCGGTCTCCCCGCCGTTCTGCTTGCCGTCGCTGCAGCTGGGCGGCGGGCCGGCGCTGCACTGGCTGTTCTTGCAGGTGTCGGTGGTGGTGCAGGCGTTGCCGT
>JBIKTV010000190.1:0-10375 GCA_044347905.1 Myxococcota bacterium
GCTTTTGCCTCAGGCTGTGGCGGCGATGACGCTGCCGTGGTCGGCGAACCGAGCGGCGCCGTTCAGGGCGACAGCAGCGGCTTTGACACCGCTAGCTCTGGCGACACGGCGAGTCCCGGAGACACGGCGAGTCCCGGAGACACTGCGAGCGGCAGCGACAGCGCGGTCGATAGCGCTGGCGCCGACTCAGCAATTGACGGTACAGCGGGCGACGCCAGCGTTGACGCAGCGGTGGACGCGGCGCTTGACTCAGGTGTGGACGCAGAATTGGACGCGGCGCAGGACGCAGCGGAGGACGCGGCGGCCGATGGCTCGGTCGACGTCAGCGCCGACGCCTCAGCGGACACCGCACTGCCGCCCGAGTGCAGCGTGGCGAGCGATTGCCCGCAGCCCAGTGGCATCTGCAAATCGGCGAGTTGCGTGGTCGGTCAATGCGTCCCGGGCACCGCCCCCGACGGCAGCGGCTGCGACGACGGCGACGCCTGTACCCAGGCCAGCGTCTGCACCCAGGGCAGCTGCGGCGGTGGCGTGGCGCTAAAGTGCGACGACGGCAACCCGTGCAGCGACGACAGCTGCGATCCTCAGAGCGGCTGCACCGCCAAGCCCAACGGCGGCCCGTGCAATGACGGCAACGCCTGCACCAGCGCCGAACAGTGTGCAGACGGCAGCTGCGGCGGCGGCAGCGCGACCGCGTGCGATGACAACAATCCTTGCACCATCGACAGTTGCGACAGCAAGACCGGCTGCACCGCCCTGCCCGGTGACGCGACCTGCAGCGACGGCAGCGCCTGCACCACCGGCGATGCGTGCAAGGGCGGCGCCTGCGTGCCGGGGGCAGCGGGCGAGTGCGACGACAATAACCCTTGCAGCACTGACAGTTGCGACGCGAGCAGCGGCTGTGTCCACAGCGCCAACAGCGCGCCTTGCAGCGACGGCGACGCCTGCACCAGCGGCGACCAATGCGCGGAGCTGAAGTGCGCCCCTGGCGCCGCGGTCAAGTGCGACGACGGCAACCCGTGTACCGATGACAAATGCGACAGCAAATCCGGCTGTTCCAGCGCGCCCAACCAAGCGGCCTGCAGCGACAACAACGTGTGCACCCAGGGCGATGTGTGCGCCCAAGGCAGCTGTGTCCCAGGCCAAGCGGGCGATTGCGACGACAAAAACCCTTGCACGGACGACAGCTGCGACGCCAAGCTGGGCTGCAGCCACCAAAACAACGCCCTGCCCTGCAGCGACGGAGATCTGTGCACCAGCGGCGACACCTGTGCCAAGGGCAGCTGCGCCGCGGGCCCCGCGCTGACCTGCCAGGACGGCAACCCGTGCACCGCCGACAGCTGCGACGCCAAGCTCGGCTGCCAGTTCAGCGCCACCACCGGACCGTGCGACGACGGCAACGCCTGCAGCAAGGACGACAAATGCCAAGGCGGCAGCTGCGTTCCGGGCGTCCCGCCGCCGTGCGATGACGGCAACCCGTGCACCACCGACTCGTGCGACCCCAAGGTGGCCTGCACCCACACGGCCAATAGCCTCCCGTGCAGCGATGGCAGCGCCTGCAGCGTGGGCGACACCTGCAAAGACGGCCAGTGCAGCGCCGGCAGCCCCGCCAAGTGCGACGACGGCAACCCCTGCACCGCGGACGGCTGTAAAGCGGAGAGCGGCTGCGCTTTTGCCAACCACAGCGATCCGTGCAGCGACGGCAACGGCTGTACCCTGAACGATCAGTGCCAAAACGGCAGCTGCTTGCCCGGTGCCGCCAGCGAATGTACCGACGAAAATCCATGCACAACCGACAGTTGCGACCCCAAGGCCGGATGCAAGTTCAGCGCCAACAGCCTGGGCTGCAATGACGGCAACGCCTGCACCGGCGGCGACACCTGCGCGGCGGGCGCCTGTGCGGGCAAGGGCGCGGTGGTGTGCAATGACGGCAATCCGTGCACCAGCGACGGCTGCGACCCTGGCCAAGGATGCGTCTTCAAAGCCCATACCCTGAGCTGCGACGACGGCAATGCCTGCAGCGCCAAGGACACCTGCAGCGGTGGCGCGTGCCTTGGCAGCCCCGTGAGCTGTGACGACGGCAACGGCTGCACCTTGGACAGCTGTGAGCCAAAAATTGGCTGTCAGAACAAAGAGGTCGCTGCGGTGTGTGACGACGGCAGTGTCTGCACCTTGGGCGATATCTGCAGCGGCGGCAGCTGCCAGGCGGGCAAGCCCGTGCAGTGCAACGACGGCAACCCCTGCACCAGCGACAGCTGCGACCCCAAGACCGGTTGCGTGGCCCCGGCCAACAGCGACCCGTGCAGCGACGGCAACGCCTGCACCTCGGCCGACAGCTGCAGCGCCGGGGCGTGCAAGGGCCAGAGCGTGAACTGCGACGACAACGACGCCTGCACCAACGACTATTGCGACCCGGCCAGCGGCTGCCAGCACCCCGGCCCCAGCGGCTTTAAGGGCTGCGGCAAGCAGTGCGTCAGCGTCCTCACGGACCCGGCCAACTGCGGCGACTGCGGCGTCAAGTGCGGCGGCGGCGAGCTGTGTCTGGCGGGCAAATGCGCAGCGATTATCTGTGTTCCCAACGGCTCGGCCTCCTGCTACAGCGGCAAGGTCGGCACCGAGGGCGTAGGCGCATGCAAGGCCGGGTCCAAGACCTGCAACGGCAGCGGCACCGCTTGGGCCACCGGCTGCGCTGGCGAAGTGACCCCAACCGCGGAATCTTGCGACACGCCGGCAGACGATGACTGCGACGGCAAAGCCAACCCCATGGAGCAGTGCGGCCCCGGCGTGTACGCCTTTAGCCACCCCACGGACTGCGGGAGTTGGTGTTATTACGATGAGTTGCACAACATCGAGATCAACGGCGCCGGCCAGGGGGCCAACCAAGCGGGCTACAACAAGCTCGCGTGGGGCCAGCTGTTTGACGGCAAGAAGGGCGCGGACCTGTGGGCAACGGACTTGGGCAAGGGCTATGCGTATGAGTGGGTCGGCTGGTCGAGCAAGACGGCGGTGGTCACGTTCAAGCTGCCCAAGGCCAAGGCGATTTCCGTCATTACCGTGGGCATGGACAACGGCACGCCGCCCACCGATGTCGCCCAACCCACGGAAGTGCGCGTGGAATTCAGCAGCGACGGCCTGACCTGGACGCCACCGGTGGCGTTCAAGAAGTCCGACAACTCCATGCTGACCATCGCCCCGTACAAGCGCGCGGACGTGCCGCTCAAGCTCGCTGCCGCGGTGACGACCCAGTGGGCCCGGTTGACGTTTATCAACTCCTATTGGACTTTCCTCGATGAAGTCCGCTTTGACTGATCACCCCGCCATGGTCGCGCTCGCCGGGCCCTTTCGCGATCGGCCACCTACGCCGCGGACGCCAGCCGCGCAGGGTGCGCTTATCGTGCAGGGTGGGCTTGTCGCGCAGGTGGATCCTTGGCGCAGCACGGACTGGGCCACGGATTCTGAAGAGGGCGATCTGCCGTGGAAGCCTGGCCAGGTCGTTGCGGGCCACTATGAGATCCGCCACCTGATTGGCCGGGGCGGCTATGGCGCGGTGTTTGCGGCGACCCAGCGGGTTTCTGGGCAGGCGGTGGCGCTCAAGATGCTGCACCGCAGCCACGATCCCAAGGGGGCGCGGCGTTTTGAGCGCGAGGCCCAGGTGCTGGCGCGGCTGCAGCACATCAACACCGTACGGGTGCTGGACGCGGGCCACGACGCCGACGGCGGCATGTACCTGGCGATGGAATTGCTGGCCGGCGAGACTTTGGAGACGCTGCTGCGCCCCCAGGGCGGCGGTCGGGTGGATCGGGTGATGACCCAGGCCGACGCGCTCGACATCGCCGTGCAAGTGCTGGACAGCTTGACGGAAGCCCATGCCCACGGCGTGGTCCACCGCGACATTAAGCCCAGCAATATCATGTTGGTGAATCACCATGGCCGGCGCACAGTCAAGCTGCTGGATTTTGGCGTGGCCACGGTGACCCGCGCAGAGACCCTGGGCGCCCAGGCGATGACTACCGATCACGTTGTAGGGACGCCGACTTACATGAGTCCGGAGCAGTGCTTGGGTCAGCCGGCAGATGCGCGCAGCGACCTGTACAGCCTGGCCGTGGTGCTCTATCGCTGCCTGTGCGGGAGGCTGCCCTTTGACGAACAGGCCGCGGTCAACACGATGTACGCCCATGTGCACATGCCGGCCCGCGATCTGGCCAGCGCTGCGCCCACGCCGCTCAGTCCTGGGTTTGCCGCCGCGGTGATGAAGGCGCTGGCCAAGGAACCGCATCAGCGCTTTGCCAACGCGGGGGAGATGCGCACGGCGCTGATCACCGGTTCCGCGGGGTCGGTGACGACCATGAACGCCGGTGTACACGCGATAACTTCATCTATTGACTCATGGCGAGGCGCGGACTTTGGCGAGCGCCACGTGGCAGCGCTTTGGCCACAGGGGCAGCAATTCACCTGGCGGCAGGTGGCCTTTGCCGCTGCCTTGGGGGCGGTCTTGGCGGTCGCCGCGGTGTCTAAGGGACCCAACGATCAGCCGATGGCTGGATCGCCTGAGCCTACTGCGTCTGGCACGATGGCGGCGCCTTCGCTCACGCCAAGCCGGCCTGCGGCGGATGCGCCAGGAGCGGCAGCGGCTGTCGCTGTAGCGGCGGCAGCGACAGCAACGGCGGGTCAGCGCTTGGCCCCAACTGCAGACACAACCGTTCACGGCGCTCCAGACGCCACCCGCGCGGCCCGACCCGCGGCCAAACGCAAGGCGCCGGCCCCCCGAGGCGGGGATTCTGCCGCCGCGCCCCCAATTGTCGATCCAGCGGCGACGCTGCCGCCGGATTAGCCCGATGATCGCAAGGATTTTGCTAATTTGGCTAGTCTTTACGGCGCTGCTCCCGCCCGTGCCGTTGCGCGCGGCGCCGGCAGTGAGCGCGGAGCGCCAGGCGTTTGATTTGGCCCGCGAAGCGCTGCAGCTGTACAAGGACCGGCAGTTTGCCGCGGCGGCGGCGCTGTACCGGCGGGCCTACGCTTTGCAGCCCAAGACCCTGGAATACCTGTTTGGCGCGGCGCGAAGCGAGCTGGCGGCGGGGGACATGGCCGCGGCCAAGCTGCTGTTTGCCCAGGTCTGCCAGGCTGCGGGGCAGAAGCACGCCCTGTGCCTGCGCGGCAAAAAACACTTGGCAGAATCGGAGCAACGGCCTGCTCAGGTCGCGGTGACGCCAGGACCGGGACCGGCTGGGCCCGTGTCTGTGGCCAGCGCCCCAACGCCAGCCGCGGCGCCTGAATTGCCGCTCGCCCTGGCACAACTACCTGAAGTATCAGTTGAAGACCCCGCTTCGGTGATCGGCCGCCGTGTCAGCGACCAGCGGTCCGCGCCGCCGCGGTGGTGGACCTGGACCGCGATCGGTCTGGCCGGTGCCGGGGCGGCCCTGGGCGCGGGTTTGGCGGCCGTCGCGTCCGAGCGCCAGAGCGAATTGGAGGCGAACCGCATGGCGGATGGGCGCTACGACCTGGGCAAGATCAGCTATTTGCAGGCGCGGGAGGAACAGCAGACCATCAACAACCGCTGGTGGGGCGCAGGGGCCGCCACCGTGGTGTGCGTCCTGAGCGCCGCGGTGGCCACTTACCTGCTGCAGAGCGGCGCTGAGGGGGCGCGATGAGCGGCGCAAAAAGCCTCAGGCTGATGGCCGTTGCCCTGGCGGTCGCCGCGTGGGCCGTCCAGTGCCAACCTTTGCCCACCGCAGAGCAATTTGCCCGTGTCGACGCGGGGGACTCCGCGGACAGCGCTGCAGACAGCGGGCCCGCCAAAGCCTTTTGCGGCAATGGCCTGTGCGACGGCGAAGAAACCGTTAACGGCTGCCCCTTGGACTGTGCTGAGGCCAACCGGCACTTGGCCAATGCCTGCACCTCGCCTGGCTCGATCAACGGCTGTCCAACCGGGTACATCTGCGTCGCCCGATCGGTGTTGGGCGGCGGGGCCGTCTGCGTCGCCGATTTCGCCACCTGGCCGCAATTGCCCTTGGGGCATCCCGAAGGCAGCTATGTCTCCGGCAGTCAAACCGCGACGGACCTGCTGACTGGGCTGACCTGGAGCACCCATACCAGCGATGCGGTTCGCGATTTTGACGCGACGCTCTTCTGCGCTCAGGTCAAAGACGATGGTTTTCGCGACTGGCGGCTGCCTACCCGCGCGGAGCTGCACTCGCTGGTCGACTTCAACCACAGCGGCCTGATGGTCTCTGCCCCGGGCTTTGACGACGGCGCGGCCACGTGCCACTGGAGCGCCAGCAAGGCCGCCGCCGGCTGGGGCAGCTGGGTTGTCAACCTGTCGGGCGGAAACGCCATGACTTACGCGGATCTATACACGTGCGTGGTCCGCTGCGTCCGCGGCCAGCCTTCAGACCTGCAGCTGCGCGGCGATGTCCCGCGCTACACCCAACTGCCTGGGGGCCAAGCGGTGCTCGACCGCCAAACGGGGCTGCGCTGGCGCACCAAACCCGCCGAGGGCGAGCGCAATCAACTGGAGGCGCGGTCTTACTGCCAGAGCTTGCGCCTCCTGGAGGCGGGCAGCGGCTGGCGCCTGCCGAGCGTGCGCGAGTCGTTGGAACTGCTGGACCTGCGCCGCCATGACCCAAGCCTTTCGCCCGTGCTGCAGATGCCGACCCAGGGCAGCGCCGTCTTTCATACCGCAACCCCAGTGGTGCCGCACGTCGCCATGTGGGAAATCGACTTTGCCAACGGCCATCTCAACGGCAGCAACCTGCCGGCAGACGGGCCGCGCCAAACGAGGTGTGTGCAATGACCGCCGGCCGCCCAAGGGTTGCGATGACCAAGCTCATGCGTAGCCTGGGTTTTTGGGCGACGATGGCCTGGCTGGCGCTGATTCTGGGGTGCAGCGACGCGGTCGTCACGCCGCCCCAAGACACCGCACAGGGCGACACGGGCGCAAAGGCCCCGGTTGTGCCGCCGCCGCCGCAGTGCCCTCCTGGGCCGTGGTTCAAGGTATTGATCAGCGATGGCCCGGTGTTGCGCTGGCAATGCGCCCCCGATTTCCCGGTCTGGGGCGATCAGCCGCTCTCGCCCGCGACCCTGGCCGTGGACGCGCCCGGCACCGCGACGGACAGCCTCACCGGCCTGCAGTGGCAGCTAGCGCCTGGCCCCACTGCTCTGACCCAGCAAGCAGCTGCCGAAGCGTGTGACGACCTGGTCCTTGCCAGCCACAGCGACTGGCGCCTGCCCACGGTGGCCGAGCTGCAAAGCCTGGTCGACTACGAGCGCCACCACCCGGCCCAGCCGAGCCTACTGCCCGCTCCAACCGGCACCGCGGAATTCTGGACGCTGGTTCAACGCGGCGATGGGGCCTGGTCCGTCGAATTCCTCCGCGGTCAAGTGCGCGTGCGCCCGCGTCATCAGGCCATGCAGGTGCGCTGCGTCCGCAGCGAGCGCCCGCCCAGCGTCCCCTACACCGACCGCTTTAGCTTCAAGAACGCAGAGACCGCGGCCGACGCGCTGCTGCAAGTCGAATGGCTGCGCAACGTGGTCGTCAACACCTACACCATGCCGCAGACCGTGGGCTGGTGCACCAAGGCCAACATCTCCGGCCCCGGCTGGCGCGTCCCCAACGTGCGCGAGCTCAGCGCCCTCGTCGACCGCAGCGCCTCCCCCACCGCGATCGACTCCAGCGTCTTTGGCGGCGCCAGCGCGACCATCTGGACCTACAGCATCTCCGCCGACGACCCGGGCTATGTCTGGAGCATCGACT
Source organism: Myxococcota bacterium (assembly GCA_044347905.1). Classification (GTDB taxonomy): domain Bacteria; phylum Myxococcota_A; class UBA9042; order UBA9042; family UBA9042; genus SXRM01. The sequence goes on from JBIKTV010000190.1 coordinate 7,748, forward strand.
TCAGCAACGGCACCTGCGCCGCAATGGAAATGCAGTCGTTCCAGGATATTCGCTGTGTGCGCGAGCTCAAATAGCCCCCGGGACCGCGGTGTTTCGCCGCCCTATCTCTCCACCCGCTGCAGCGGAAGGGCCGCCAGCAGGCTTGAGAGGCGCTCCTGAGCCTGTTGGGCCGCTAGCCGCAGCTGGGCCTGCTGCTCCAGGTCCAGATCCGTCGGCACCACCGCCTGGGCCGCATCCATAAACGCGGTCAGCCCCAGCAGCGCCTGCGCCACGCCCTTGGCCGCCTCATCCGCGGTTTCGCTCGGCGGCGTTAATTTGGCTGCGCGGGGCTTGGGTACAGCGATCTTGCCCTGGGCGATCAGCGCCAGCGCCGCTTCCGGCGAGGTCCCGGGGTGCTTGCCCATGGTCGCCGCCAGGGCCAGCGCTTCATCGCCGCTGATGTGCGGATGGGCCTTGAGGAATTCAAACAGCTGCCACGCCCCCTTGGGATCGCCGGCCAATTTGCGCAGCGCCCGGGCGTGCTTCTCCGTCAGCGTCTGATCGCTCAGCGCCTGGCGAAAGTCCGCGTTGAGCTTGAGCATGCCCGTCAAGAAGTGCACATGGCGCACGCTGATGCCCACCCGCTCGGCCACCCCTTCCCACGTGGTATTCATGCGCTTCTTCAGCTCTTTGAGCGCCTCTGCCCGCTCGATCGGGTTCAGATCTTCGCGGACCACGTTCTCAATCAGCGCGGCCAGGGCGCTGTCTGCGTCGTTGCGGTCCTGAACAATCGCCGGAATCGTCTTAAATTGCGGGTCTGTCTTGGCCAGCCACTGGTAGGCGCGGTAACGGCGCTCGCCGGCGACGATCGTGTAGGTGCCGGCAAAGGACGGCCGCACGGCGATCGGCTGGATCAGCCCCACGCTGCGGATCGACGCCGCCAAGTCGAGCAATTCCTTCTCGCTAAAGAACTTGCGCGGCTGATTGGGATCCGGGCGCAGATCGCCCAGCTCGATCAGCTTGAGCTCGGGCGCCCCAAAGCGCTGCACAGAATCAAGGCCTTGCGCAGGAGTTTCCGCAGGCGGCACCTTGAGATCGGGGGCGGTGTCGCGCTGCAACGGGTCGGCGGGGAGTGGGCTTGGCATCGGGAGCTCCTTCTTGCGCGCCCGAGGATAGGGCGGCGGCGGATGCGGTCAAGCGAATGCCACGCTGGGCCGCCGCGTTGTAGCAAGACGGGGCGCCGTCAGCCTCTGGGCAATGTTCATGGCCATCCCAAAGTCTGCATTGTGGTTGGTGATGTGCGCTTGGCTGGTCAGCATCGCCGTGCCGCAGGAAGCGCTGGCCGGCCGCCTCTCCGGGGCCAAGTCTTCTGTGCGCAGCGGTTCCAGCAGCAGCTCGTCGCGCAGCAGTTCGTCGCGCAGCAGCTCTTCGCGCAGCAGTTCTTCGCGAAGCAGTTCAGGCAGTTGGTCCAACAGCGGCTGGGGCTTGCAGAGCAATTGGTGGTGGTGGACCCTCTCGCCCTGGTGGCTGCCCGGCGAGGCCATGAACGACAGCTGGACCCGCCAGGTCGCCTTCCCATCCGCGCCTTATATCGACGGCATCGACGGTTACGTGCGCGTCGCCGGCATGACCCCGCCCGCGCCCGGGATGGCGGAGGCCCAAGCGCTGAGCGGCCGGACGGTGCTGGGCCACGGCTCAGCCCTGCGCGTGCATTTGGAGGGCGGTGCGGCTGACATGGACCTGCAGCGAGGCGCGGCCGGCTTTGTCTGGTCCGGCGCCCACCGCTTTGAACTGTCAGGCGAATTGCGCGGCTTCCTGGAGCGCTTGCCAGACGGCAGCCGCGAACAGCTGTGGATCGGCAGCGGCGCCGTGACGCTCCTGTTTGCCCAAAACGAATTCGCCCAATTCCGCAGCGGCCTGGGCATGCGCTTTATGCCGGACGGCGACGTGACCCACCGCGGCTGGCACCTGCTCTACGGCTTTGACCTCTACCCCATGCGACCGCTGGTGCTGTCTATCCAAGGGGATATCGGCATGTTGGGCGAGGCGGGGATCACCACCCTGCGCGGCACGGCGGGCGCGGTGATCGGCCAGGTAGAGGTGTACGGCGGCTATGAGGGCCTGTGGATCGGCGACACCGATCTGAGCACATGGGTCATCGGCATGCGCTTGTGGCAATAGCCCGGCGCCGCCAAGCCCTTTCCTGGTCGGCGGATGATTCGCAGGATCCGCGCAACGGCAGAATTGGTGAGGGTCTGGGCAAACTGGAGTACAATGCGCCGCGCCAAGCCAAGCTTGCTTTGGAGCCGCCATGTCTAGTTCCCTTGACCCTTTGGCTGCGTCAGTGATCAGGACCGTGGTTCGGCGCAGAGGTGCAGTGGCATGGAGCGCGGCGCTGCTGGGCATGGTCCTGCCTGCGTCCGCTCTTTCCGCCCAACCTGCTCTGAACATTCAGCGTTTTCAACCGGCGCCGTGGACCGGCAGCTGGCTCAACCTGTGGGCGCCCATGGCCAAGGACGCCGCGGGCTTTCAGGGCAGCGTGTTTGCCAGCTACGCCGCGCGGCCGCTGGTGTTTGGCTCGCAGGCCGCGGGCAATGAGGCAGCCGTCGTCAGCGATCTCGCTACGTTGGAGCTGGGCGCGGGCTGGCA
>JBIKTV010000656.1:0-2929 GCA_044347905.1 Myxococcota bacterium
GGCGGCAAGTGCAAAGGCACCGCCAAGGACGCCGAAGACTGCGACGACAAGAATCCCTGTACCCAGGACGGCTGCGACAAGGCCAGTGGCCAATGCACCCACCAAGCGCTGCCGGGACCGTGCGACGACGGCAACAGCTGCACCAGCGGCGACCTCTGCGACGGCGGCGCGTGCAAGGGCGGCAGCAACACCTGCCCGTGCCAGGCCGACTCCGACTGCCCAAGTGACGGAAATGTCTGCAACGGCACGGCATTTTGCGACAAGGCCAAGTTCCCCTACGTCTGCAAGGTCAAGCCCGGCAGCGTGGTGGAGTGCGATGGATCCAAGGACGGCACCTGCGCGGTCAACCAGTGCGACACGATTACCGGCCAGTGCGCGATGACGGCGATCGGCGAAGGCAAGCCCTGTGACGCGGACGGATCGGCCTGCAGCGCCGATGACGCCTGCCTGGCCGGCAAGTGCGTCGCCGGCAAGCTGTTGAACTGTGACGACAACAACGCCTGCACCACCGACAGCTGTGACAGCAAAATCGGCTGTAAATACATCGCTAATGCCGCTCTCTGTGATGCGGATGGCAACGCCTGCACCGTGGGCGACGCCTGTCAGGACAAGGTCTGTGTCGCGGGCAAGCTCAAGATCTGTGACGACAATAATGCTTGCACGTCGGATAGTTGCGATAGCAAGGGCGGCGGCTGCGTGTTTGACGGTGCGGCGGTGGAAGGCGATCCGTGCGACGCCGACGGCAGCGCCTGCACCGTGGGCGACGCCTGCAAGGCCGGGGCTTGCGCCAAGGGCCAGGCGCTCAGCTGCGACGACAAGAACCCGTGCACGCTGGACAATTGCTTGCCCAAGAGCGGCTGCCAGTCGACGGCGACGGTGGGGAGCTGTGACGCGGACGGCAACGCCTGCACCACCGGCGATCAGTGCGATGGCAAGCAGTGCGTGCCGGGCCTCAAGAAGAACTGCGACGACGGCGACGGCTGCACCACCGACAGCTGCGACCCCAAGACGGGCGAGTGTGGCCACGCGGTGATCGTCGGCTGCGGCGGAAACTGCTTGCAGGACAAGGACTGCGACGACGGCAATGTCTGCACCCAGGACAGCTGCACGGCGGGCAAGTGCGCGGTCAAGGCCGCGGCGGGGGCGTGCGACGACGGCAGCAAGTGCACCAGCAGCGATGCGTGCGACGCCGGCAAATGCACAGGCAAGGCCGTGGTTTGCGACGACGCGAATGCCTGCACCACCGACGGGTGCGACGCCAAAACCGGCTGCACCACCAGCAACAACACCGACCCCTGCGATGACGGCGACCTGTGCAGCAGCGGCGACGCATGCTCGGCCGGCAAGTGCGCGGCGGGCAAGCCCAAAATCTGCGACGACGGCGACGACTGCACCAAGGACAGCTGCAACCCCGGCGACGGCAGCTGCAAGTTCAACGGCATCGCGGGCTGCGGCGTCTACTGCGTCAAGGCCTCGGATTGCGACGACAAAAACGTGTGCACCACCGAGTCGTGCCAGGGCGGCAAGTGCGTCAGCGTGACCAACAACCTGGGCTGCGATGACGGCGACCTGTGCACCCTGGCGGACCTGTGTGGCGCCGGCAAATGCGCAAGCGGTGCGGCCAAGAGCTGCAACGACGCCAATTCCTGCACCCAGGACAGCTGCGACAGCAAGACCGGCGCCTGCGTGAACCTGGGTCTCGCCGCGACCGCCAGCTGCGATGACGCCAACGCCTGCACCACCGGCGACGTCTGCGGCGGCACGGGCCCCACGGGCAAGCCGACCTGCGTGGGCAAGGCCAAGAACTGCGACGACGCCAATGCCTGCACCACGGATGCGTGCAATGCGCAGACCGCCGGATGCACCAATGTCGCCAACAGCGGCGCCTGCGAAGACGGCAACCCGTGCAGCGCCGGTGACAGCTGTGTGTCTGGCAAGTGCGTGGCGGGCAAAGAAATTTGGCTCGACACCTTGGCGGGAAGCACCGCGGGCTACGCGGACGGCGCGGCGGCCAGCGCCAAGTTCCAGTATCCCTATGGCGTAGCGGTGGACAGCGCGGGCAACACCTACGTCGCCGACGCCAACAACCACCGCATCCGCAAGATTGCCGCTGACGGGACCGTGACCACGCTGGCGGGCGGGGCGGCCCCGGGCTTCCAAGACGGCAAAGGCGCCAACGCGCTGTTCAACCAACCTTACGGCGTATCCGTGGACGGCGCGGGCAATGTCTATGTGGCGGATACGTATAACCACGCGATTCGCAAGGTGACTCCCGGTGGCGATGTCACCAGCCTCGCGGGCGCTGGGCTCTCTGGCAACAACGACGGCGTCGGCAGTGCGGCGCGCTTTAGCTACCCCCACGGTCTCGCGGTTGGCCCAGGCGGGGCCATCTATGTCGCGGACGCGTATAACCACCGGGTTCGCGTGGTCGTCGGCACCAGCGTCAGCACCTTGGCCGGCAGTGTCGCGGGCTACAAGGACGGCACGGGCGGCGCGGCCAGCTTTAACTACCCGATTGGCATCGCGGTTTCCAAGAGCGGTGAGGTGTTCATCGCCGACCAGAGCAACCACCGGATTCGCGCGGTGAGCGCGGCGGGCGTGGTCACGACCCTGGCTGGCTCGGGCGTGGCGGGCATGCTCGACGGCGACGCCGCAGTGGCGCGCTTCTACAACCCCTGGGGCATCGCCGTGGCTGCGGACGGCGCGGTGTTGGTGGCGGACCGCTACAACCATCGGATCCGCAGAGTATTTGCCGGCAAGGTCGGCACCTTTGCCGGAACCGGGGTGGCTGGGCTGCTAGAGGGCGTGGCCCTGCAAGGTCGGCTGTACTACCCCGCGCACTTGGCAGTGGATTCAAGCGGTTATGTCTATGTCGGCGACGGCCACAACCAGCGCATTCGGCGGATTCGAGACGCCAGTGCTTGGTGCC
>JBIKTV010000657.1:0-2924 GCA_044347905.1 Myxococcota bacterium
TTCAGGCGGCGGTCCAGGCGGTCGAGACCGCGCTCGGCAAGTAGTCCAACGCAATAGGCGAACCACAGCGGGCCCAGCATTTTGGCCGCGCTGAGACGCACCAGCCGCGCTGAGACGCACCAGCCGCTCTGCGCCGACCCAGCAGATTAGTATGTCCAGAGAAACAGTGTTGTTCGTCCGCGGGCGGTTGGCGATTGTCACGAGTTTGTGTAACGATAGCGCTCCCCGCCGCTGCCAATCGCGCAGCGCGCAATTCGCCCGGGCGCCAGCGCCTCGCCCAATTTAGACGCACCTGGAGGGATTTCGAACTCATGAAACTGTACTCTCGCACGACCTTGATCACCTTGGCCCTGTCCCTTGCCGTCGGCGCTGCCGGCTGCTCCAAGGACCCCACCAAGGACGTCCCCGCGGCCAAGGTCGAAGAGCCCAAGAAAGAAGAGCCCAAGGCCGAGCCGGTGGCGGCTGCCGAAGCCGCTTCGCCGGTCGCAGCCCCCGCCGCCGCTTCGCCAGTGGCGGCCGCTGAAGCCGCGACCCCGGCCGCCGCTGCGGCCCTGACCTTCCCGGGTGTGGCCCTCACCGGCAGCATCCAGGCGGTCGGCTCCAAGGTCACCGGCGCCCACACCCTGAACTTCAAGGAGTGGAAGGGTGCGGTCGAGCTCAAGGACGGCAAGCCGGAAGGCGGCAAGCTCGAGTTTGAGATCCAGGTCGGCTCGCTGGAAGAAGTGGTCGAGAAGCGCTCGGAGTGGGTCGACAAGTTCGAAGGCCACATGAAGAGCGAGGATTTCTTTGATGTCGGCAAGTTCGCCACGGCGACCTTTGTGGCCAGCGAGATCAAGGCCGGCGGCGACGCTGCGGTGGCCGGCTCGACCCACACCATCAAGGGCAACCTGACCCTGCGCGGCACGACCAAGGAAGTGACCTTTGCCGCTACGGTCGCGGTCGCGGGCAAGGACGTCTCCGCCAAGAGCGAGTTCAAGATCAACCGCAAGGATTTTGGCATCGTCTACGCCGGCAAGGCCGACGATCTGATCCGCGACGACGTCGCCATCAAGATCGACGTCAAGGCGACCCTGCCGTAAGCCTTGGACCCGACTTTGTCCAGGGGAGCGGAAAGCCCAGGCGCAACCTCCCCCCCGGCAAGCGGATCGGCGCGGCCAGAGAGCACCGACTCTGGCTAGGCGCTCCGTCTCAGCCGGGCCTGCTGCGGATCCGCGATCTGCAGCAGGCCCGGCTGAGTTCTTTTTGGGCCACAGAATCTGGCGAGGCCGCTACTCAATTCCTGAGAGGATGTGAGGATCAGCGGTTCACCACCATCGACGGTCGACAAAGCTTGTCTTTTCAATAGCTGCCCTTTCCTGTCCAGACGATCTTTGCAGGCTCTGGGCCGATTCTTTGCCCCAGGCCGAATAACCGCCCGTCGTGTGGACATTGATCCCACCCCCGGGCGCATCCCCGCGCGGATGAGGTTGCCCTGAGCCAGCAGCCGCGTTGCCGCAAGGGGCCTTGACGGCTATGCTGCCGCGCTCCACACGCCCCCTGTCGGCCGGGGCCCAGGAATGAACCATGACCTCAGACGTGAATTCCCCTGCCTCTAAAGGACCTTCGCGCTGGTTGGTCTTGGGTCTGGCCGCGCTCGTGCTGATCGGCGATCTGTGGTCCAAAGCTTGGGCAGAGAAGAATCTGGCCAGCCCGACCCATCCGATCGTGGCGCTGCGCGATCAACACCCTACGCCAGCGGCAGCTCTGCGGGCGGCGGGGGTGGACGACGCGGCTTTGGCCGGCGCGGCTAACCACGGTGCCCTGGCGCGCTTGCGCAAGCTGACCCTTTTGCCCGGCCAGATCATCGCCCCAGAACACGTGGGCCAAGACATCGTGGTGACCAGCGGCATCGGCATGCCCGCTCCGCGCCGCTTGCGCCTGAGCCGCGACCACTTGGGCAAGCCGTTGGCCCAGGTCGTGAGCGACAGTTGGTGGCGGACGGACCGAGCCCAGGTCGAACAACTGCTCAGCACCGCGGGTTGGCAGGCGAGTTTTCGGCCCTTTGACCCCAGCGAGCCCTGGCAGCCGGAAGAGGCCGGTGTGGCCCTGCTCGACCGCGACATCCCGCTCATCCAGGACAATTTGCGGTTTGTCTATGCCGAAAACAAAGGCGCGGCCTGGAGTTTTCTAGAGAGTGCCCCCACAGCCCTGCGCGTCGCCCTGTTTGCCACCATCTCAAGCCTCGCCTCCCTGGCGATGATCTTTTGGCTGTGGCGCGGTCTGTCGACTTCGGCGCTGATGGCGTGGGCGGTCGCGGCGATCTTGGGCGGTGCGCTGGGTAACCTGGTCGATCGCCTCCACTATTCCGTCGTCATCGATTTCATCTACATGTACGTGGTCATCGACGGCAAGACCCACGGCTGGCCGGTCTATAACGTGGCCGACATCGGCATCTCTGTGGGCGTGGTGCTGATCGCCCTGGACTCCCTGCGCGGGCAACCGGCAAAGAATTCGCCACCTGCCTCCAGCGCCCCCACTCCCGACACCGCGGCCTGAATCCAGCTGCCCCCGCCGCCCAGGAGCGCGAATTCCACCATGCATCCTTCCTTTGATCTGGGCCTGACCACTTTGCCCGCGTACTTCACCTTTTTGATGGTGGGGTTCACGCTGGCGATCCTGTGGGTCCATAAAGAAGGTGAGCGGCGGGGCATGGATGGCAACACTTTGCTGGACCTTGGTCTGTTGATGCTCGCCTGCGGCCTGATGGGATCGCGGGCCTTGCACATCGTCGCCGACGGCCAGTTCTGGGACTACGTTCACCTTTGCACCGATCCCGCCCAGGTGCCCGCGCTGTCCCTGGGCCGGGGCCTCAAGTGCGCCGCGGACGCCCAATGCCTTCAAGCGGGCCTGGGCGACACCTGCGAGTTGAGCAGCGGCCTGTGCCG
>JBIKTV010000658.1:0-2922 GCA_044347905.1 Myxococcota bacterium
GCTGCCCACAGGAGAGGACCGCCACGCCCTGGAGCTCAAGGTCTGGCGCGACGGTCAGAAGGACCCGCTGGCGCTGGGGCTGACCCAGATCGACGGCTACCTGCAGCGCCTGGACCTCGCGACCGGCACGCTGATGCTGTTCGACGCCCGCGCGGCCGCCCCCAGCGGCGACGACTGGGAAACGCGCGGCGAGTTTGCCGAGGTTCAGACACCGGGCGGGCGGACGGTGACGCTGTTGCGGCTGTAGGTGCTTGCCGAGCCAGGGCAAAGTGAGCCGGGCGGGATTTGCCGATTTGCGGGAGGAGGCGGGCCAAGGGCCGCGACCGCGCTGGTCGGCGTGCTGGGCGAGCTGGGCACCGCGGACGTGGCGGCGCTCAAGGCTGGCGCAGCTGCGGGGCCGGCTTTGACGAGCTGCCGGCGGACGACTGGGCGGCGTAGCTGGGGGACCGCAAGGCCTGCTGCGTGGCGGGGCTTTGGATAGGCCGAGCAGATCTGCTTGAACTCACGCTGAATTCGGAATTGACTGGGGTGGTCGCCCGGCGTAGGCTCGGTGGCGACGGCTGGCATGGTCTCGATCGGAGGGCAGCATGGCGCGGGCGGGGTGGCCCAATGGGCGGTCGGGGCATTTGCGCGGCTTATGCATCCGGTATCCGTCATAAATCGATCTTGACGGATACAGCGACTAACCCTAGCCTTCAACAGGCGCTTTCCGCGCGATGGCCGACCATGACGGCTCGCCTATTCGCAGTCCATCCCAAGCCCTTGACTGTCCTGTACGGGGACGTCGAGGCGTTTGCGCACAGCCAACCCCGGGTTCTCTTGGGCACTGCCGGCTCGCTACTCGTGCGGCGCAATGCCGCGGGATTCGAGTTCTACGCCCGGCAGTTCTACGACGGCGAGGGCAAGAAGCGCGAGGCGTACGTCGCTGGACCCGTGGGCAGCCCCGAGGCCGAAACGACTGCAGCGGCCCTGAGGGGCCAAATGGCTGAGCTCAAAGCGCTGACGGCGGACCTGCGCCTGCTTGGTCGCGAGGGCTTTCAGCTTGTCGATGCCAAAACGTACGTGACCTTGGCCACCTTGAGCAACGCGGGTCTGTTCCGCGCTGGGGCCGTGCTGGTGGGCTCGCACGCGTACGGAATCTTGCTGAACCAGCTGGGAATTCGCAGTGCGGGCTATGCGACGGAAGACATTGACCTGGCGCGCCGCCAGCCTCTGGCTCTTGCCGAGCCGCTCTCGATGGACTTTCTTAGCCTGCTGCGCACCTCTGGCATTGAATTCGTTGAGGTTCCCGGGTTTCGCCACGACGATCCCCCCACTTCTTTCAAGCAATTAGGGCGCAGCCAATTTCAGGTCGACCTGTTGGTGCCTGCGGTGGGCCAAGAGCTGGGCGTGGCGGCAGTGCCGGAGCTCGGCGCCCATGCAACGGCCCTGCCGTGGCTGCGCTACTTGTTGGGCGACACCCAGTTGGCGGCGGTGCTGGCGCGCGAGGGCAGCTGCCAAGTGCGCGTACCGCTTCCGGAAAGGCTGGCGTTGCACAAGGTGCTGGTGTCGCGACTGCGGACCGGTCGCAGTGCCAAGTCGCAGAAGGACTTGGACCAAGCTGCAGTTCTGCTCGCAGCGTTGGCTGAGCTTCACCCAGGCGCCGTTGTTGCTGCCGCGGCGGCCCTGCCTGTCGCGGTGCGGAGCCAGGTCGCGCAGGGGTGCCATGAGCTTGCCCCCGTACTGCGGAACCACCATGAGCGGGCGTGGCAAGAGCTGACGGAAGCGGGGCTTGCGGTAGGGTAGACGCGTCAAATTTCTAGAAGTCGCTCGGTCTCGGCTAAGAGGATGTTTACATTTGAACTGTGGAGTCCGACCGTCCCCGTGCGGTAATGAATCGTTCTTTCAAATGGTTTTCAACCCGGCTGCTGAAGCAGCGGGCTATGATGACGCCGTCTGCCTCCGCAGACGGCCAGACCGGGCCCGCGTGGGCATCGGGACGATGGCGCTATCCCTGGCCAAGCTCACTGGTAGCCTGATACCCATGGGCCTGCCGCAACGCTGCGGGCCGTAGCGGCAATGTCGGCTTTGGAGGCGCGCAATCGGATTGCTGGCGGACGCGAGAAGATCCTCACGATAATCCGACATTAGAGGACCTGGTGTCACCTCCGTCTCAATTTCGGCACGCTATGCAGCGGCCCTAGCTTCAACAAGGCGCTGGTGTAGGGCGTCTGGAGCAAGGTCAAGACCGTTGGGCCACAGCGGCGCCCCGTAGTCAGACAAGACGACCCGAGCAAAGTATCCGGGGTCGCGCAGGGGCTGAAACATCGGCCCGTTCAGGCGGGTGCTCAGGTCGACCTCTCCTTCAACGCCATCGTCAAACCGGACATAGAGTACAAACGGCGCTGGGACATGCAGATGAATCAAGCGTTCCACGTCTACTCCAGGGGTGCGATGGGTTCCAAGGCCTCGCCGCGTTCGGCGCGCTGCCAGTTCTCGCGCAGTTCGGCGCGGTGGAGCATCGCCCACTCCACAACAAGGGCATGGACCCGCCGCGGCAATGCGCCTTTGGTCAGCTCCAACGTGTCAAATCGGATCACGGCCTGGTCAGAACCGCACTCCACGTGAAAGTGCGGTGGCGGGTGGTCGCCCCAGCACATGCGGATGACCATGCCCAGAAAGCGACTAATATCAAGTATCTCCACACATCACAAGCCCAACAGCGCTGCAGCGCGCCGCTCGCCCATCAGCCTAGCGTCCACTAAAGCGGTCGACAAGACCCAACCGATTCCGCGAGCGCTTGCCCAGGTACTGACCCTCATGGGCATACCACTGCGGCCTTTGTTGTGGCGGGGCTAGACGGCGAGTCGTGAGGGATGGCAACAAAGTGGCTGCCCTTGGCCACGGCGCCGGCTTGAACACGGTAGGCGGCGCGGCTTTCGA
>JBIKTV010000016.1:0-28422 GCA_044347905.1 Myxococcota bacterium
TTGGCATCTGGCGCAAGATGGAGAACGGCAAGATCCCGTACGAACAGATCTATGATGTTCAGGGGTTTCGCGTGCTGGTCGATGACGTCAAGGAGTGCTACCAGGCTCTGGGCGCCGTGCACTCGCGCTACAAGCCGATTCCCGGGCGGTTTAAGGACTACATCGCGCTGCCCAAGGCCAATCGCTATCAGTCGCTGCACACGTCGGTGATTGGTCCGCACACGGAACGCATTGAAGTGCAGATTCGCACTCAAGAAATGCATCGGCTCGCTGAAGAAGGCGTGTCGGCCCACTGGCGCTACAAAGAGCGCGGCGAGTCGATTTCTCTGCGCGATGAGGAGCGCTTTACCTGGCTCAAGCAGCTGCTGGAATGGCACACGGGCGTTAAGGATTCTGACGAGTTTCTGGACACGATGAAGGTCGACCTGTTCAACGACGAGGTCTACACCTTTACCCCCAAGGGCGACGTCAAGGTGCTGCCGCGCGGGGCGACGCCTGTGGATTTTGCCTATGCAATTCACACCAAAGTGGGCGATCGCTGCGTCGGCGCCAAGGTCGATGGGGTGATGGTGCCGCTGCGCTATCCCCTGCGCAACGGCAATATCGTCGACATTTTGACGCGGGCGGACGCCAAGCCCAACCAGGACTGGCTCGAATTTGTCTCGACCGCGCGGGCCAAGAACAAGATCCGCGCTTTTGTCCACGCGGAGCAGCGGACTCGTGCCCTGGAAGTCGGCACAGACGTGCTGGAAAAGGCCTTTCGCCGCGTCAAGTGCAGCTTGCACCGCGCCCAGGAACACGAGCGGATGCCCGAGGTGCTCGCCTGGTTTGGCGTGTCGCTGTGGGACGATCTGGCCGTCGCTGTGGGCTTTGGCAAGGTCGAGCCGGAAAAGGTCGTCAAGCAGCTGTTCCCGGACGCCACGCCGGCCGAGCCCAAGCCGGTGGTGGAGGACGCAAAGCGCAAACGCAAGCCCAAAAAGGAGGCGGCGTCGATCATCGTGGGGGGTGAAGACGACGTCATGGTGCGGTTTGGCAAGTGCTGCGCGCCGGTGCCGGGCGATCAGGTGATCGGCGTGGTGACGCGCGGCCGCGGCATTACCGTGCACCAGCGCGGCTGCTCCAAAGTGCTGGACGCCGACCCGCTGCGGCGCATTGAGTGCGATTGGAACAACCAAAACGGCAACACCGCCATGGCCACGATCCGCGTATACACGGAGAATGCCGCGGGTTTGCTGGCGGCCATGTCGCAGAAGTTCGCGGAGAGCGGCATCGACATCCAGTCGGCGAATTGTCGGGTGATCGATGGACGCAGGGCGATCAACGATTTTGTGGTCCATGTGGTGGACGTGCGCCAGCTCAACAAAGTGATCGCCGACTTGTCGCGGTTGCGGGGCGTGTCCAAGGTCGAGCGCCTCCGCGGGTGACGGTGACGGCCGCGCAGAGCGCAGACCCCTGAACGGCATCCTCACCGCCAGAGGCATTCGCCAATTCGCAGCCGGGCCTTTCTTCGCTATGCTGCGGCGCGATGGGGCGATCCGCGCTCCACCGGAGACACCGCCATGCAGACCCGCCAAGACCATCGCTCCTCCTGGCAACTGCCCTGGGCCTATGCGGGCTTGGTGGCCCTCCTGGCCAGCGGCTGCGGTTCGACGGTGCAATTTGACCGGGCGCTGGGCACGGGGCGCTACGGCGCGCTGCCCTCGGGCGCGGCGATTGCCATGGCGGGCAAGGTGGCGGACCTGCCGCAGCCTACGGTTGTGCTTGGGGAATTGCGCTTGCGGACCACCCGCCAAAGCACGCCTCAGGGCCCGGCAGAGGAGCAGTTGCTCGACTCGGCGGCGCGCTACGGCTGCGATGCGGTGGCGGAGGTGCGGGAAGAACGCGTCGACAATCCCAGCCGCAAAGGCGTGCCCGGCGAAGGCGATGGCCGCGACTTTCAGTGGGTGGGCAAGTGCGTGCGCACGCCGCGGGCCGATGACGCCGTAGACGCGGCCAATGCCGCCAAGTCGGAAAAAGCCCGCGCCGCAGAAGCTGAACGGGTCCGCCGCGAGTCTGAGCGCGCCTCGGCAGCAGAAAAAGACCGCGCCGAGCGGGCATCCGCGGCAGAGAAGGAGAAAGCCGCCCGCGCCGCTGCCGAAGCGGACGAAAAAGAGCGCAAAAAGAAGGAAGCCGAGGCGGACAAAGTGCGCAAAGAGGTTGAAGAGGCCGAGCGCGAACAAAAGCGTCTGGAGTCGGAAGCGGCCAAGGCGCGCAAGCAGGCGGAGGCCGCAGACCAAGAGCGGCGCAAGAAGGAGGCAGAGCTAGAGAAAGCCCGCAAATCGGCTGAAGAAAAGGCTCGCAAGCTCGCTGAAGCGACGGGAAAGATTTCAGCCAAGAAGGACGCGGACGTCAAGAAGGAAGCCGAGGCGAAGGCCAAGAAAGAGGCGGAAGCCAAGGCCAAGAAAGAGGCGGACGCGAAGAAAGAAGCGGAGGCCAAGAAAGAGGCGGAGGCGAAGAGAGCCGCGGAGGCCAAGAAGGACGCTGAAGCCAAGAAAGACGCGGAGGCCAAGAAGGACGCAGACGCCAAGAAAGACGCTGAAGCCAAGAAAGACGCGGAGGCCAAGAAGGACGCTGAAGCCAAGAAAGACGCGGACGCTAAGAAGGACGCCGAAGCCAAGAAAGACGCGGACGCTAAGAAGGACGCTGAAGCCAAGAAAGACGCGGACGCTAAGAAGGACGCTGAAGCCAAGAAAGACGCGGACGCCAAGAAAGACACCGAAGCCAAGAAAGAGGCAGAAGCGAAGAAGGCTGCCGAGGCGAAGAAAGACGAGGAAGCGCGCCAGCATGCGGAGGAACGCGCCCAAGAGGCGGCGCGAAAGAAAGACAAGGACAAGGACAAGGGCAAGGCGGCTGCGGCCGATTGGCCGGCCAAGTTTGAGAGTGCCGCCAAGGACGGCGGTGAGGCGGCGTGGCTCGATTACCTGGCCCAGGTGCCCGATGGCGCGGAGGCCGACAAGGCGTTTGCCCGGCTCCAAAAGGCTGCGCGCGCACGGCCCCAGGCGTGGCTGACCACGGATCAGCCGCAGGTATCTGATGAGGAGGTGGAATTTTCCGCGTCGGTGGATGCCGCGCAGGTAAAGCGCGATCTGGAGGAGGCCTCGGCGACGATGGCCCGCCACATGCTGCCCCGCGAAGTCTCCGTGGCCTGGACGCTCAAGAATCCGACCAAGCAGCCAGTGCTTGTCGATCTGCGGGCGGGTGCGACCCGGGTGGCGAGGCTGCTGGAGGCCGGGGGTACCGCAAGCGGCGTGTGGAAGGGGCCGTGTGCTCCGCAGAGCTCGCCGTTGCGCAGCAAAGTGGGCTTGGTGCTGCAGTACCGCTACGGCTGCGACACGGCGGTCAGCGTGCCGCGCTTGGGGCTGGTGCGGCCCGTGCGCCGCGAGATGGCCCTCGACAAACGCGCGCTAGAGCAGGAGGCCAATCTGGAGGCGATCGCCAAGGTGTGGAGTCAGCACCCCGGCTCGCGGCTGGTGGACGTGCAACTGCAGGCGATCGATGAAGTATTGCGCAAGAGGGCCGAAGACGGAGCGGCGATCAGCGGTCGGGTCAGCGGCGCCGAACGCGGCAGCTCGGACAAGACCACGCCCATCAAGGTCGAATTGCGCAATAGCAGCCCGCGCGACCTGACAGTGATTTTTGACGTCGGCACCGGACGCGACGAGCGAATGCTGGTGCCCAAGAAATCAAGTGCTGAAATCCGCTATGAATTGCCCGCCGGCGCCAACGCCGATCTCAAGATTCGCGGCGTGATGCCCAAGCTCAGGTCGGCCGATTGGCTGGTGGGCCACTGGAGTTTTCAGGGTACCCAACTGGTGATTCTGCCAACGGATAAAGGTCTTGCGGCCTTTGCAATTGACCCGGTTGCGGGCGACGATGAGACGCCCCGGGTGCATCCGCTGCAATTGGACCTTCAGCCAAGCGAAGCCTTGCTCACGGCCACACTGCCCGGCTGGTTTGCCGTGGCCCTCTTTACTGACAAAGCCCCGGCGGCTTGCGAGCACCAGTGCCAAGTCCAGCTGCGGGCCAAGTTTGCCGAGCAGGACCAGTACATCGTGGGCGCGGGCCGCGTGCTTGCCGTTGAAGTGGTGGTGCCGGGTCGCAGCGGATCGTTTAAGCTTTCTGCGGACTTCTGAGCCCTGGTTGCGGAGCTACTCCGGCAGTCTGCCCATCGCCGCCCGCCAGCGCGCTACGCCAAGGGCTTCATCCAAGTCGGCCTGAAGCAGCTGTAGGCGCGCTTGGCTGACCGCTGAAGCGGCGTCGATCACTTCCGTCATGGTCGAAGCGCCGGCGGCGTAGCGGACCTTGGCCTGGTCATAGGCCTGATTGGCAAACTGCTGCAGGGTCGCGAGGGCAGGGCGGCGTTTGCGCGCCTGGGCAATGGCCGTCCGCGCGGCGTCCAGCTCACCGCGCACATTCAGGCGCAAGCCCTGTTCCTGGCCGTCCAAGGCGCGGATCCGCGCGCGCACTTCGGCGATCTGCGGGCTCGCCAGCCACATCCCGGAGATAGGCCAGGTCACGCCGGCCGTGAGCCCCAGGTTAAAAGCCATCGCCGCCAATTGCGTGCCGGCCAAGGTGGCAGAGGCTCCAAGATAAAGGCTTGGATTCGCGGTCTTCTGCACCGCAGCCAGCTCGGCCAGGGCGGCCTGATGGCGCTGGGCCAGGGCGGCGATCTCCGGCCTCTCGGCGGCGGCGCTGTCGGTCCATTTGTCCAAGGCCTCGGCCGATTGCAGACGCTCGTCGCTGAGTTCTGTGTCCGCCAGGCTCAACGGCGCCAGCGGTCCGGCGACGGCTTGGGTCAGGCCAATGGCCACGGCCAGGGCAATTCTCGCCGCCCTCACCTGCTCTTCACCGCGCAAAACAGCCACTTCGGCAGAGGCTAGGTCGCTCTCAGCCCGCGCCAGATCCAATGGCGGCCGGACGCGAGCCTCGACCCGGCTTTTGGCGAGCTCGCGGCGCTGGGCCGACTGGTCGCGGGTCTCCTTGGCGGTCACCACGCCGGCTTCTGCAGTCAACACAAGCTGATAGGCGCTCATCACGGTGAGCCACACTTGCCTGCGGATGCTGCGGGCATCGGCCCCGGCGGCCTGGGCGGCGTGGTCGGCGGCGCTCACGGACGCGCTGGTGCGGCCAAAATCGGCAAAAGTCCAGCGACTGCTCGCCCCAGCCTGCCAAAATCCAAAGGGTTCCAGAGAGAAGGTCGAGCCAGTCGAGTTAAAGCTCTTGGGCACCGACCCCGGACGCGCGACAAAGTTGGCCGTGGATTCGCTGTGGGTCGCTTCGATCGCCGCGGTTGGAATCTGCGGGATGCGGGCGATGTCGATGCGGGCCTTGGCGGCGTCTGCGGTGGCGTCTGCGGCGCGCAGCTGTGGGCTCAGGCGCTGCGCCTCACTCCAGGCTTTCTCAGGGCTCCAAGGGCCGTCTGCTTGGGCCAGGACCGGAGCCGCGCTCGTCAAAAGCGCCACAGCCCCGGCGGTGAACCCGATGTGCAGGCGAATTGCGCAGATCCGTTGAAGCAGCAAGGGGTTGTCCGTCATGGTCACGACAGCGCGGCGCAGGCCGCTCGGCCCAGTCTAGCCTCACCGGTCGCTGCTGTCGCCTTCGCCTCTGTGAAAAAACGCCAAGTGCCGTGGAGCGCTTACAGGCAGGTCTGGGTCAGGCGCACGTCGTCGATCAGCACGCCAAGACCGCCATTGCCGACCGAGTCGCCCGTGGCAAAGGAGAAGCGAATCTGCAGGGTCTGTCCGGCAAAGGCGCTCATGTCGACGGAGATCTCCTTCCACGCTTGGGCGGTATAGGTCGAGGACCCCTCGGTCAGCAACACGCTCTGCACGCCCGCTTTCACGACATACAGGTCCAGGCGATCGTAGCTGCCGCCGCCCATCTCCGAGTCCTTGTAGACCCAGAATTTGAGCATCGGCTTGGCGCTGGCCGCGGGCACCGTCACGGTTGCAGAAGTCGCCGTGCCGCTGCTGGCCACCCCGCCAAAGTCAAAGTTCTTCACCAAAGGGTCGCCGTAATACAGCACCGCGGGGGCGCTCTTGGCGGCGACGCTGGGCGTCTTCCACAATTGCCAGCCCTTGGTCGCCCCAGAGGTGTTGGTCAAGGTCCAGCCGGTCAACCCCGTGCCGTCAAAGCTCTCTTTGTACAGCTCTGGCAGGCAGCAGCCCGGCTGACCCGTGGACGCATAAGTGCACTTGCCGGCAACGCATTTGTCGGTCGTGCACTTGTCGTCGTTGTCGTTGCATTCGGCGTCCGATTTGCAGCAGGTGTCGGTGTACACGCACTTGCCGGCCTTGCAGCTGTCGATCGTGCAGGCGCTGCCGTCGTTGCACTGGCTGTCGGCGGTGCAGCAGTCGGCAATCGATAGGAATTTGCACTTGTTATCCGCACCGCAGCTGTCCATGGTGCAGGTCAAGCCGTCGCTGCAGCCTGCGTCTGAGGTGCAGCAGCCTGCGGCTTTGGTGTGCTGGCACTTGTCCGTGGCGCAGGCGTCGGTGGTGCAGGAAATGCCGTCGTTGCAGTCCGCCGCTGCCGCACAGCACTTGTAACTATAGGAACACTTGCCGGCGACGCAGAGGCCTTCCGAACAGCCCACGGTATTGGCGCAACTGGAGTCTGCGGTGCAGGCCTTGGCGCCGTCGCAGCTCCACTGGACCTTGAGCGCGTCCAGCAAGACGCCGGTCCCCGCGGCCTTGGTGGTGGTGTTGCCGTAGACGGTGCCCTTGAGGCGCACTTGCACGTCCTGGCCGCCAAAGGGCCTCAGGTCTACGGTGACGGGGGTAAACGCCGTGCTGGTCGTGTAGTAGCCGGTGTAGGCGGTCCAGATCTTCGTTCCGGCCAAGATCTCCACCTTGATGGGCGGGTAGGTCGACAAGCTGACCCCCGTGAACATCTGCTTCCAGGCAAAGGTCATCACCGTGCCGCCGCCCAGCGGGACCTTGAACTTGGGGCCCAAGACCTCTGAGCTCACCGCGCCGGTGATGGCGGCGAAGGAACCGCCCGCGGTCAGGCCAAACTTGAGGGCCCCAGCGCCGCTGGACGCGCCCAGCCCGCTCGCCTGGCTCCAGCCCAAGCCAGAGATCGCCGGATTGGCCACCCAGCCCTCGTAGTCGCCCGGATTCTCCCAATCGACTTCATAGGTGGGCGTGGCGGGCGACGGCAAAGTGCTGAACTTGCACTTGCCATCGACGCAGGTATCGCCCGTGCACAAGCTGCCGTCGCTGCAGTCGCCATCGCCTTTGCAGCACGAGCCGTTGTTCTTGTGGACACAGCTGTTGCCGGCGCAGAAGTCGTCCGTGCAAGGGTCTTTGTCGTCGCAATCGGCGGTCGCGGTGCAGCAGCCGGCCAGGGCAACGTGGCCGCATGTGCCGTCGGGTGAGGAGCAACTGTCCGTCGTGCAAAGGTTTTTGTCGTCGCACTTGGCCGTGTCGGCGGCCGCCTTACAGCCGCTGCTGGGCGCGCAGGTATCGGCGGTGCAGCCATCCTTGTCATCGCACACGACCGCCGCGCCGCCCTTGCAGCTGCCGCCGGCACAGGTATCCGCGCTGGTGCACGCATTTGAATCGTTACATGTCGCTGCATTCGCTGCGTTTTTGCAGCCCACGTTGGCTACGCAGCTGTCATCGGTGCAGCTGTTGCCGTCGTCGCAGTTGGCCGCACCGGTGCCGGCCTGGCAAGAGCTGTTGCTGCAGAAATCCCCAGTCGTACAAGGGTTATTGTCATTGCACCCCACCGAATTGGGCGCGTACTTGCAGGTGCCGCCGCTGCAGCTGTCATTGGTGCACGGGTTGCCGTCGCTGCAATTCTTGGCCGTGCCGGGGTTGCAGAAGCCAAACGCGCAGCTGTCGCCCACGGTGCAAGCGTTGCCGTCGTCGCACAAGCTGCTGTTATTGCTGGAAACGCAGCCGCTAAACGGGTCGCAGCTGTCGGTGGTGCAAGGGTTGCCGTCGTCGCACTTGATCGGCGCGCCCTGACAGCTGCCGCCGCCGCACGCATCGCTCTGGGTGCACTGGTTATTGTCGTTGCACGGCGCGTTGTTGGGCGTGTTGCTGCAGCCGATCTGGCCGTTGCAGGTATCGGCGGTGCATGGGTTGCCGTCGTCGCAGCTCTTGGGGCTGCCCTTGCACGCCTTGGCCGAACAGAAATCGCCTTCCGTGCAAGGGTTGCCGTCGTCGCAGCTGCCGCTGAGCGCGCTGTACACGCAGCCGCTTTTGGCGCTACAGGTGTCGCTGGTGCAGGGATTATTGTCGTTGCAATTGATGGAGCTGCCGCTGCACAGCCCCGCACCGCACGCATCGCCCGTGGTGCACGCGTCGCCGTCGCTGCAGGCCTTGACGTTGTACTTGGTGACGCAGCCCTTCTCTGGCGAGCAGCTGTTGTCCGTGCACGCGTTGGTGTCGTCGCAATTCACCCCCGCCTGATAGCCCGCGCCGCCCGGCGAGCACACAAAAAAGCTCTGCCCGGAACCGCAGCCGTTGTTGCTGCAGACCACCGGTTTGCACTGCCGGGCGCCGCTGCACATCTGGCCAATCGGGCAGTCGTCGGCGCTCAGGCATTCGACGCAGTAGCCCAGGTCTAGATCGCACACCTTGTCGCAATCCTTGCTACTGGCACAGGGTTTTGCGGCAAAGCACTTGTTCTGGACGCAGGCAAAGCCGCCGCCGCAGTCGCCCGGCACGGTGCAGTCGACGCACGCTCCCAGGCCCTTGTCGCACACCTGTTTGGTCGCCTTGCACTCCACATCGGACTTGCACAGAGGCGCCGCCACGCACTGCTTGGCCACGCAGGTCTTGCCGCCGCCGCAGTCGCTGCCCTGGAGGCACGCCACGCAGCTGCGGGACAGGCTGTCGCAAACGCCGCTGCTGCAAGGGTTTTTTGCATCGCAGGGCGTCGCCGACTTGACGCAACCCGCCACGGGGCTGTGGCTGCACTTGCCGGCGCTGCAGCTGTCGGTGGTGCAGGGCTCGCCGTCGTCGCAATCGGCGGGCTTGCTGCAGCCGCTGTCGGCGCTGGCCGTGTCACCCGCTGCCGTGTCGCTGCCTGGGCTGCCGTCGCCAATGGCGCTGTCGCCGGCCAGCTGGTCCGCCGCCTGCAGGTCGCCGGTGGTCAAATCGCTTGGCGCCAAGTCGCCGACGTAACTGTCCCAAATCGCATCGGGATCCCAGTAGCCGCCGCCTCCGCCGCCCGAAGGGGTGGAGCAAGCGCCTGCGAGTCCCAGCAGGGTCAGCGCCGCTGCGAGGCCAATTGCCCTGGGAGTCCCCGCCCAGCGAGTTCGGCTTGCGCCCTGGGCCATACCCTTGAAATTCATGATGACTCCCCCAATCGACCAAGAACAGAACGCGCCGCTCCCCGCGCGACGTACAGCCCACTCAGAGTAGCGGGCATCCGCCGCCGCTTCAACGCCAACCGCCAGACCGACCCAGCAAGCATAGCGACAAGCGGAAATCTACTTCCGCCGATCGCCTAAGGCCGCTGCGCCAAGGGATAACCCGCACAGAACGGCTTGTTTGCGCCGATATCCTCTGGCTGGCTGCACTTTTGCGAACGGGGCCGCCGCTGGGCCACCCGCACCCAGTCGGCGCCGTTGTCATTGGTATCGCGACTTGCGCCCGCATAGAACGCGCCGCTGAACGGATCGGCCACCTGTGCGGCGCCGCCAACTTGGGCCAAACGCCGCAGTGCTCCGCCCTGTCCCGTGGCGCAAGTCTTGGAGACCTGTGGTTCTACAGCGGTTTTGCCCTCGCCGTCCTTGGCCTTGGCCGCACCCCACGCCACGCGGTCGAGCTCGCCGCTGCCCCAAGGGTAAGTGCCGTTGAGGCGGGCGATGCGCACGGCGCCGGTGTTGCCGTCCAGGCCAAAGGGCGTCGCGCTGAGGTAATCGGGCAGGGGCAAGGAGGCGTCATAGGACGGCGGGGCCACCAGGTAGAAGGAATAGGGGGCGACACTGCCGCTCAGGGGCAATTTCTTGAGATCATTGTCCGTTAGCTTGCCCCAGCTCGTGCTCGCCAGGGCCTGGGCCTGCAGAATCAGCGCGTCTGTGGTGGTCTTGATGCCGCCGATCGTCTCCACCTTGCTCAGCATGATCGAGCTAGGCGACGGATTATACAGCACGACATACTCGTTGTTGGCCGGCGACATCGCCACGCCGTTCTGGTCTTTGGCCTGCAGACCGTCCGTGGCGACCTCTGCCACGAGCAGCCGCAGATCGCACACCCCGCTGACCGGGTTGCAGCCCAGCCCAAGGTCGCACGGCACACCGCACAGCGGGTCGACACAGGCTTGGCCGCCGCCGATCAGGTAGTTGCACACCAAGCCGGCCGCACAGCTGCCGCCGCACGCGGGCTCAAACACCGCCGCGCCAAACGTCTGGGGCGACGGGTCGTTGATCACAAAGTCCGCACTGTCATTAGAGGTATCCGCGCTGTTGCCCTGCAAGTCGTCGCCGCCGCCGGGGCTCATGCTGCCGCTGGTGGAGCCGGACTTGGCCTTGCGCTCCAGCGACTGCCCCAGCTTGGGCGCCGGCGCGGCTTTGTAGATGCCGCCGGTCGAGGCGTTGGAGAAAGCCTTGGCGTTGCCCCATCCCAGCAGATCGACTTCCGCGTCGCTCGCCGGGTCCCACAGCCGCAGCGCCCCGCCGCCTTGTTCCACCATGGCGACCGGCACGACCACGTCGGTCTGGCCATGGGTGCGGGCCCACTGCTGCGTGCCAATGAGCAGATAGCGCTTGGCCGGCAGCACCGTGCCCGCGGGCAGCGTCACCAAGGTGTTGATCCACGGCAAGTACTGCTCGTTCTCTGGGTTTTTTCGCTGCAGCTTCCATCCACCCACGCTGATGGTCTTGGCCGAGGCGTTGTACAGTTCGACGAATTGCTCGCCCGAGTCGCCAAAGAAAACCTCGCTGATCACCACAGTTCCCTGGGGATCGGCCAGGCACTGAGAGAGGCCGGCGCCGCAGACTTTGCCAGGCCCACACGCGGCCGCCGCGCTGGCACCAAAGGACTTGCATTCACTATCATCTACGCAGGTATCAGCACCTACCTTAAAGTTGCAGATCTTGGTCAGGGGGCAAAGTCCGCCACACGCCGGCTCAAATTTGCCACTGGCTTGCGACTGCGGCTCCGGCCACCACCGCACCAAGAAGTCGTCGCTGTCCACGCCGCTGTCCTCTGCGTTGCCCGCCAACCACTCGGCTTTGTGGGGGTACATGGAGTTGACGTCGGACGATCCGCTGGCCTTGCGCTCGATCGAGGTGAACGCCGGCCACGCCTCAGTGCTCGCGTCCACAGGCTGCAATTCCTTAGGCAGCACCTGGGCCTGGCCGTCATCCCAGGCGATGCGGTCGTGCTCCAGCTGGTGCAGCGGATCGCGCAGGCGCAGCTGCAGGTGGCGCAGGCTGTCGACAAAGCAGTCGGCGGTCCCCGGCGGATTGATCAGCGGAAGAGCCAAGTTCAGCTCGGCCGCCACCGTGTCCGCCACCACGCCGCCTTGCAGCACCGCGCTTGCGGCAAACAGCGCATAGCCCTTGGGCGCCAGCAGCACCCCGGACTTGCCTTTGGCCAACACTTTCCACGCCACCTTGGCGTCGGCGTCGACCGGCCTCGCCTCCAGCTGCAGCTCATCGAGCTTGGCAAACTGGTTGGTCGGATTGTGGATCTCCACCCAGTCATCGCTCGGGTCGCCCGGCACGCCCACGTAGACCTCGCTGATGACCAAGTGCCCGGCCTTAAAGGCGCATTGCGGCACCTCTGCGGTTGAGCAGGCGGCGAAATTGCCGCAATCGCCCTGGGCTGGCTTGTGCACGCAGCCGTCCACCAGCCCGGCCTTAGGGTCGCAACTATCCGCCGTGCAGACGTTTTCGTCGTCACAGGTCGCGGGAACGCCCTTGCAAGTGCCGCCGCCGCACGCGTCCTTGTCTGTGCACGGGTCTTGATCGCTGCACGGCGCCGTCGAATTGGCGTGGTTACAGCCGCTTTTGGCCTCACAGTCGTCGGTGGTGCAGCTGTTGCCGTCGTCGCAGGAGGTCTCCGTGCCCGGAGCGCACAGGCCGACCTGGCACAAGTCATTGTTGGTACAGGCGTTGCCGTCGTCGCAGCTCTTGCCGTCGAGCAGCTTCTTTTGCTCGCAGCCCAAAGGGATGCCCGGCTGAACGTCTACAGCTGTGGGATTGCACGGAATTTCTACGCAGGGATTGTCGGAGCCGCACACTTTGGCCTCGCCGGGGGCGCACTTGCCAAAGCCGTCGCAGCCGTCCTGCACAAAAGTTGAGCCCTTGGCGGGGTCGCCGCTGCACGCATTGCCGTCGCTGCACGCCGTGGCCTTTTCAGCCGCCAGGTACGTGCAGCCCAAGAGCATGTCGCAGGCGTCCACGGTGCACGGGTTCTTGTCATCGCAGCTCCCCGGCTTGCCCACACAGTAGCCGCTGGTACACGCGTCGCCGCTGGTGCAGAGCGAGCCGTCATTGCACGGCAATTTCTCAAGGATGGCGGCGTCGTGGCTGCACGCCTCGGCGGTGGTCGGCGCGTCCTCTTTGCAGCTGTCCGCGGTGCAGGCCAAGCCGTCGCTGCAGGGGTTGGCGTCGCCTGAGCAGCCGCCCGGCCCGCAGCGGTCCAGCACCGTGCAGTACAAGCCGTCGTCGCACGGGGTGTCTTTGGCCAAGCTGTTGCTGGCGCACTGGCCGGTGCTGGGCTCGCAAGCATTGATCACGCATGGATTTTTGCCATCGCCACTGCACTTGACCACCTTGGAAGGGTCGTACTCGCAGCTGCCGTTGGCCGTGTCGCAGGTCCACAGGCCCTTGCACTTGTCGAGCCCGGCCACCTTGGCGCAGTCGTCGTCCTTGCTGCAGGCGCACACATTGGCCCCGGGCTGGCACTGGCCGTTTGCGCAGACGTCTGGACCGCTGCAAGTGTCGCCGTCGTCGCAGGGGGAACTGGTGATCGCGCTGACACAGCCGTTGATCGCGGAGCAAGCGTCGGCCGTGCACGGGTTGCCGTCGTCACACACCGTGGCGATCTTGCCCTTGCAGGCGCCCTGGCCGTCGCACTGGTCCGCCTGGGTGCAGGCGCTGCCATCTTGGCACGGTAGGCCAGCTTGAACATTGGTTTTGCTGCACTTGCCCGTGGATGCCTCACAGCTTGTGCTGGCGCAAGGCCCGCTGTCGGCGCAGACCACCACCGTGGCGGGGTCAATTCGGCAACTGCCCTGGACGCATTTGAGCTGGCCGTTGCACAAGTTGGCATCGTTCTTGCCGGCGCAGTCGCCATCGCTCGCGCAGCTGCAGCTGCTCAGGGGCTCGCCTTTGCATTGCCCGCCGCTGCACAGATCGCCGCTGGTGCAGGGATCGCCGTCGTCGCACAAGTAGGTCGCCGGTTTGTGCAGGCAACCCTTCTTGGCGTCGCAACTATCTGTCGTGCATAGATTGTTGTCGTCACAGCTGCGCGGGCCACCGCCGGGCAAGCACTGGCCGCCCTGGCAGCCGTCGCCCAAAGTGCATGCGTCGCCGTCGCTGCAAGCGCTCGCTGCGGGGCTGGGGGTCATTTGGCACTGGCCATTCTTGGGGTTGCAGAGGTTGGTCAGGCACGGCTTGTCGCCGCTGGGATCGCAGAGCAGGTTGGCGACTTTGTCAAACCATTGCAGGCTGTTGCTGTCCGTCATGCAGGTGCCGGCGATGCACTTGACCTCGCCGTTGCACAGGTTGCCGTCGTCAAAGGCCAGGCAATCGGAGGTCTTGGTGCACTCGCACTTGTTGACCGAGCCCGGCTTGCACTTGCCGTAAAAGCAGCTGTCCGCGTCGGTGCAGCTGTTGCCGTCGTTGCACGGCGTGTCGTTGGCCGCGTTGGTCACCACGCAGCCTTTGCTGGGGTCGCAGCTGCTGATGGTGCAGAGGTTGGAGTCCTTGTCTGCACAGATCTTGGCCCAGCCCTTGCACTCGCCGGCCTGGCAGCTGTCGCCTTCGCTGCAGGCGTTGCCGTCGCTGCACGGCAGGCCCTCCTGCAACGGCGCATACTGGCAGGTTTTTGCTCCGCCGGCCTTGGCGGATAGGCAGACCAACGCCTGGCAGTTCTTGGGCGGTCCCACGCATTCGCCGTCGCTCTGGCAGCTGTCGCCGGGGCCGGCCACCGGGATCACCAGGCCATCCGGCAAGTAGAGCGCGCCGCCGTTCTTGCCGGTGTCGCTGCCGTCGCCCTGCCAGGTGTCCCACTGCGCCTCTGGAGGCACGGCGATCACCGCGCCATCGCTCAGGATCCACGAATCGGGCAGCGGCGTGGGGCCCAAGTCGGCGCTGGCGTCAAAACTGTCCGCGCCGCCGCCGCCGTCGCCAAGGTCGGCCAGTGCGTCGTTGACGTCGGCGTCTTCGTCTACGTCGCTCTCGGCCTGATCCGGCTCGGTGGCATCGTCTAGATCCGCGCTATCTTCTGCGTCGATCGACACCTCTGGGCCCAGATCGCCGTCTTGGCCGCCGGTGTCCTTGGTGTCGGGCTTGACATCGGGCTTGGCGTCCGGCTTGGCGTCACTTGCAGTATCCGCTGTATCTGCGGCGTCTTGCAGCGCATCGCCGCCCAGGCCATCGACACATTGCGCCGCCGGGGGCTCCAGCGAACACGGGTCGGGGCAGAAGTCCTGAGTCGGGTCGTCAAAGCACGGGCAGCCCTCCAGATACGGCTCCAGATCGCACGGATCGACCACAGCGGTGTCTTTCTTGGGGGCCTCGTCGCCGATCCCCAACAGCTCGCAGCCGCCGAGCAAGGTCGCGACCAGGCCGCTCAGTACGAGCCCCAGCGCGGGGCGTCGGCGCAGGGCAAAGGCCGCGGTGGGCAAAGCCCTGGGCCCACGGGCCAGCTGCGTCGAGGTCAAGCGGTTGTGGAGCATGGGCTATTCCTTGGCGCGGCTCTGGGGGGACCTTACTAGTAACGGTACTGACTTCTGGGAGGCTTCGGCAAGGGCGCGGGGCCAGGTTTTCAGGGGTCATTTTCTGCACCCCTGAATTGGATCCGCACCCGCCGGCAAATGCCCGTGGCGCCCCCAGCACCTTGCGGACCTGCGCCTCCGATCCTACCCTATTGCGTCCCGCAATGCGGCTCCCCGTCTGCGACTACCTTTAGGAATCTCCATGTGGCAAAAGCTCCTGGCCAAAGCGTTCGGCACTAAGAACGAGCGTGAACTCAAGAAAATCCGCCCGGTGGTCGAGCAGATCGGTGCCCTGGAGCCGCGCTTTAAGGCCATGGACGATGACGCCTTGCGCGCCATGACCGGGACCTTTAAGGAAAAACTCTCTCGCGGCGCTACCCTAGATGACATTTTGCCAGAGGCGTTTGCCGTCACCCGCGAAGCGGCTTGGCGCACCCTGGGCCAGCGCCACTACGACGTGCAGATGATCGGCGGCATCGCGCTGCACCGCGGCACGATCTCGGAAATGCGCACCGGCGAAGGCAAGACCTTGGTGGCGACCCTGCCGGCGTACCTCAATGCCTTGACCGGCAAAGGGGTTCACGTCGTCACGGTCAACGATTACCTCGCCCAACGCGACGGCGAGTGGATGGGCAAGGTCTACGGCTTTTTGGGCCTCTCGACCGGCGTCGTCACCACCAATGTCGACGAGTGGAAGCGCCGCGGCGCCTACATGTCGGACATCACCTACGGCCAGAACAATGAGCTGGGCTTCGATTATCTTCGCGATAATATGAAGTATTCTCTTGATGAGTACGTCCACCGCTACCTGTCCACGGCCCACGACGCCAAGGCGGACAAGCTGCTGCACTTTGCGATCGTCGACGAAGTGGACTCGATCCTCATCGACGAAGCGCGCACGCCGCTCATCATCTCCGGCCGCGGCGAAGACACCACCGAGCCGTACATCCGCGCCAACGCCATCGTGGCCTTCCTCAAGCGCGATCTGGACTACATCACGGATGAGAAAGCCCATTCCGTGTCGCTGACGGAATCGGGTGTCGATAAGGTCGAGGCCCGGCTGAAGATCGGCAACCTGTACGACGCCGAGCACATGCACTGGGTGCACTACATCCATGCGGCGCTCAAGGCCCACACGCTGTTCCGCTTTGGGGTCAATTACCTGATCGAAGAGGGCAAAATCGTCATCATTGACGAGCACACGGGCCGCAAGATGCCCGGTCGGCGCTGGTCGGACGGCATTCACCAGGCGATTGAAGCCAAGGAAGGCGTCAAGGTCCAAGAGGAGTCGCAGACCCTGGCGACGGTGACCTTTCAGAACTATTTCCGTATGTACGAGAAGCTTTGCGGCATGACCGGCACCGCGGAGACGGAGGCGGAGGAGTTCAGCAACATCTACAAGCTGGACTGCCTGGTGATCCCGACCAACCGCAACATCCAGCGCGTCGATCACGAAGACGTGGTCTACAAGACGGAGCGGGCCAAGTTCAAGCAAGTTATTGAACACATTAAGGAAGCCAATGAGAAGGGCCAGCCCGTGCTGGTGGGCACCATCTCCGTCGAAAAGTCGGAATTCCTCGCCGACTTGCTCAAGGAAGTGGGCATTCCCCATAACGTTCTGAACGCCAAGCAGCACGCCCGCGAGGCCGATATCGTCGCCCAGGCCGGTCGGCTCGGCGCGGTGACCATTTCGACCAACATGGCCGGCCGCGGTACGGACATTCTGCTCGGCGGCAATCCGGAATTGCTGGCCCGCTCAGAGGTTTTTGGCGGCGGCCGCGTCCACGAGGCTTTTGACGAGCACGATCCCCAGTACGTCGAAGCGCTCGCCCGCCTCAAGGTGCAGTGCGCAGAAGAGAAGCAAAAAGTCTTGGCGGCCGGCGGGTTGCTGATCCTGGGCACGGAGCGCCATGAGTCGCGGCGCATCGACAACCAGCTGCGCGGCCGCGCGGGCCGTCAGGGCGATCCGGGTGAGTCGCAGTTCTATCTGTCTCTGGACGACGACCTCATGCGCATCTTTGGCGGCGATCGCGTGCGCAAGATCATGGAGTTTCTGCGCATTCCGGAAGACGAGCCGATCATCGCCAGCTCTGTGACCAACGCCATCGGCGACGCGCAGAAGCGCCTGGAAGGTCAGCACTTTGACTCGCGCAAGAACGTGCTCGAATACGACGACGTGATGAACCTGCAGCGCAAGGCGATCTACGCCCTGCGGCGCAAAGTGTTGTCGGCCCAGACCACCGCGGACCTGGTGCAGGGCGCGCTGAGCGAGGTGGTGTTCCGGCTGATCGACCGCTTCTGCCCCCAGGGGACCAACGCGCTCGACTGGAAGCTAGAGGATCTGGAAGATGAGCTTGACACATTGTTCAAGGAAGACATCGACCTGACCGACGTGCCGCGCGATTTTGAGACCCTTCAGCGCAGCATTGAGAAGCACCTGGCGCGCGAGTACACGGAGAGGCGCGAGCGGCTGGTCGATCAGATTCTGCACACGATGGATCACGACGAGTCCGCAGAGGGCGAAGCGGCGGCCAAGGAGCAGGCCGAGCAGCAGTGGGTCTACTACGAGCGCGAAGCGTATCTGCGAGGCATCGACACCCACTGGCGCGAGCACCTGCGGATCATGGACGGCCTCAAAGAAGGCGTGTATCTAGAGGCTTACGCGCAAAAGGACCCCAAGCTCATCTACAAGAAGCAGGGCTATGAGCTGTTCAAGCAGATGATCGAGCGCATTGAGATTCAGCTGGTCGAGCAGATGTTCCAGGTCGAGGTCAAATCGGCGGCGGAAGTGGAGCAGCTGCGCAAGCAGGCTGAGCTGCGCCGCGCCAAGGCCCGCCAGGCGATGCAGGAGCAGCACGAGACCGCCAGCTTGCACGATCAAGCGGTGGAGCATGAGGGCCCAGAGGCCGCCCAGGCGCGCATGCAGGCGATCCAGGCGCAAATGCAGGCCCAGATGCAGGCCCAGCTGGCGCAAATGGCCCCGGAGAAGATCGCCCAGCTGCAGAAACGCGCGGAGCGGATGCAGCAGAAAGCCTCTGCAGCAGTAGAGGCTTACGCCGCGCGCAAGTCGATCGCGGTGGCCGCAGCTAACGCTGGTGGCGCGGTGGATCCTGTGCAATCGGCGGCGGCGACTCAGCAGCGCACCCATGCGGCGGCCCAAGCCGCGCTCCCAGCCGAATTGGCCGACGACGAGGCCTTTGCGGGCTTGGCCGAAGGCGCCGGCGATCACGCCAAACCGGAGACCTTCCGCCGCGATCGGCCCAAGATCGGCCGCAACGATCCGTGCTGGTGCGGCAGCGGCCAAAAGTATAAGAAATGCCACATGACCGCCGACGAAGCGGCTCACGGCGGCTAGGCCAGCGCAGATCGAATCGGGCGGTCATAGAAAGGCTTGTGAAAACATGGCTTCACGTCCCTGGCGGATCGAGCGCGAGCGCCCTTGTCTTGGGCGATCTGGGCCGGTAGGCGCGCCTTGGTCCTCTGGGATTCCGCGCTAACGGCAACCGACACCGCAAAGAGGGCTGGAGCCTTGAATCCGCTCCTCCGCCGGTGCGATTGTTGGAAGGCTGGACATGCCCCATGAGTTAGCCTTGCGCTGCCCGGCCGTTCGCGCTTGAATCGCCGGCTTCTCGCAGGCGTCCAAGCGCGGTCCGCGGCCCCAAGCCGCAGGTTCGCAGGCGGTGACGGGCGCAGCGGCGGGCAGAGGTGATCGTCCTAGCCGGGGCCGTGGGGGCCCCCAAAGGCGGTCGCGCAGGGTGAGGTGGCGTGGCAGAGATTCTGGGCCAACGCTATGAATTGATGGAGCGCGTCGGCGACGGCGGCATGGCCACGGTGTATCGCGCCGTCGACCTGCAGCTCAAGCGCGATGTCGCCGTCAAGGTCATGCATCCGCACCTCGCCGCGCGCAAGGATGCCCGCCACCGCTTTAGCCGCGAGGCGCAGAACATCGCCCGGCTCAAGCACCCAAACATCGTCGACGTCTACGATTTTTCCGTCAGCGGTGATGAGACCTCGTTTATTGTCACGGAGTTTGTCCACGGCGAGACGGTGTCGGCTTACACCGCGGCCCACGGCCCGTTTATGCCTCAGGCCGCGGCGCTGATCGGCTACGCGATTGCCGGTGCGCTGGCCCACGCCCACGCGGCGGGGATTGTGCACCGCGACATCAAGCCGGATAACTTGATGATTTCGCGGGACGGCCAGATCAAGCTGATGGACTTTGGCATCGCCACAGCGGTCGACATGGAGGGCATGACCGCGACCGGGGCGATCGTCGGTTCGCCTGCGCACATGGCGCCAGAGCAGATCGAGGGCGAAGAGATCGACGTGCGCGCCGACATTTTTGCCTTTGGCATCGTGCTGTATTTCTTGGTGACGCGGCGCCTGCCCTTTGCCGCCGCCAACGCCCACGCGCTGTTTCGCCAGATCCTGGAAGGGCAATTTGAGCCGCCCAGCCGCTACAACGCCCAGGTGGACCGCCAATTTGAGGCGATCATTTTGCAGTGCATGTCCCGCCACAAGGCCGACCGCTATGCCACCGCCGTGGACTTGCAGACGGCCTTGCAGGGCTACTTGCGGCAATTCCGCATCAGCGATGTGACCACGCTTTTGCCGCGCTTTTTGCAGCAACCTGAGGTATTTCAATACGATCTGAAGCCTGGCGTGGTGCGCTACTGGACCGACGAGGGCAGCCGACTCGCCGCGGCCGGCCAGCTGGCCCTGGCGATCGACGCCTTTAACCGCGCCCTTGCCGTCGATCCGGAGTCCGAGCCGCCCAAAAAGGCCCTGAGCGCCCTGACTTCGCG
The DNA here is from genome assembly GCA_044347905.1 of Myxococcota bacterium. GTDB lineage: Bacteria > Myxococcota_A > UBA9042 > UBA9042 > UBA9042 > SXRM01. Next base: position 19,752 of record JBIKTV010000016.1, read on the forward strand.
CAGCCGGCGGCGCAAGCGCTTGATTCGCGTCAGCTGGATCGCGGCGGCGATGCTGCTGGTGGCGGGGATCGGCTGGTCGATGAACCAGGCCTGGCGCGATCAACCCAAGCTCAAGGCCGGCCCTGCCCGCGGGGTGCCCACGCCGCTGCCGGGGCGATCGCCGCGCTGGGCAGAGAGTCCGCCCGCCGCGCCGCCAGAGGCCAAGCCGCCGCTTCAGACTTTGCCTGCGCAGGCCGCTGTTGAGCCCTCAGAGGCGCCGACGCCGGAACTGGCTATCGACGCACCCCTGACCGTGCAGGTCAAGCCAGAGGGCAACGGCCGCACGTCCAAGCGCTTGGCGGTGGAGCCGCGCACGTCCGGCAAGCTGCCGCCAGAGAATGTCTCGCGGCTGGATTTGCCGCAGCCCGAGCCGCTCGAAGTCGTGGTCATCGACGTTCAGCTGTCGTGCGTGCCGCCGTCGGCCCACCTGCTCTTTCGCGGCCGCGATTATCCGGGCGTGGCGATGCTGAAACTGGAGCCCGGCAGCTATTCCTTTGAGTGCCAATACACCGCCACCTGCCCCGAATGCGGGCCTTTGCGCGTGCCCTTTAGCATCTCTCGCAAGGACGCGGCCGGCGGGCGGCGGTTCTTTCGCGGCTTGGAGGCAGACGCACCGCGGTAGCGCGGCTTGAGCCTAGGACGCGGGTAAACACAACTCGACCAGGCCTCTGGCGGAGCGGTGCGAGCCAATTGGAGGCGCGCCCTTGCGACGAACCCGGCAAGCAAATGGGACCGGGGAAAATGGACTAGCTTTTCTAAGGGTGCCTACCGGTGCTGCGCCTTGCTCATCCGCACCAAGCGGCGCTCGCGGGCCTGTTCGTGGCGCAGACGGTCCGTGTCGTTGTCCAGCACCATGCCCGGCACAGGGCGCGGATGGCCAGCGTCGTCCACGGAAACAAACACCACGTACGCGGTGTTGGCGTGTTCGCGGGCCTCGTCATAGCGCTCGCGCCACACATCGACGCGGATCTCCATCGACGTCCGGCCGACATGACAGAGCCTAGCGGTGATATTGAGGATGTCGCCGAGGCGCACCGGGGTGATGAAGTGGACGTCGTCAAAGGCCACGGTCACAGCGGTTGAGCGGGCATGGCGACCCGCGCAGATCCCCGCGGCAATGTCGATCCAGGACAAAATGACCCCGCCAAAGCACGTTCCCACCGTATTGGTGTGCTGGGGCAAGACCAGCTCCGTCATGGTGGTCGCAGATTCGTCTGGGTGGCGTTCGGGAAGGGAGAGCTCGCTCATGGCCCAAAGCCTACCTTGAACCACTTTGATGCGCTAGACAGACGCCCCAAGGTGGGGTATCTGCCCGGTGCTCGACCGTCCCGCGAGGCCCCTATGTCAGCCGTCTTGATTCACCGCGACCTGGCCATGACCGACCCCGATCTGGTGGCCAACGGCTTGCGCCGGCTTGTGCGCTGGCTGAGCCCCGACACGCACACCAATCAGCGGCCCGCCGATTTTGCCGAGCGCCGCCAGCAGATTGCCGATCTGGAGCCGCGGCTGATCGACCTGTCGCAAAGCGAAGACGAAGTGCTGCGCGAGCTGGCCGCGGACGCCTTGGCGGCTTTCTTGGGCGCCGCGGCGCTGGAGAGATTGTTGCTGCTGGGCCAAGATTCGCAAGAGCGCGTGCGGGCTTCTGCGGTGGGCGGCCTAGAGGGGTGGCCCGAGGATCAGCGCGCCCGCGATCTGCTGCTGGCCTCGGCCGCGGCGGGGCACTGGACGGTGCGGATGCGCGCGACCCGCGCTCTGCAGGCCTTCTCAGGCGACGACGTGATCAGCGTGTTGATGGAAGGCCTTTTGGATCCGGATAGTTATGTTCGCCTCGCCGCCGCGGACAGTCTGCGCCGCCAGCCGCCTGATCAATACCTGCCGAGCCTTCGCCGCCTCGCCGACTACCAGGCGCCCCACCACTTGGACGCCGCGATTGACCTGCTCGGCGATGTGGGGACCCTTGAAGACGCGCAGTTTTTGAGCAAGGTGGGCGGGCTGTTCAATCTTTCGCAGCCGGCGTTTATTCGCAGTTGGGCGCGCAAGGCGGCGCGGAAAATCAAGGCGCGCCTTGGCAAATAGCCGATTGCGGGCAGGCCCAGGGGCCGCAGGCAAGATCGGCAGCCGCGGCAGATTCGCCAGGGCAAGATCAGGACGGGGAGCGCAGCGATGGAAGCTCTAATGGGTGCAGGCGTTTGGCTCAATCACACCGCGGCTGCGCTGCCGATGATGGGCGCCATCCTGCCGGACTTTGCCACCATGACGGCCTGGCTGAGCGGCATCGACCTGTACTCTGTTTGGGCCCTGGCCTTTGGCATCTTGCTGCTCTGCGGCTTTGGCCTGCCGGTCCCAGAGGACATCACGCTGGTCGCCGTGGGCTATATGACGTATTTCCTGAATATTGACGGTCACTACGGCGATGGCCGCATGCTCGTGGCCCTGGCGGTGCTCATCGGCATGGCCGGCGTGGTGATAGGCGACGCGACGATGTTCACTTTAGGGGCGCGCCTGGGCGGAAAGCTGATGCACCGCGCGCCATTTCGCAGCATCTTGGGCAGCGGTCGCCGCGAGAAGGCCACGGAATTCCTGCAGGCTAAAGGCCCCCAAGTGCTTTTTTCGGCGCGCTTTATGCCTGGGCTGCGCTCCGTGGTGTTCTTTACCAGCGGCACTTTGGGCATCCGCCTGCGCACTTTTCTGTTCTTTGATGGCCTGGCGGCGCTGCTGTCCGTGCCGGCGCTCGTGCTGTCTTCCTGGTATTTTGGTGAGCAAATTCAAGATGTTATCAAGTATGCCCAGCGCAGCGAGCAGGGGATCTTGGCGGTGATCGTGCTGATTGGCGCTGGCGCAGGGCTCAAGTATGCGTGGAAGAAGCGCAAAGAGGCCAAAGAGGCCCAGCAAGAGCCCAAGGCCTAGAGGTCGGTTCGCAGCTCCAAACCAACGGTTCCACGGGTTGTCGAGTCGGTTTGCCCGCTTGGCGCCTGGCTAAAGCTAAGGAGCTGTGACAGAACAAGTTGTTCTGTCACCGGGCTCCGTTGCTTGCTGGGTGGGTCGCAAGCTCGCGACTTCACAGTCGACTCGCCGCTCCAAGCGACGGCCTATCGATCGACTTAAGTTGTCACAGTTCCTAAGCCCGTCGGCCCGGATACGCCGCCAAGGCCGCCCGCAGAATTTCACAGGCTTGCCGCAGCTTGGGCTCTTCCAGCACATAGGCCGCGCGCACCTCTTGCTTGCCCAGGCCGGCCGTGGCGTAAAACCCATCGGCGGGGGCGAGCATCACGGTGGCGCCATTAACGTTGAAATCATTAAGCAAATAGATGCAGAAGCGCTCTGCGTCGTCCACTGGCAGTTGCACCACCAGATAGAAGGCGCCCTGCGGCGTGCGCGCAGACACCCCGGGGATGGTGTTCAGACCGGCCACCAGGGCATCGCGGCGGCGGCGGTATTCTTGAGTCACGGCAGCTAGTTCTGCGGCCGGGGTGCTGAGCGCCGCTTGGGCTGCGAGCATGTCCACCACCGGCGGAGACAGGCGCGCCTGGGCAAACTTGATCACCGCGGCGCGGATCTGCGGATTGCGCGTTACCATGCAGCCGACCCGCGCACCGCAGGCTGAATAGCGCTTGGACACGGAATCGACAACGATGGCGCACTGTTCAAAGCCGGGCTGGGCCAGCAGGCTGGGCGAGGTCAGGCCGCCCTCGCGGACCTCATCGTCGTAGACAAAGTCGCGGTAGACCTCATCGCAGATGAAGAAAAGCCCGCGATCCTTGCACAATTGGCCGATCTGCCTCAGCTCTGTAGAGGACAGCACCGTGCCCGTGGGGTTGCCGGGGCTCGACAGCACGATGGCCCTGGTCTTGGGGGTCAGCGCCGCTTCGATTTGGCCAGCCGTCAGGGCGAATCCCTGGTCGCCAAATGTTGTGACCGGCCGGACCTGGACGGCGAGCAGATGGGCAAAGCCCAAGTAGTTGGGGTAGTACGGCTCAGAGACCAGCAGCTCATCGCCCGGATCGCAGGTCGCGGCAATGGCAAAGAGCAGCGCCTCAGAGCCGCCCGTAGTCACTACCACATCCGAGGCTGAAATCGCCGGGCCACCCGCGGCAGCGCCCAGGCCGTTGTAGTAATCCGCGAGCGCCTGACGGTAGGACAGGCTGCCCTCAGAAGCGCCATACGCAAGCACTTTCTCGTCAAAATTGTGATAGGCGTCCAGCACGCTGCGCGGGGTCGCCACGTCGGGCTGGCCGATGTTGAGGTGGAGCACTTGCACGCCGCGCTGCTTGGCGCTGTCCGCATAAGGGGTCAAGCGGCGGATGGGCGAAGCCGGGGCGGTAAGGCCGCGTTGCGAAGGGGCAAAGGTCATGGCGGGCTCCGGGGTTTTCGCGGGTCGCGCCGCCTGCGATTTCAAGGGCGACTGAAAAAGACCGCGGGGAGGTGACGGGATGGATCAGTCCGCCGGGTGGCGCAGGCTCTGAACAAACGCCACCAAGTCGCGGCGCAGGTCAAAATGCAGGCGGACCATGGCTTTGGGGCGATCAGCCTGAGACAGCGTGCCCCACAGAGTGGTCGCGGCGTAGATCGGCCGCATCAGGCTGGGATGCTTGGCGCCGCTGAATTGCAGGGTCTGACCGTTGTCTCCTTGCACTTCAAAGGCGTAGGTCACGTGGCGCGGGCGGCGCAACTGGACGCGCAGGGTGCCGCGAATCGGCTGTTGCGTGGCCAGTTTCTCAAAGGTCGCAGTGCCGGTCATCTCGGCTTCAATCACGTCTTGCCAGCCGCTGGGCCGCTTGAGGCGGACGTGCACGGCCACTTCGCAAATGCGCGTGACGTCCGGCTGGTCGACCTCAAAATAGCTGCCGCGCAACGTCTCTACGAACACCATGCTCACGGAGCCTCCTGGGCGACGCGCACTGGCGGCCGCTCAGCCTGCGCAGTGCTAACGGCGAAGCGCAGGGCCCGCTCGAGCCTCGCTTCGTCCAGGGGCCCAGTGTACAACCGACCCGCCAGGAAGATCACCGGCTCCTCACCCCAATCGGTCTGGCGCTGCACCCAGCGCAGGCGATCGCGGACGTCGGCGACGGCGGCGGCCTGGAGAGCGCTGCGCCATTGATCCGGGGCGACACCCAGCGCTTTGGCCAGCCAGGCCGCTTGGCTGCCCCCAGGGGTCTTGGGTTCGGCGCTCGGTAGGTCGAATAGCGCCGTGACTGCTGCGGCCGTCCTGGCGAGCGCAGAGGCCGCTAGCAGGGCTTGGTTCAGATCCTGCTGAGCCGCTCGCCTCTCTGGCAGCGCCGCGACGAACAGGCGACTTGCCAGCGGCCCGGGCGCGATCCACCGGCGCAACATATGCCACGCTGCCCGCGACGCAGGGCTAGAAAAATCCATCAGCACAAGGATCTCTGTCGATCCTGTGCCCACAGTGGCGAGGCGCGACAGATCGCCCAAGGCCAGCGGCTCCCGCAGATCGAGCTCCGCCTCCTGGCGCCAGCGGCCGTCGCGAATCCGCTGGCGATACGCCTGGTCGGTGGCCCAGGGCGCCCGAGTCGACTCCGCGGCTTTGACCCACTCACTGTCAGTGACGCTACCTAACCAACGGTGACCGTTGACAAATACCGCGCCGGCGCTGGCATCAATGTGGCGAGCCGCGGCGACGACGCCATGCAGAGCCGCAGTCAGCTCCGGTCGATCGAGGCGCTGAAACTGCCGGTCTGCGCCTGGACCCAGCGCCGCGGCGGCGGCCAGCAGATCGTCTTGGCTCCAAGCTGCACGCTCCGGCAACGCCGCCAAAGCAGTCGTGCACCGCGATGTGGAATTCAAGGCCAGCGCGGTCCACATCAGCGCCAAGCGCTGCGAAACACTTTGGGGCGCCGGCAGTACCCGCACCACCAAGCGGCTCGCCGCGGTCTGGGCCTGCCAGCGGCGCAACTGGCCCAGCTGGCGGACCGTCCACGCTTGCGCCGGATCCACATAGACCACCGCGGTGATCGCCGCCTGCGCCGGCCCAAGGCACTGCTCATCGGGGGCGACATCGACGCGGTACAGGGTGCCCAACATGCCCGAACGCCGCGCCGCCAGCGACTCGCCAAAGCGGGCTTGGCGTAAATTGTCAAAGGCCTCAAGGAATTCCGGCTGGGCCAGCGCCATGGCGGCGCGCTCCGCGTCGGCCCCAGCGGGCAAGGGCCGGGCGACGCGATCAAGGCGGTAGCGCGCCTGGATCAGCTGGCGGTGCAATCCCTCAGGGGTGGGCACGCCGCCCAAGCCGCGCCCGGCGATCAGCGCCGACGGGGTGGCCTGCACGCCAAACGCAAGGGCCGCGTGGCGCTCGCGATCCAGGGCCTCGCTCAGGCGAGGATCGGCGCGGTCTTTGGCAAAACGCTCTGGGTCTAGGGCACTTTTGACTGCGGCAGCGCCAAGGGCCGCGTCATCCAAGCCGGGCCCTTGCAGCAAGGCATCGATGTACGCGAGCTCGCGACCCTGGGCCCGCGCCGCCAGCGCCGCAAGCGCCGAGTTGCGCGCCTGGGGGTGGCGCGACACCGGCAAGTGGTGGATCAGGAGGTCAATGCCGTGGCTCTGCACCGCATCTCTGTACAGCGGCCAGGCTTTGCGGCTGTGCGGGCACTCCAGATCCATCACCAAGCGCACCGGGGGAGCTGCGGCCGCAACCCCGGGGGCGGTACTTGGCTGGCCACAGGCGTCTTGCGGGGCAATGCACGCGAGCACAGGTGCCGCGATCGCCACCGCAGCCGCCCACGCCAGCGATCGCCGCGCGCGGTCCGATGCTAGCGAGGGCTGGCGCAATCCCATGGGCGACCTCAATCGCCGCCGAGCAGCCGCTTGATCGCCACCCGGAAGGTGTTGGCCGAGAAGCCGGTCTGCGGCATGAACAGGTGGCCGTTGATGAACACCGTCGGCGTTCCGCGCACCCCCAGCTCGCCGCCGAGCTTGCCGTGGGCATCAACCGCAGCGGCATGGCGGCCATCTTCAAGCGCCGCCTTGAGCTTCTTGAGATCCAGCCCAGCCAGCTTGGCCCGCTCCATGATCAGGGTCTCGTCGAGCTTGTCATTGTTATCCATGACCGCTTTGTGGAATTCCCAGAACTTGCCCTGCGCTTGGGCTTCCTGGCCGGCCTCGGCGAACTTCTTGGCCAGCGGGTGAATCTTGTCGAGCGGGAAGTCCACCCAAGTGATCTTCAAGCGGCCGGGCATTTCAGCTTCCAGCTCGCGCAGGTGCGGGTCGAGCCGCGCAGAGAACGGGCACTGGAAATCCTGAAACGCCACAATCTCAATCGACGCACCTGCACCACCGCGGCTCGGCGCCGTGGGCGGCAGGGCGATGGTCTTGGCCTCTGGCGCCAGGGACTCCAGCAGCAAGCCCTTGGACGTGATCGCCTCGAACACTTTGTCGGGCGCTACACCGCCGCGGACCATGGCCTGGGCCGCCAGCACTTCGGCGTCGATCAGCGGCTTGAGGATCGCTTCATCGCGGGCGCCGGTCAGCTTTTTGCCATTGATAAACAGAATCGGCGTGCCGCGGGCGGACAGGGCCAGGGCCTGCTCCATGTCGGCCTCAATGCGCGCCTTGGCGCCGTGGGCCGCCAGAGCCGTGGCGTACTGGGCCTTGTCGAGCTTGGCCGCTTCGGCGGCGGCGCTGAGACCGGCCGCGTCCAGGTTCTTCTGGTGGGTCAGCAGGTAATCGTGCATTTCCCAGAACTTACCCTGGGTGCGCGCGGCCTCAAGCGCCTCCGCTGCGGCAAAGGCATTGGCGTGGGTCGTCCCCGGGTTGTGCTTGAACACCACCCTGAGCTTGCCCTGGTAGTCGTCGACCATTTTGCGCAACACCGGCTGCATCTTGGCGCAGTACGGGCACTCCATGTCTTCAAAGATGACCACCGTCACCAGCGCGCTGTCCGGGCCCAACCGCGGATCATCCTGGCGGACCTGCACGCGCCAAATGGCCGCTTCGCTCGCGGTCGTCGTGGTCGCAGGATTGCCCAGCTGCACCGCCGCGCCGCCCGCGCCCGCAGGCAGAATCTGTGCGGCTTCCACGCCGGAGGTGCGCGTCGCCGGAGTCGGCAGGGCCACCTCTGGCGGCTGCTGGCCTTCAATGACGTACTTGATGTAATCCGGAGCCTTGGCCGGGTTAGCCGCGCCGATGACCGCTTTCATCAGCGACACGGACGGCGTACCCGCTGCCAGCAGGGCCTCGGCGCGGGACTTCTCTTCCGCGATCTTCTTCTCCCAGAATTCCGCCGGCTGTACGCCCAAGTAGAGCGCGCCATTGATCAGAAACGAAGGCGTGCCCGTGGCGCCAAAGGTCGCGGCCAGGCCCAGATCGCGCTGAACCAGCTTGCCGGACTCAGGGCTGTCCAGATCCGCGGCGAATTTCTTGGCGTCGATGCCGGCCTTGCCCGCCCAAGCCAGCATAGCCTCGCGGCCCACCGACTTGGATTCCATCATGCTTTCATAGAACTTGAAGAAGGCCTTCTGCTTGTGCGCTGCGACGGCGCCGCGGGCGGCCAGAACGGCGCCTGGGTGCTCACTCATCGGCAAGTGCAAGAAGCGCACCCGCACGGAATCCTTGTGCTTATCGGCCATTTCCAGCAGGGCTTTGGCGTTGCCGCGGGTGTACGGGCACTCAAAGTCGATAA
>JBIKTV010000659.1:0-2913 GCA_044347905.1 Myxococcota bacterium
GAAAGCCTTTGGATGTGCCGGTTTTGACCGCCGCAGGAAACGGCAGCTCCAGCGGCCCGCCGCGGCCAAAGGCCAGCTCGCGCGCGGAGGGGTCCGCCAGCACGTCCCAGGTTTGCCAGGCGGCCTCGGGCGAAAACACCTGGACGGGCATGGATTTCACCGCGGGCCAGCGCTGGCCCTGGGCGTCCGCCACCGCCAACACCAGCTGCGGCGGCAGGTGTAGCCCCCCGCGCGACAGCGAGGCAAACGCCGCGGTCAGCTCCAGCAGGGTCACTTCGCCGTCGCCCAGCACCAGCGCTAGGCCGTAGTGGGCCGCGTCGCGCACCAGGGAGTTAAAGCCCAGCTGATCCAGCGCTTGGCGCAGCACCGCCACGCCCAGCTGGTCCAGCAGCCGCACCGCGGGCAGGTTGAGCGAAGACGCCAGGGCCTGCCGCGCCAGCACCGGGCCGTGCTCGCGGTGGCCGTAGTTCTTGGGGCTCCAAAGGCCCTGAGGCGTGTGGAACTGCGCCGCCAGGTCCAGCAACAGGCTCGCCGGCGACCAGCCGCGGTCAAACGCCGCCGCGTAGGCAAAGGCCTTGAGCGTGGACCCCGGCTGACGGAGCGCTAAGGCGCCGTTGTTGGCCCCCTCGCGCTTCACGTCGGCGTAATTGGCGGACCCCACCAGCGCCAGCACCTCCGCCGTGCGGGTGTCGATGACCACCACTGCGGCGTTGCCCACGTCGCGCTCGGCCAGCCGCTGCAGGTGCGCCCGAGTGCGCTGCTCCACGGCCTGCTGCAGGTCGCCGTCCACCGCGGTCTGCACCGCTGCGGCCCGCGCGGCCAGCTCCGCCGGCAAGGTCGCGGCGATGTGTTCCGCCAGGTGCGGCGCGCGCAGGGGCCGCGGGTCGGTCACCACCTCGATCGGCTGGGCCAGGGCCTGCTGCAGCTCGGCCGGCGAAATCACCTGGCGCTCGGCCATTTTCTGCAGCAAGCGCCGCTGATCCGCTAGCGCCGCCCGCGGCCTGAGCGCCGGATCCAGCCGCGCCGGCGAGCGGGGCAGCACCGCCAGCCACGCGGCTTCAGCCCAGGTCAGGTCCGCTGCGGGCTTGCCCAGCCACGCCAGGCTCGCCTGCACCGCGCCGCGCTGAACCCCGCCGTAGGGGGCGTAGGACAGGTAAAGCTCTAGGATTTCGCGCTTCTCAAGCTTGGATTCCAGGTGCAGTGCGGCCAGCACCTCCACCAGCTTGGGCCCCAGGCTGCGCCCCCGCGGCTCCAGCCACTTGCACAGCTGCTGCGTGAGCGTCGAGGCCCCGGACACCACCCGCCGGGCCCGCAGGTTCTGCGCCGTCGCCCGCAGCATCGCCCGCACATCGACACCCGGATGCTGCCAGAACCGCTGGTCTTCCATGGCCAAGGTCGCGGCGATGAGCCGGGGCGACACCTCAGCCAGCTGCAGCCGCCGGTGGCGGGTCGACTCCGCGCCGCTCCAGGCCTGCAGCGTGCGACCGTGGCGATCCAGCAGGCGGGTGGTGCCGTACAGGCGGTGAAGCTCTGCCCCGGGATTGGCCGGCACCAGCCAGCCGCCGCGCAACAGCAGCGCCAGAGCCGCCAGCCCAAGCAGCAAGCCAAGGGCCGCCAAGACTTTTGACCGAACCGCGGCGAGCCGCCAGCGCTGACGCAGCCGCCGCAGCACGGGCTAGTCGATGCTCAAGCGATTGGGGCCAGAGGTGCCCATCACGTCCGGCCGGTACATGCCCTCCGCCTTGACGCCGCGGCCGATGAACTGCCCGCGCACCGCCGCCCGCGCCACGTAGGTGTAGACGTGCAGACCCTGGGGCAAATGGCCCACAAACCAGCGCACTTCGCGGCCCGCCAGCTCGCGACGGTCGTACTGGCCTTCGCCTGGATCGCTGCTGGCGCCCGCCGCCGCCGGCTCCACACCCTGGGCCGCTGCGCCCAGCAGACTCCCGCGGAAACGCTGCAGCGACTCGCCCACCGCGCGCACGGACGTGGCCAAGCTCCCCTCCACCGGCTCTAGACCGGCGGGCAGCTGGTCGATAATCGCCACATCGCTGCGATCGCGGTCCGCCGCCACCACCACCGCCACCAGCACCTGCTGGCCGCGGGCGACACTGGCCGGCATCATCCGCCCCTGCTCGTCCACCACCACGCGCTTGACAAAGAACCCGCGATTCTTGGCGAAATCGGCCTCCGGCGGCAGGGCGTAGGTGTAGCGCAGCTGGTAGTGCAGAGTGCCGCCCGGGTCCTTCTGCAGCTGCACCGGCACCTGGGCATCGGGCAGATCGCTGTGGGCCATGGTGAATTTCAGCGGCTCCAGCGAACGCCCCAGCACCTTGCCCTGGCCAATGGACTTGCCGCCCACCAGCACCTGCAGGCCAAAATCGCCGCGCGCCCCCTCCTGACCGACCATCCACGCGCCCAGCCCCTGCAGGGCCCAGGCATTCTCCTGGGTGGTGCCCCAGCGCTCGTCGCGGCGGTGTTCCAGCAGCCAGCGCGCCAGCCGCGGCAGCATCGGGTGCTGCGGGGTCACCTGGATCATGACGCCCAAAAGCTGAGCGTTGATGCGGGTCTCCGTAGACCACACCCCCCAGTCGTCGCCGCTGTCCGGCAGATACGCCGTCGCCGCATCGATCACCAGGGCTTGGGTCAGTTCCTCTACCAGCACTTTGGCCTTGTCGCCGCCGCTGGCTTTGTCGGCCACCGCCGCTTCCGCCAAGAGCAATTGGGCCGACACGGGCAGGGTCTTGCGCTTGGCAAACAGCTCGTCCAGATAGCCGGCGGCCGGTTGGCCCAGCTGCGCCAGGGTAGACAGGATCAGCGCCCGCTGGGCGTCAAAGCCGCGGGGGAAGGCCATTTGCTCGACAAATTTGCCATCGAGCCGGGTGCGCAGCCACGCCGCACCGTCGCGCAGCA
>JBIKTV010000660.1:0-2903 GCA_044347905.1 Myxococcota bacterium
ACGTTGGCTGCGCAAGCAGCCTTTGCGCGGAATTGCAGACACTTGCCATGTCGACCGCAAGACGGTCCGGCGGTACTTGGCGGCAGGCCGGGCCTGCGGCCTGACCGAAGATGATGATGAGGCGGCGCTCACCGCTGATGTGCTAGGTGCGGTGGCGAAGCGAGTGCAAGTAGGCGCAAAGGTTCATGTTGGCGGTGGGTATGCAGCGTGCATCGACCATCATGAGCAGCTCTTCAAGTGGCAGCGCGAAGGCGCCGGTGGGCCCAAGCTCGTACGACTGCTTCAGCGCAAGGCCGGAATATCAGTGTCTTTACGGACGCTTCAGCGCTTCATGCAAACCGAACTCGCCAAGGCTAAAGGGCCAGGCGCGACCTGCCATGTGGCGGATTGCTCACCAGGCGAAGAGCTGCAGGTCGACTACGAGCAGCTCGGCTTGGTCGAGGACGCAGACGCGGGGACTCGTCGAATTTTGCACGCCTTTGTTTGCACGGCGGTGCACAGCCGCCACTGCTTCTTGTACCCGTGTTGGCAGGAAACGACGGAGTCGACGATACAAGCCCTGGAAGCGGCGTGGGAATTCTTCGGAGGTGTGTTTGCCGGGGTGATTCCTGACAATCTCAAGGCCGTGGTGATCAAGCCCGATCCAGTCCAGCCTGTTTTTAATGAGGTTTTTCTGGAATACTCGCAGGCGCGGGGCTTCCTGATTGGGCCGGCGCGGGTCCGACGGCCGCAGGACAAGGGACGGGTAGAGAATTGCGTTAAGTACACGCAATCAGACTTCTTTGCGGGAGAGACCTTGACGCATCTCGACGACTGGCGTCGAGCGGCGGCGCTGTGGTGTCGCGAGCAAGCCGGTCTGCGCAAGCACGGGACGACTGGCCGGCAGCCGCTGCTGCACTTCGAGGAGGTCGAGCAGCAAGCGCTGCTACCCAAGCCACTGAGCACATGGGATATTCCAAGATGGACCACGGCGAAGGTCGGACGCGATAACCGAATTCGCGTCGACAATGCCTTCTACCGGATCACCGCCGGCCTGATCGGCGAGGAGCTGCGCGTACGGGTCGACCGGACGACGGTGCGACTTGCCCACAAACATTCGATCATACACGCATTTGTGCGTGTCGAGGCGCACCAGACGGGCGGTCTGCCATGCTCCAGCGAAGCCAGCGCCCAGGACAGCATTGCCAGCCGGTCGCCGGAGCGGCTTCAGGCGCAGGCGGCTCAATACGGTGCGGCGGTTGCGGAGGTAGCGCGACGGTTGCTCGGACGCGGTCTGTGGTTTAGCCAAGTTCGCAAAGTGCTGCATCTGTTTAAACTCTGCGACCTATATGGAAAATCCCCAGTCGACTCAGCTTGTGCAAAGTTGCTGGCGGTCGACGCCGACGACCCGGTGCAGGTCGAGCGTGTGGTCAAGTTGGGCCTGGAAACGCGGGTTCCGGCGCCAGTGACAAAGCCGGCGGCTGCGGCGGCGCCCGGAAAGTATGCCCGCGACAACCACACTTGGCAGAAGACGCCAAGTCTATCGCAAGGAGAACAGCATGTTACCTGAACACCGACCTGTGGACCCCCAGCTGGCAGCGGTACTTCGACGCCTCAAACTGGGCCAACTGAGCGACGTGCTCCCCGAACGTTTAGGGCAGGCGCGACAGAAAGGCATGGATCCAGCGGACTTTCTGCTTGTTCTGTTGGGCGACGAGGCGGAGCGTCGCAGCCAGAACGCCGCCACTCTGCGCGCCGCCAAAGCGGGGCTGGCGCCCGACATGGTGCTGGACGGATGGGATCGTCAAACGGCGGTGCGCTACGACCGCGAGCTGCTGGACCGCTTGATGACATTGACATTTCTAGACCGGCACGAGCACGTCTGCGTCATGGGGCCGGTCGGAGTCGGCAAGACGATGCTGGCGCAGGGGCTCGGACACATCGCCAGCGCACGCGGCAAGTCGGTGGCCTACCATAGCGCGGTCAAGCTGTTTGCCCACCTAAAGGTGGGCCGGGTTGACCAGAGCTATACCAAGCAAATTCGACAACTTTCGATCGTCGACCTGCTGATCCTGGACGACTTTGCTCTGCATCCGATGGACATGATGGCGACCGTGGACTTCGCCGAAATCGTGGTGGAGCGGCATCGGAAAGGCTCCATGATTATCACTACTAACCGAGACCCGAGCGAATGGATCGGGCTGATGGCTGAGCAAATGCTGGCCCAGAGCGCCGTGGACCGCTTCGCCAATAACGCGCATGACCTAGAACTCGATGGTCCAAGCTACCGGTCGCGCCAGAAGCCGGGGCATCGGGCCTAGATCTCGCAAGATCACATGTAGTTATCATGGAACTTGCAGCCAGCTGCAGGCAACGAGCGGCCATCTGCACTAGAACCACGAAACTAGCGCAATTACATCATGTTCACCAAGCTGCGCAGGACACTTCGCGCAAAGCTATGGACAGTGCCGTCCTATGGACAAGTCGCGATAGCTGACCGAAGCGCGACAAGTCGTCAGCGGCGACTTGCCCACAGGACTTGGACAACCCCGCACTACCGCTGGCGAAGTTTGACTAGCCACCGGCGGGGTTGCCCACACTGCCCACAGCCGCCGCCATGCCCGCCAGAAGGAAAAAATCCGGCCGGACAACGGACAAGGCCGCGTCAGGCAAGCGGTGCAATGCCTGGCCCCTGGGCCAACCCACGCGTGCTTGTCGCCGTGCCACCCGCCACTCACCGAACTCCAGGCGCTTGTTCGCGCTGCGCGCGACCTCGCACCCCTGCCAAGGTGGTCCCTAATTGTGGCGCGGAGTGGTCCCTATGGTGTGGCGCTTGACATAAAGGCTACGACGGCGGAAAGAAAATCACTGGGCGCAAACGGCATTTGCTAGTCGATACGATGGGACTGCTGCTGGCGGTGTTC
>JBIKTV010000191.1:0-10286 GCA_044347905.1 Myxococcota bacterium
CCCCCCTCGCGCGGAGCGCGGAATTCGCTTCGCCAGAAAAGCCCCGCTGCAAGCGAATCACTCCAGTTTACCTTGCCTTTCGCCAGCTGCGACCAGCTCTGCATAAAGCCCGCCATGGGCGAGCAATTCCTCGTGGTTGCCAATCTCGATCAGCCGGCCGTGCCGCAGCACGGCGATCTGATCCGCGCGCCGCACGGTAGATAGGCGATGCGCCACCACCACCGCGGTACGGCCCTGAAGGACCCGCTCAATTGCCGCTTGAACTAGCGCCTCGGTCTGCGAGTCCACCGACGCGGTCGCCTCGTCGAGTACGACAACAGCCGGATTCGCCGCGAGAATTCTCGCGATCGACAAGAGCTGTCGCTCCCCGGCGCTCAGGCTGCCCCCGCCTTCTCCCAGGGTGCCGTCTAGGCCCCCTAGACGCTGAACGAGCTCGCCTAGACAGGCGTCCTGAAGTGCGCTCAGGAGCTGATTATCGGCGCAGTTGCCGCCGAGATCGACGTTTTGCCGCAGGGTGCCTGAGAAGAGCAGGACGTCCTGCTGGACGACCCCGATCGCTTTGCGCAATGCGGGTGCGCTCCACTCTTGGACGGGGACGCCATCTAGGGCGATCGTGCCGCTGGCTCCGCCGTACATGCGGGTTAGCAGCTTGGCGACGGTCGACTTGCCCGAGCCGGTGGGTCCCACCAGCGCCAGCATCTGCCCTGGGGCTACGTGCAGGTCCAATTCGTGGAGCACTTGGGTGGTGCCGTCGTAGCCAAAAGTCACATTCTGCAAACGCAATTCGCCGTGCACTTTGGCAGGGGCGTGTTGGCCAAAGGCCACCGACTCGTCGACATCGAGCAGGGCGTAGATGCGTTCCAAGGCCGCCAAGGCCCTCTCAATGGTGGCGACCTTGCCGGAAAGTTCGCGCACTGGCACAAAAAGCTTTTGGATATACGCGATAAACGCCACCAGCAGGCCTACGGTCACCGCGTCGCCGTCTGTGGCGGGGAGCAAGGCGCGGCCGCCGCCGTACCAAATGAGCAGGGCGATACACAGGGCCGCCACGCCGTCCATCACGGCATAGAGCGAGGCGTCGTACCAATTGGACAGTCGGTAGGCGTCTAGATACTTGTAGTTCAACGACTTATACTCGTCGACGCTGGTTTCCTGGCGGCCGTGCAGCCGCACGACCTTGGCGCCTGCCATTGCTTCCTGAAAGTAGCCGCTGGCGGTGCCCATCGCTTTGCGGATGTCCGTGGAATACTTGCGTAACTGCCGGCGAAATAGCGCGACCACGCCGATCACAACGGGCGCCATCAGCAGGCTGACCCCGGTTAGGCGGGCGTCCAGGGCCAGCATGACGGTCAGAATGAATGTAATATCAATAATATCGCCAACCACACCTACGATGCCAAAGGTCATCACCTCGCCCACGGCTTCGACGTCGCTCGTCGTGCGGCTGAGCAAGTTGCCCGTGGGCCGGGTGTCAAAGAACCGCCCGCCCTGGCCTAGTACGTGTAGGAACACTTTGCGGCGCAGGCGGTGGAGCCCCAGAAAGCCCAGGCGCTGCAGGCCGTAGAGCTGAAGGCTGCGGGCGCCATATTCAGCAATCACCGCGAGTAGATAGGTGGCGGCCACTGTGCCCAGAGTCCACGGCAGGGTCTCTGGTAGCCCTTTGAGTGCCGCCGCAATGGGCCCGTCGATGGCCTTGCCCACCAGCCACGGCTGCACTAGGCCAGCGGCCGTCATCACCGGCATCGCCAGCAGCGCCGCCACCAGCCAGGGCCGGGCATCGCGCACCAGCGGCCAGAACCGCGCGATCAGCCGCCAGTCCTGGCCAAACCCGCGCTTTTTCTGTGTCACTGCCTGGTTGTCTTCGCTCATGGGCTCCGGGCCAGCGGCCTACTTGGGGGGCGCCGGGCTGGGATCGACCCACAAAATGTCGTCGGTCTTGAACTTGACCACGTGGAACTCATCGCGCTCGCTCACAAAACTGCCGATGTCGATTTTCTGGGAGACCACCGCCACCAACAGCTTGCGATCGGTGCTCCAGAAGATCCCGCGCAGGTTGGCTTTGGCCAGCGTCTTGGTCTCCTCGTCGACTTTGATCGGAATATCCTTGACTTTGCCTAGCCGCTGCTTGTCGGTCACCGCCAGGACAAAGCGCTCTTTCGTGGCCATGAGGCCAAAGAAGCTCAGAGTCTTGGTTTCATCTTTGGGATCAAGGGGGTAGAGCATGTCCTCAATGCCCGCGTCCACCAACTTCTGCTTCTTGCGCGTGTCGCGGATGGTCTTGGGGCCGTCGACCTTGGCGAACGGGAGCTTGAACTTCTCGTCAAACGCGCTGGTCTCCAGGTCCCAAATGCGCAGAAACGGCGTGGAGTTGTTGATGTCCTCCACCTCCACGAGCATCTTTTTCTGATCGGCAGAGAAGCCGCGCACTTTGTACGAGATCTTCACTTCCTGGGCCAGCGCGGGCAGGGCCCAAAGGCCGATGACGGCGATGACAAGGGCAAGCCAGGGGCGGTACATCAGGGTGCGGAGGGCAGAGGGCAGGGCAATCATGGGCGGCTCCTGGCGATGGCGCGGTCGACGCGGCTCACAGGCAACGCTGGGCGCCCTGGGGATCTTCACCCCCGGGCTTTGCGGCGGGCCCAGCCGCTCAGTTCACTTCGCAGGTGTGGGTCGACTCGCTCGGCTGGCGGCCAAAATTCACGCGGCCCAGCTTGCTCTTGATGCAGCTGCCCAGGCTCGAGTCGGCCGAACCGCTGACGGTGGCGGAGACTCTGTCGATGCCGCCCATGACGTTGACGGTGAGCTTGGCGGTAAAGCCGCCCTCTGCCCCCGCGGCCTTGGCACATGCCGCCAGGTCGCCGGCTCGCTCCCGACACAGCTTCTTTACTTCAGAGCTCGACACGGCCTGGGTCCCACCCATCCCGCCGCCAATCACGGCCTCTTGCTTGCCAACTACGCCGTATTGGGCGCCCGCCGCTGCCAAGCGCTTTTGCAGCTCGGCCTGACGGGCAATCTCGGCCTTCTCAAGCTCCGCCGCTTGCTTGCTCGCGTCACCACTGCTCGGGCGGGCTGCCGCAGCAAATTGCGACCCCGGGGCCGATTTGGCCGCCTTGCGCCGCGCCGCCTTGAGCATTTTGTCGCCGACCATGGAGATCGGCCCCGCGGCCTTGATCGTCGGCAGGGGTTGACCCGGGTTGGCCTTGGCCGCCGCCTCCTGCTCCTCTTTCTGCTCGGGCGACAGATCGGGCACCACAGAAGCTTTGTAGCCCAGGTCAAAGGCGGCCAAAAGCTCTTTGCTGTCGCGGATCAGGTCCTTCTTGCGCTGCGCCGACACGGAAAGAATCACGCCAAAGGCGATCGCGCCGATCAGCAGCGAGGCCAGCACCACCGCGATCAGCACCTTCTGGCGCTTGGTGCGCTTGTCGAGCCGGAACATCACGCTGAATTCTTGAATGAGGTTCTGGTATTCCTCTTTGGTCGGCTTGTGCTTGTTGGGATCCGGCAGGGCCAGCTCAATGTCGTGCAGATCGTGATGGCTGTTAAAGAAAGCGTCGCCATGCACGTCAGCGGTATTGAGCTGCTGCGGCGGCGACTTCGCGGTGCGGGCCTCGGACTTGGCGGCATCGGCCTTGCCCGCCGGAGCCTTGCCGGCCTCGCCTTTGCCCTGGGCCTTCGACGGAGGAGCAGGCCGCAACTGTGCGGGAATGCTTGCTTCCATCGTCGGTCCGGCGTCGTCTAGATCGTTCGGCTTGGCCTGCTGCGGGCTCGTCGGCCGGGCGGGCGCCGGCGCGGGTCTCGGCTGCTGAGGCGCTGCCGACGGTGCTGCTGCGGGCTGCGCGGGCCTCTGTGCCGCAGGCTGGGGGGCTGAGGGCGCCGCAGGCTGGGCGGCCGAGGGCGCGGCAGCAGGGCGAGCCACAGGCTGCGGTGCCAAACCCTGGGAGGCGCGTGGGCTTTGTGGCTGTGGCGCCAGACCCTGCGAGGCGCGCGGGCTCATCGGCTGCGGCGCCAAACCCTGAGAAGCGCGGGGGTTCTGCGACTGGGGGGCCTGCGCGTGGCCGTGGCCCGCAGAGGGTGCGGAGGCCGCTGGATGCACCGGTTGCGCCGCGATCAAGCCCGACTCGCGGGCGGCGCCCACGGCTTTGCTGGTCGCCAACAGGTGCAGTAACTCAGGCAATTCCTCGATCTTGACCCAACCGGCCATGCCCTTGTGCCAGGCCAGCGAGTGGATGGTCAGCTCGCCTTTGGCCAGGTACTCGGCAATTTGCCCCGGGACTAGCGGTCCGACCTTGTCTCGGCCGACCACCACGTACCAACTCGCGGGCTCCGCGGCCTGTTGGGCGCTGCTCTGGGCCATCGCCGGCGCCGCCGCCTGGGGCGCATTGCCCTGGAGCAGTTGGCATTCCAGGTGTTCGCCGTCGCCGGTGGCCTTGACCAGCACCACCGCCTTGCAATTGGGGCAGCTGATCTGGGCGCGCCCCGCCGGACCCAAGCGCTCTGGTGGCAACCGGTAGGACTTGCTGCACGCTGGACAAGTAAAACGCACGATCCCCTCCGTCGCCTCGGACTGCAAACCCCTATCTAACCTTGCCTCGCCCCGCCGCGCAAGCGCCCTTCGACAGACAGCCCTCTGCAGCAGCGCACCGGCCAGCCGCGGGGGAGTCGTCCCGGGCGCTGATCAGTGCAGCACCCGCCGCGCCGCGTCCTCTGGTACCTCAAAGTTCACCGGCTCCAGCTGATCGAGCACATCCGGGCTGTCAAAGCGCAACCCTGCGTCGCCAAAACGCAGTTCCCGGGCGCCAAACTGCGCTGGGCTCAGGATCGGCTCGGCGTTGCGGTTGTAGCCCAGCATGACCAGCGAGCGCGCCGGCAGCTCGGCCCCGCCATCCGCGCCGCTCGTCGCCTCCACCGCATGGCGCAGCACATACCAGCCCTCGGGCGGCAAGGGCTCCAACGCCAGCAGAAAAACCGCGTCCAACACCTCGATTCCTTCGCCAAATTCCCAGCGACCGTGCTGCAACTCCAGCGGCAGCTGTACGGTCGGCCATTCCTCCGGGCGATGATCGTGCAGATAGACGAGGCGGCGCTCTGCCACGACGGTGGGCCGGCTGACCTCTAGGGCCGCGCCGCTCCCCCGGGCAAGCAGCGCCGCACCGCTGCGGTACAGTCCGCAAGCCATTGCCGGCAGCCGCTGTAGATCGCGAACGTCGCCTTGCATCCAGTCGTTCACCTCGCCCCCCTTGGGTGCCGCACCCGCGCGACCCCAGCGCCGCGCCCCGACCTCATGCCCCAAAGCGCCTCTCTGTGCAACCCCCATGGTCCCGGCCAGGTGAGGCTTCTCACACGAACCTTCAATTGACCCTTGATCGCCGCCATCGGGGGTGATAACGTGTTCCGTTTGGTTCAACACCAGGGGCCTGTGTCCCTGCGGCTTGTTCGCCTCTTCTCGATGGGTTTGCTTCTGCTCCGCCGGTGGGGCGTCGCCAGACCAGTTGCTTTCGGACGCACCAGGTTCCTTCGCGATCTCCGCGCCGCCGCAGGGCCTCCAGCCCCGCCCCGAGCCGAAGCAGAGAACGCGTTTGCCGATGCCGCCGCAATCGCGCAGGTTTCATGTCGAAGACCCAGACGCCGACCACGCACAGAATTCTCAGCAGTGCCGCCATTCTTCGTGGTGCCGCCATGCTTCGTGGTGCTGCCATTCTTCGTGGTGCCGCCATTCTTCGTGGTGCCGCCGTGTTGGTGCTGGCTTTGGCCGTTGGCCAGGCGGCGCTGCCGGCCAAGGTCTACGCCCAAGCTGCCGCCGCGGCGACCGCCACCTCGGACCTCGTTACCAGCGGCAAGAAGAAGAAGCTGCCCTCGGACTCGGTGCCGCTCACCGGAACCGTGCGCTTCAATCCGTCTGTTGGTGCGGGCAGTTTGGTCACCGGCGCCGGCAACCGCTCCTCCGTCGATCTCTCCTTTGGCTACACCTTGGTGTACGGGCTCGGGAAAGGTCTGTCGCTCACCGCCTCGCAGTTGTTCAACAAAAATCTGGTGACCAACGCCGATTCGGGCGCCTCTCGGCCCTACGACAGCACCTTTGGCGATATCTTGGTGACCGTGGGCTGGTCGCCGCGTTTGCCCGACGCCAAGGGCGAGTGGAAGCCGATCAGCCTGCCCGGCGGCATCCGCATGAACACCTCGCTGACGGTGACGATTCCCACCTCGCGGGCGTCTGACTACCTGGGCCGCTACACCACGCTGACTCCGTCGGTTTCCTTTAGCAAAGGCGGGCTGTTCCGCGACAAGTTGAGCTTGGTCGCCGGTGTGGCCGTCATCAACAACTTCAATAGGGCGACCACGGCGATCCTGCCCAACACCCCGGAATTCGCTGGCTACGCCCGGCCCAACGGTCAAGAGGTGCTCAACGGCGGCGAGTCGATCTCGACCGGTCAGCCGCTGACCTCCTTTGCGATCCGTTCGCTGGGAGTGGCGAGCCTGCAGCTGACCAAGCGCGTCAACTTCTCGCTCACCTACCTGCTCTTTAAGGGCTTTCGCTACTACGACGCGCCGCTGGATAGCAAGTCCAGCATCTACGCCAAGGCCGGTCGCGGCCGCTTTGACCAGCAGTGGGGCATCGCCTCTTTGGGTTACACGCTCGATGAGGCCGGCCACACGGAAGTGTCGCTGAGTACCTTTACCGCAAGCGCGCCGTTTTCTGCCGACAACAAGACCTACCGCTTTCCGTTCTGGGATTTCCGCTCCACGGCGGACAATTATTCCAGTGTGGGCGCCACGCTTTCGCACTCTTTCTGAGCCGCATTCTCAGGCCGACGGCGGCGCAGTGCCGCTGACCGTCCGCTCTCCCAGTTCACGGTTCTCCGCTCGTTCAGGAGCCTAGACATGAATTTCCTTCGCAACTCCCTCGTTGCCCTGGCCCTGGCCGCAGGCGCTGCCCTGCTCGCCCAAGGCTGCACCTCGCAGATCGACGAGATCGATCGCACCCAGGTCAACCGCATGAAAAAGGCGGATCTGCGCGGCGTGTGGTACGAGATCGACGTCATCACCGACATTCCGCCCACCGCGGCCTTTGGCTTTGCCGGCCAGACCAACTACGGCGCCGAGGATTCCGGCCGGGTGATTTTTGACGTCCAGGAAAACCACGTGGTGGTCTATCCTTACAGCGAAAAGGCTGTGGGTGGCGACGCCAAGTGGACCAAGCGCAAGATCCGCAAATACTGGGACAAGTCGATCCAGGATCGCGCCGACCGCAAGGTGAAGGAAACGGACTTCATTGAGATTTCGACGGGCAATCCGGTCGGCATCTACCCGATCACCTCGCAGTTTGACATCCTGCGCGACTACAGCACGACCACCGGCGAGCAGACCAACGTCCTGGTGGAGAATACCAGCGACAAGCCGTGGTGGCAGCGCGAGTACATCCGCGTCGACTGGGGCACCAACCTCATCACCAACCTGATGTTTCCCCAGGGGACGGTGAAGTACAGCGCGGTCGACTACTTCGTGCCCTCTGGCGAAGACGGCGCCGCAGACAACCCGGCGCAGTTCTACATGGCGCCAGACAAAGACTATTTCCACTTTACTCGCCGGCTCTTTGGCCAGCCGATGTCGACGGGCGCCTGCTCGCCGTACAGCCTTGCCCCCGGCGACTGCTCCGGCGCCGTAGTGGAGACGCGCATCGCCTTCCGCAAAGTCGACGTCAAGCGGCTGCACGACTATGAAATCCGCCAGTTCCGCAACAACGTGGAGCAGGACAAGTTTGGCTTCTTCCTGGCCGAGCGCTACCGCTATGACGAGGAATACGGTCTGGTCTACACCGGCCGCGACTCCAAAGCCGCGCGCTGGAACCTCTGGCAGAAGTCCAAGACCTTTGCCCCGGTCAAGGACGCGCAGGGCAAAGACATTCAGTGCATGACGGACAATGACTGCGCCAAGCCGGCGATCTGCGACCAGAAGGACTTCTTTGAGCCCGGCGTCTGCAAGAGCGGCGCGCGCATCCCGTACAGCGAGCGCGGCCTGCGGCCGATCGTGTACCACCTCAGCGTCGACCACCCGGAGAATCACCTGCGCGGCGCCTACGACAGCGCGGACGGTTGGAGCGACGTGTTCAAGGACACGGTCTCCTGGCTGCTGTTCTGGGAGCAGAAGTGGAAGGCGGACAAGGTCGCCAGCTTTGATAAGGGCGTCAGCAAGTTTGGCCAGCGCCTGTGCAAGACCAATGCCGACTGTGCCGCGGTCGCCGCGCTGTCGATGCAGGTGCCCACGCCGTACAAGGCCAATCGCGTCGCCGTGCCGATCTCGTCCACCGAGGGCGTGGCGATCGAAGAGTGCTTGCAGACCATTGAAGGGAAAGCGGATTGTGCCGATCGCGAGAAGCTCGCTGGCGCCGCCGCAGTGGTGTTCGTCAACGCCAGCCCCGGCACCAAGCTGAGCCTGACCGGCCTGCCCGCCGGCCTGACCCTGAACGACATTGAGTACAAGAACAGCATCAAAGACGGCAAGGTCTCCGTCCTGCCGGCCAGCGCTTCGCGGGTCATCGTGCCCAAGAGCGCTCTCGGCACGGTCGATTTGACCATCACCGGCGGCACCGCGCCCATCGCCGTGCCCAACGTCAAGATCGGCGCAGACGAAGTGGTCTTTGTGGTCGCGGTCGGCGGCAAGGCCGCTACGGTGCTGCAGAGCGTCGGCTCCTCCAAGTCGGGCCTGCGCGTGGTCAGCGGCTTTGACAAGGCCGTGGAAGTCGGCGTCAACGGCGTGCGCCAGGTCGAGAAGCTCGAGTTCGGCCGCCCCAGCGACTACCTGTTCCAGGTGGGCGAGGCCGCGCACATTGCCTTTGTCGAGCCCGGCCACCGCAGCGACGTGACCTGCGCCACCGTGCAGGGCACCAGCCAGTGCGTCGGTTGGTCGCAGCAGATCAGCGAGGCCGATCTCAAGAGCCGCGAGCAGATCAAGGCCAGCTTGCCCGCGATGTTCGTGACCTGCGAGAACCAGTTCACCCGCAGCTATGACAAGTGCAAGGCCGACGGCCAGCTGGGCAAGACCGAGTTCATGAACGACTGCCGGTACTGGGTCGAGGACGGCAAGGCCTACGGTCGCCCGGGCAAGCGCTACAACCCCTGCGCGGACAAGAAGGACTTTGGCGAGACCCCAGAGGCCGCCAAGCTCAAGATTCAAGGCGATGCCCGCTACAACTACATGTACTGGGTCACCAAAATTCACGCGTCGTCGCCGCTTGGCTACGGCCCGTCCGCTGCCGATCCGGACACCGGCGAAATCTTCTGGGCCATCGCCAACGTCTACGGCGCCAGCCAGAACACCTACGCACAGTACGGCAAGGACATCGTCGACCTGCTCAACGGCGACCTGGACCCCAAGAGCCTCGCCACCGGTTCGTACATCAAGCAGTACGTGCTGGCCCAGGCCAAGAGCAAGCAAGACGACGGCTTGTTTGGGGCGATCGCCGACCAACTGCCCCAGATGACGCCAGAAGAGCTGGACGACGCCGCCCGCAACCGCGCTACCCTGAGCCTCAAGGACCAGGCGGCGGTGAAGTGGACCGTCAAAGACCAGATCGAGGCTCAGCGCGAAACGGCTGAATTTTCAAACCCCAAGCGCCTCAATGAGTGGATCGATGGCCACTTGCCGTCGGTCGACATCGACGCGCTGCAGGCCCGCGCCGACAAGATCAAGGGCACCAGCCTGGAGTCGGCGATGATCACCGATGAGATGATGCTGGTGGGATCCGAGGGCGCGCTGCAGCCCGGCCAGGCTTATGGCCCTGAGATGATGGAGAAGATTTCGCCGCTCGGCTGGGCCACCCCGCGCCGCACCCTGGATGAGCGCAAGCGCATGCAGTTCCTCGGCATCAACTCGATCACCATGTCTGAGTTCCAGGACCCGGCGATGCTCGGCTTGGCCAAGCGGCTCAAGTGCGACGACGGCGAGACCCCGACCGAGGTGTACGACGGCGACCTGATGGGCGGCAAGAAGTGCTACAAGGGCGACGCTCTGCGCACCGCCCTCTCCGTCGCGCTGTACCACGCCACCTTGGCCCACGAAGTCGGTCACACCGTGGGTCTGCGCCACAACTTCTCCGCCTCGACCGACGCGTTCAACTACTTTGACCAGTACTACGACGAGGAGAAGGGCGGCCGCACCCGCGAGTTCGTGGCCTGCGGCGACGTGACCCTGCCCACCGGCTTGGTCCCGGGCGACGCGTTCTGCGAGAACCAGAGCTTTGGCGAGAAGTGCGTGATGAAGGCCTGCAGCAAGGACTCGGACTGCCCCAC
>JBIKTV010000661.1:0-2895 GCA_044347905.1 Myxococcota bacterium
TGCCGAAGCCCCCAAGCCCGCTGACCCGGCCGCCCCGGCTCCCGCCGCTGCCCCGGCTGCCGCTCCGGCTCCTGCTGCCGCTCCGGCTCCTTCTGCCGCCCCGGCTCCGGCCGCTGCCCCGGCTCCTGCTGCCGCTCCGGCTCCCGCCGCTGCCCCGGCTCCCGCTGCCGCCCCGGCTCCGGCCGCTGCCCCGGCTCCCGCTGAAGCGCCCAAGTAAGCGCCCTCCTTCATTTCCGACTCGCCCAACCCGGGGACCCGTCCCTGTCGACCAGCGGCGCATAGGGTCCCCGATGCAGCTCAGACTGCGGGGATCCCATGATGGCTTATCCACAGCTCGCCCTCCTCGTAGCAGAAGCTTTTGAGCACCGCGCCATGCTGTCGGATCGCCGCCACAGCGAGGCCGTGCTGGAAACCATCGACCTGCTCGATCGCGGTCAGGTGCGCGTCGCCGAGCCTACCGCGGAAGGGTGGGTGGTGCATACGTGGGTTAAGCAGGCGATTCTGCTGTATTTTTCCATCGCATCCATGACCGTCCATGAAGTCGGGCCTTTTGAGTTCTTTGACAAGATCCCGCTCAAGCGCAACCTGCAAGCTCAGGGGGTGCGCGTGGTTCCGCCGGGTACGGTGCGGCGCGGCGCCTTCTTGGAGCCCGGGGCGATCATGATGCCCAGCTACGTCAACATCGGCGCTTGGGTCGGTGCGGGCAGCATGGTCGACACCTGGGCCACCGTCGGCTCCTGCGCCCAGATCGGCCGCGGCGTGCACCTCTCGGGCGGCGTAGGCATTGGCGGCGTGCTCGAGCCCCCTTCGGCGCGCCCCGTGATCGTCGAAGACGGCTGTTTTGTCGGCTCGCGCGCCATCATCGTCGAGGGCGTCCACGTCGAGGCGGAGGCCGTCATCGGCGCCGGCGTGATCCTGACCGCCTCCACGGCGATCCTGGACGTCAGCGGCCCGGAAGTCGTCGAGTACCGTGGCCGCATCCCCGCGCGCTCTGTGGTGATTCCAGGCACCCGCCAAAAGCAGTTTCCGGCCGGCGAGTATGGCGTGCCCTGTGCGCTGATCATCGGCCAGCGCAAGGCGTCCACTGATCTCAAGACCAGTCTAAACCAGGCCTTGCGCGACTTTTCCGTGGCCGTGTAGCGCCCCAGATCGCCTCGCCGGCCCTTGGGGTCTCGCGTCCCCACCAAACTGTAAAGCATTGCTTTAGAATCGCATCTCTAACTGCTCGTTTGCATTGGTAAACGGCGCGATTTCTTGCGTCCGGCACGCATCGTGAATATCCCAAGGGTCGCCCAGCCGCCGCCGGCCGCGAGGACCCCATGCAAGCCAAGGCAGCCGATCGCCCCACCTATTCGTTCCGCTTGGCCAATTCGGCGATCTGGCAGTCTGCAGGTCCCCGCAATTGCCGTGGCCTTGCAGACAGTTGTGACTTGCTGGGCGCGGCCAACCTCGCCTGGGCAGAGTCGGTGCAGCGCTGGAACCCGACGCGCGCCAGCCTGAGCACCTACGCGTGGCGGCGCATGCACGGGCGGGTGCGCGACTGTCTGCGCACTGAACGCCGCCACCGCCGTGTCCAATTGCGCCTGCAAGTGGCGCTCGAGGAGCCAATCTTTGTCCCCGCGTGGACGGAACCGCTGGCGCTGCGCCAAGCCATCGATGCCACCCGCCCGGCGATGAGCCCGACCGAGCAGATCGTGTTGCGCCGGGTCTATGGCGACGGCGGCACGCTTTTGCAGGCCGCGGAGGAATGCGGCAGCTCGATCCACAGCATTGATCGCGCCCATCAGCGTCTGTTGGAGCGGCTGCGGCGGGCCGTGTCCGCGGGGGCAGGGACGAGCCCAATTGCCCCAGAGCCGCGGGCCCCCAAGGAAGCGGTGTCGGAGGTGCAACCCCTTGCCGCTGCGGATGAACCGGCCCGTGAGTTGGCAGATGCTAGCGAGGGGAATCCAGAGGTTGCGGACGCGGACGGCGACTGGCCGTGGTAGACCGTCGCTGCGCCGCAAGCGTCAACGCCGCGCAGGTGAAGCCGTGCGCAGAACCCTCTGTAGAGCGAGCGAAGGGGGCGCCATGCCGCGACCTACCCTGCAGACAACCGGGTGGGCGGCAAATAGCCTGGTCTTTTAGGTTCTTACCACGAGCCGTGCGAACCGTGGCTGCCGTGCGAACCGTGGCTGCCGTGCGAACCGTGCGAGCCGTGGGAGCCGTGGCTGCCGTGGGAACCGTGCGAGCCGTGGGAACCGTGGCTGCCGTGCGAGCCGTGGGAACCGTGGCTGCAGTGCTCAGCCGACAAGTTCACATCACCCGCGGGCAGCACGCCGCCGTCCCCACCCGAAAGGGTCAGGAACGTCGAGACGCGCGCTTCTTGCTTCTCGCTGATCGCGCCCTCTTCCGGAGAAAGGAATTCGGCGGCGCTTTTCTTCAACTTGGGAAGCGTCTTCTTCATAAGTCCCCTCACGTCGATACGGCCGTCTGCTTTGGCTTGGGCGGTATCGGGTTGGCTTTGGCCGCTCGGGCTGGTATGGGCCGGTCGGGCTAGGGCTGGTTCAGTCGTCTACTCGATGTCGCGTCACGGGCAATTCGCGTTTCGCTGAACGCGGCGCCAACCCCGGGGGCAGGGGCACTACGGCACACCTTCCATGTGATACCATTCCCCGTGGAGCGCTGTCAACTTGCGGATGCCGTTGTGCAACCTCTGCAGGCATCTTCAGCGCCCCAAAATCCACCACATGGATTTTGCCGGATCGTCGAATTGGGATGCACTCAGCCAGCTGCTCGCTGTCGCTCGACAAGGCGGAGCGAGGACTGAGGGGTCCCCGCGGTGGCCGACAGGCCAAGAATCGGACACGATTCTAGTGGGGATGGAGGCGTACATGGAAGTACGTTGAGGACCGGACC
>JBIKTV010000662.1:0-2893 GCA_044347905.1 Myxococcota bacterium
GCGCCGGCCTGCCGGCCTCTGCGCCCGGAGACGCGGGCGGGGCGGCGTGGGGCTTGGGCGGAGACAGCGCTGGGTCGCCCCGCCCGCGCCTCCGCCCTGCGGGTGACGCCCCCTTTCGCGGTGGGGCAGTGCGCCTGGTTGGTCCCGTCGCGGCAACGCAAAGCGCCAGAGCTTGCGTACTTCCCTTTGCACGACGGTTTGTTGTGCGAAAAGTTGCGCGCGAAAGTCTAGTCCGACGAGGAACTCCGCGGCCGATTCGACTGGCGCAGCGCTCCGGCGGCAGCCGAGCGCGCGGCCTGCGGCTTGGCTGCCGATTGCCTCCGTCGCGGGTGCGTTCGCTGGTGGGGTTCAGGAGACGACGCGTTGATTCGGGAAGCGAAGGGCACCGAGGAAGCTTCGGCCAACCAACAGCCTGAGAATGGACGCGAATTCTCAAACTACATATCTTGGGTGCCCTGGAATCTCGATGTGGTAGCACTCGTACATGTCTGTGTCTTCATGAACAAGAAGGACTTCACCGGTCTCAAAGCCGAGCTTGAGCGTACCGCGGCCCTCCAGTTCTGCGGAAACCACCAATTGCCCAACAAGGCGCGGCAGGCGCGTCGTCAGCACTGGCGAGTCGAGGTCACAAAAATCCGCGAACTCACCGGCCAATTCATGGCCTAGCTCGCTGTACACATCGAGGTGAACCTCGCCATCAAACTGCAACCCGACCAAATACTCGGCAAAGAGCATGGACGTTAGGCGTTTGCCGACAAACATCCTCGGCGAAAGTGCCAACGGAAATCCATACATCCAGGACTCCTACCAGGCAAAGCCGGGCGAAAACGGCACATGCGTTTCTGGGTGGGCACCGCCCGGCCGGATCTAGGCCGTAGGCTACTGTGGTTTCGCCGGCTTGGCCAGGGTTGGTCTGGGCGCTGCGCAGGCATTCCGCCGGGGGATCATCTGCGGCAGAGGCGGTGGCAGCTGGACGAATCCCGCTTCGCGGGACCGGGTGCTAGGCGCGCCGGCCTGCCGGCCTCTGCGCCCGGAGACGCGGGCGGGGCGGCTGGGGTGTGGGCGGAGACAGCGCTGGGTCGCCCCGCCCGCGCCTCCGCCCTGCGGGTGACGCCCCCTTTCGCGGGCTTGGACTGGCCAGGGCTGTCAATTGAATTCAACAGCAGATAGCCGATGTTCGTGCGCACCTCAAGGTGCGTGACGACGACATCACGGCACTGGTGAACGCCATCTGGCGGGGCCTTCCGCCTCGGGACGAGGCCCATGGCTTCGTGGGCCAGCAGCTGGAGCACAACTCGTGCCCCGCATCCTCGGAGAAAATGCTGTTCGCGTCGTAACCCTTGAAGGCGCAGGCGCAGGGGTACCGGCGGCCGAGCGGGCGGCCGACCGGCGGGGCGGACGTCAGCGTCTGCGCTTCTGTGCAAGGCTGCTCCAGTACTCGAAGACCCGCTGCCAAGCCGTTCCGTCGCTACTCCCCCTCACGATGCCAAACGCTTGCGTCGTTGACACCTGGATGGGATCGAGCGGTACAGAGCCAAACCCGACCAGCACGGGCTGGTTGAACGAGACGTCCGACTTCGGCTTCAACACGATGTCCCACGTCAGCCTGGGAAAGTCCTGCTGCAGTGCGGCAGCAACGAGGAGGCCCATGTCGGCAGCAAGAGCGTAGCCCAGATTCGTCAGTCTCCCGTGGTTGGAGAACGGTTCACGGTTCAGTGCGGCAGCCGCGCCCTCACCAATCGGCCCGACCAAAGCCGATGGCGATGCCGATTCGTCCATCCCAAAGTACCTGATGAGGCCCTTGACCCTGCCGTGGCGACACGAATGGACCCACTCGGCATAGGCTGTCGCCTCCGAGCTAGACCACTCCGCCGGTGTCTTCTCACCCAGTTGGCCGGGGGGAATGAAGAGTTCGTAGTCCTGATTCGCGCTCATCGCCGACCTCAGTGAATGACGATGCCGATTTCGGCCTTTTCGAGGGCTGATTGCAGTGGGGCAGTCGGGCCAACGCCCGTCTGTCCAGGGAAGAAGTGCCACGCCACTCCCTCCACCCGCCCGCTGCCCAACAACTCGGCGTCCTTGGCCATCAGGCCTCGAACCGTTGATGTCAAGGATGTCCGGCCCACCTTAGATTCACGGGCGATTCCTTCAGTGAAGTTGTCGATCACTCGCCGACCCTGCGAAGTCTGCATTGTCACTTGAGACCGACTACCGAAGGTCCTCGCCAGGAAGCTCTCTCCCGCCTGCCCGGCGAGCCGGTTGGCGGCTACTCCCTTTGACGCCCCCGAACACGCCGCCCCAGCCTGGAAATACGGCCGAGCCCAAAACGCCCCGCCAATCTCCCAGAGCATAAAGGACAGCGCCATGTTGGTCAGCGCGTCCGCAATCGCCTGTTCGGCGAGGAGCGACCCTGCCCGTATGTCGGCGTCCGGCGGCAGCCACTGCATGGGGTGTTCGTAGTTCGCGAGCCCGGATGGATCGGCGTGGCCGACCGGATTGTTCGCTACATACCCATACTGATTCCACCCCCCGCCAAACCCAATCGGATCTCGCGCCAGCCAGCGCCCCAGGCCCGCGTCGCACTCGCGCGCGCCAAAGCGCACCAGCCCAGTCCGCCGATCCCACAGCCCGCCGGCAAAGCCGAAGGGGTGCACGCTGCTCCCGCCACGCGACACCGTCGCCACGCCCCAGGGGTCGTACTCGACCGACTCGACCGCGAGGCCGGTGGCGAGGTCCACCGTCCGCACCACGCTGCCGACCTGGTCGTGGACCAGCAGGTAGCTACCGGTTACTTCACCGGTGTTGGGGTCGAAAGTCACCGCGACGTCAGGCGAATGCCCCGAACTCGCGTACAGATACCGCGCCCGCAGCGCGCCGCTGGCGTTGATTTCGG
>JBIKTV010000663.1:0-2888 GCA_044347905.1 Myxococcota bacterium
TGCTGGACCACAGCGACGCCCAGCTGCTCCTGGCGGGACGCGACGGCACCAAGGCCGCGGCGCTGGCCCACCAGCTGGATCCCCAACGCTGCCAGGGAATTGCCCTAGATGGCGGCGATGGCGAGGCATTGACGGCGGCGCTGCGGCGGCTGGCGGCCCAGGGTCCGGCGCTGCTGATCGTCGCGGCCAGTATGGGCCCGCAGCTGGAGACCGCGGTCAATTCAGCACTTGAAGCCGGTGTTTGCGGCATGGATACGCTGCTGTCCACCGCAGCCAAGCACGCGATGCTGGAGAAGGCGGCCGCGGCCTGGCAGAGCAAAGGCCTGATTTGGCTGACGGACGGCGGCTTTCACCCCGGCCTGCCCGCCCTGCTGGTGCGCCACGCGGCCAAGCGCCTGGAAGCCGTGCATTCAGCCCACGTGGGCAGCGCAATCTCCATCGACTGGCGGCCCTTGGCATTTTCGCCGTCCACCCGCCGCGAGCTGGTCGACGAACTGCTGGCCTTTGACACCCGCGCCCTGGAGGCGGGCGAATGGCGCGACATGGGCTGGGCCAAGCGACCGTTTGATTTTGCCGGCCCGTTTGGCC
This sequence comes from Myxococcota bacterium, assembly GCA_044347905.1. Lineage (GTDB taxonomy): Bacteria > Myxococcota_A > UBA9042 > UBA9042 > UBA9042 > SXRM01. Next base: position 589 of record JBIKTV010000663.1, read on the forward strand.
AGCGCGACGGCTACGCCATGTTCCTGCACGAGCTGGAGGCCCTGCCTAAAATGCTGCCTGGCCTCAGCAATTTGGGCTTTTACGTGGGCGGCTTCAATCCTCTGACCGACAACCTGGGCCTGCCCGTGGCCTGGATGCTGGCCAAGCTGGCGCCCCAAGCCCTGGGCGGTGCGGCTTCGCGGCTGCTGCTGGCGAGCCTGCGCGCGGGGAGTCGTCCGCCGTTTGGCACGGTTTTACGTTGCGAAGTCGATGGCTTGCGGGAGGGTCACCCCGCCCGCTGGCTCACGCTGCTGGGGCCCGCCGACGGCTATGAGCTCACCGCCGCGCCGGTCGCGGCCGCCGCTTTGCAGCTGCTGGAAGGCGGCGAGCCGGGGATTCACTGCCAAGCGCTTTGGGCCGATCCGGACCGGCTGATCGCCGACCTGGCGCGCATGGGCATCGCCGTCACCAGCGAGGCCGCGGCTGCACCTGGCGCAACTGCCCTCAGCGCCAGCTAAACGTGGGGTAGTGGTAGCTGTCGTCGCGCTCCACCTGATAGGTCCGGCCGCACTGCCTACAGCGCACCTGCATCACGTCGACGTAGTTCTCTGCCTTGGAGCTGACGGTCTCAAACTGCTTCTCTGAGGGCGCGGTGTTGCTGGTGCGCGCCGCTGAGCACTTACAGCGCTTTTTGGCCAACGCCTGCAGCGCTTCTACCGCGTCGCCCACATCGCGGCGCCAATCGCGCATGCCGGGGAACGGCGGAACCCGCTTGCGCGCCGCCTCCAGCCGCGGCAGGTGCCCCGCCTTGCCGTGTTCGCTCAGCAGGTTGGCGCAGGTCATCCCGGCCAAAACACCTGTGGATTCATCCATGTGCTCTAGGATCTGCAGGGCCACGTCGGCGGCCTCGCCGGGCGGAAGGGCCTTGAGTTCGCCGAGCAAGGCCATCTGCGGGTCGGCGCGCAGGCCCGGCAGCTCGGCCAGCAGGCGCACGGTCATCGGGTGTAGTTCAGCGGTGGACATGGAAAAACCTCGCGGAGAAGCGGAACGCTAGTGCGGCAGACGACGCGCTGTCAATCCCAGAGAAACGCGCGGTTTTCTTGCGGTGCCAGACATTTGACGCTGCCCTGGCGCGGGCGTAGGCTGCCGGCCGCCGACGCGCTGAGTGCCACTGTGCAGCACTTGGGGTCGCGCAAGCTGATTTGCCTGGGAGGATCCGATGTTCTGTGCCAAGGCCCTGGCGGCCCGTCTCGTGGTTTTTGCGTGCGCCGCAGCGGCGATCGGCTGTTCAGAAGAGGCGACGTCCACTTCGACCGCCGCCGACACCAGCTCTGGGGCCAACGACACCGCGGCGGCGTTTGACAGCGCTTCAACCAAGGACACCGCCGCAGACACCGGAGCGGACACTGCAACTGCAGATGCCCAGAGCGACACCGGCGCAGATGCCGCGGTCGATGCGATGGCGGACACCGGCGCAGATGTCGCGGTCGATGCGGTGGCGGACACGGGCGCAGATGTGGCTGCCGATGCGGTCGCGGACACTGGAGCGGATGTGGCTGTCGATGCGGTGGCGGACACAGGCCCTGATATCGCTGCGGATATTGCTGCCGATAGTGCTGCGGATACTGCTGCGGATACGGCTGCAGATACGGCCGCGGATGTCGCCACCGACACAGGTCCCGCGCAGTGCACCGCGGGCGCGCTCAAGCGCTGCTGGGTCGAATGCCCAGAGGCGTACCCCAGCGGCTGCATCAACGCCGGCCTGCCCGTGATGATCATGGGCACCCAAGCCTGCGCCGACGGCCAGTGGCAGCCGTGCGTCACCAACGCCGTGTGCGGCGACTACAAGGGCACCTGCACCAACAGCACCAAGGCCCCGACCACCGTGCTATGTACCGACGGCGTCAGCAAGAAAGTGGGCGGCTACCTGTGCCTCAAGCCCATTGGCGCACAGTGCAATGTCTCGTACTACAGCAGCTGGCCGATGGCTGACTGCCCCGACCTGTGCGCCGGCCCCGACGATGTCTGCACCACCGCTGGAGAAAAGCGCGCGTGCACCGCCACCTGCGGGTCGCCGTCCGGCCCGGCCGTCCAGGGCACGCAGAACTGCAACGACTACTGCAGCGGCAAATTCTGGGGGCCGTGCCTGAGCGATGACGCTTGCTTGAAGATGAGCAAGTAGACGGGATCTGGCCGGGGACTTTGCCGGGAGCAGCGCTAGATAAGTCTCCTGTTGTTGATCGGTTAGACTGGCACTGGGTCGGAGAGCAGAGGTGGATGCGCGCCGGAGCCTGCGAGCTTTTGAACACTTCAGATATCTG
>JBIKTV010000192.1:0-10252 GCA_044347905.1 Myxococcota bacterium
AGTCCCCAGAAGGTCGGGAGATTTTTGCCCAGCTGCTGGGGTCCTATGACATCGTGGTCGAACAGTTTCGCCCCGGCGTGCTCGACCGCCTGGGGGTGGGCTATGAGGCCATGGCGAAGCGCCAGCCGCGGCTGATCTGGTGCTCGATCACCGGCTTTGGCCAGGAGGGTCCGTGGCGCGATCGCCCTGGGCATGACATCAATTACCTGGCAGCAAGCGGTCTTGCCCACCTGATGGGCGGCGGTCGCGGCGGACCTACGGCCTGGACGGCGCTGGCCGGCGATGTGGCGGGCGGCACTTGGCCGGCGCTGGTCGGCATCCTGGCGGCGGTGATCCAGCGCAGCCACAGCGGCGTGGGCCAGCACATCGACATCGCCATGGCCGAAGGCGCGCTTTTCCTCAACGCCCTGGCGGCAAGCGGCGTGCTCGCGGGCGGCGAGGATCCCGCAGCAGGTCAGGGAATCCTAGGCGGCGCCTCGACTTTTGACTATTACGCTACCTCGGACGGTCGCTGGGTGTCGCTGGCGCTCTTGGAGCCCAAGTTCTGGCAGGGCTTCTGTGCGGCAGTGCGGCGGCCCGATCTGCTGAGCGCGTCCATGGAGACGCCTGAGCAAATGGCGGCGCTCAAGGTTCAGCTCCAAGCGCTGATGGCCAGTCAGCCGTACGCCTACTGGCTCGCGCTGTTTGAGCGCATCGAGGTTTGTGCGGAGCCAGTGCGCACCACGGCGGAAGCTCTGGCGTTGCCACACTTTGTCGCCCGCGGCACCGTCATCCAGGTGCCCAGACCTGCAGGCGGAGAGGTGGCCCAACTAGCTAATCCAGTGCGTCTTTCTGCCAGTAGCGCCCAGCCGGGCCCCAGCGCGCCCCTGCCGGGTTGGCACACGCGAGAAGTGCTGTTTGATCTGGGGCTCACTTCGGCTCAGGTCGATGCGCTCTGCCAAAGCGGCGCGGCGCTGGACGGGCGCAGCGAGTAAGCGATGGAGGAACTGATGTCCCAACCAAGCCTTTTTGTCGCCGGCGCCACAGGTTTTGTCGGCAAGGCCCTGGTCGCTCACGGGCGGGCGGCCGGCCATCGCGTCGTCGCCCACGTTCGACCGGATTCAGCGCAACTACAGAAGTGGCAAGCGCATTTTGCGGCACTTGGCGCTGAGGTCAGCACGGTCGCCTGGCAAACTGAGGCGATGACCGCGGAATTGCAGCGCCTTGGCCCCACCGTGGTGTTCTGCTGCGTCGGCACCACCCAAAAGCGCATGGGCCGCGACGGCAAGGCTGCCAACAGCTATGAGGCGATCGACTACGGCTTAACCAAGCTGCTGGCCGATGCCTCGCACAACGCCGGTTGTGTCCAGCGATTTGTCTACCTCTCTTCCCTAGGCGCCGGGCCCAAAGCCAGCGGGGCGTATCTGCAGTGGCGCCATCGCGCAGAGGAAGCGGTGCGCCAGAGCGGGGTCAGCTGGACGATCGCCCGGCCGTCGATTATCACCGGCGATCGCGACGAGGAGCGCCCGGCGGAACACTATGCGGGGGTCGTGCTGGACGGATTGTTGCAGGTCGTCGGGGCCCTGGGCGCGGCCACTCTGCGCGATCGCTACCGCTCCAATGACGATGGGACCCTGGCGCAGGCCATGTTGCGGCTTGCCTTTGACCCGCAGCGGGCTGGCCAAGTGGTGCTCAGCGAAAACCTGCACTTGTGAGCGAATCTGCAGATTCACCGCCGATCGTAGAGACTGCGGCGCGGCGTGTGGTAGGCTGGGGAAGCGCTGTATGCGCGGTGGGGGGCGAGATGGCGTCAGTGCGGACCTGGACCAAGACTTTGATCGCCCTGGGGATTTTGGCCGGATCGCCGGGCTGCTCTGACTCCGCAGACGGCACCCTGTACGGCACTTCGACGGCCGACAGCTTTGGCGCCGATCTGGGGGTCGGCCAAGACGCGGCCAAAGTCGACAGCGACACGGGGGCGGGCGCGGACGCCGCTAGCGACAGCGCACCCGAGGTGGCCTCCGAAATTGTTCAGGATATCCAAAGCGATTCCGCCGTCGCCGACATCGCCGCAGACACCGCCAAGCCGGATACCGCCCAGCCCGACACGGCCAGCCCCGATACGGCATCCCCCGATATCGCCGCCGATGTCCCCGTAGACCCGTGCGCCGCCAAGCTCGCCCAGTTTGCCGGCCTCAAGACCAAAGCGCTGACGTGCGCCACGCCGTTTGACTGCTACCAGCCTGCGGTCGCCGACGGCAAGTGCCAGAGCTGTCAGCGCCACTACAACGGCAAGCTCGCCGACACGCAGAACCTGATCGACATGGGCGCGACGCTGATCACCAGCGGCTGCGGGTCGATGTGCGGCAGCGGCTGCGCCAACATGGCCACCCAGGTCGGCGTATGCAGCGCGGGCCAGTGCGCCACCAAGGAACTGAGCTGCAAAGAGCTCGACAGCGCCGCCTCCGCTGCCTTGGCCGAGGGCGCCAAGTGCAAGGCCGATTCCGATTGCGCTTTCAAGGTTTCTAACACCCTGGGCTGCGGCTGCCCGACCTTTGTCAACATCACCACCATGGGTCCCGGCAAGCCGCTGTTTAGCTACATGAAAATGCTGGTGCTGGCCTACAAAGCCAAGGTTTGCGTGCCGGAGACGTCCTGCGCCTGCCCCGACCCCAACACCGCCAAATGCGTCGCTGGCGTGTGCATCGCCCAGTAAAATCTATGGAATTGGCAAATCTGTGGAGCTGCAGAATCTGTGGAGCTACAGAATCTGTGGACTTGGATATCCGCTGATTCTGCCGACTACAGCGGCTTCTTGTCGCCGCCGTCCTCCGGCCCGTCCACGCGCAATGGCCCGCCGTGCATCGGCATGGTCGTGCGGAAGGAGCGCTTGGTCGGCTCGCTGCCTGAGCTCTCTCTGTCCGCGCGCCCGCTCGTCTGAGCGCTTTCCGCAGCCGGCGTTGGCAGCGCCGTGGGGGCATGCACTTGAACCCTGTGGGTATTCTCGTCAAACCCGTCATCGCCAGCCCAATGCTGAACCTGCGGCAGCGGCGGCGGCATCGACGAATCGGCGGTGCGCGGCAGCTTGGCTTCCGGCGTTTGGCGCGGTGGCAGCGGCGGCGGGCCAAAGGCGACTGGCGCTTCAGCTGCGGGGGCCGTTCGGCGTTGACGCGGCGGCGGCGGCTTGCCATCCGTGCGGAAAACCTGCATTTCCATCGCGGTTTTGGACAGGTCTGAGCCCGCTTCCAGAAGGGCCTCGCGCATCTGCTGGGCGTCGGCGTAGCGCTGCCCTTTGTCCTTGGCCAGGGCGCGGTTGACCGTATCCACAAAGCCCTGACTCAGCTTGGTGCGCGCCGCCCGCCACAAGTCCGGCAGCGGCCGGGACAGGTGCGCCTGCATCAGCTTGACCGGATTGAGATCGGCAAACGGCACATCGCCACACACGCAGCGGTACAAGACAATCCCTAGCGAATACAGGTCGCTGCGCCCGTCCAGGTCCAGGCCTTGGCACTGCTCCGGGCTCATGTACGCGGGGGTGCCCAGGGCCATGCCGGTGGTCGTCAGCGTCGAGCCGCTGGTCTGGGCGATGCCAAAATCCAGCACTTTGACTAAGGATTCTCCTGCTACCTCGGCCAGCACGATGTTGGCGGGCTTGAGGTCGCGGTGCACCAACTTGCGCTGGTGGGCCTCGTGCAAGGAGCGGAGCACCGGGACCGCCATGGCGATGCACTCCGACTCGCTCAGCACGCCCTGGGCACCGCCTTGGCCGGACCAGCGCTCCTGCAGGCGATCCTCCAGCGACGGCCCGCGCAGCAGCTCCATCGCCAGCCAAAATGACCCGCCCTCCGTCTGGCCGACATCAAACACCCGAATTGTATTGGGATGGGCCAGCCCAGCCGTGACCCGCGCCTCGCGATAAAAGCGCCGCACCGCCTGCTCATCGGGGCCCGGCCAAGTCGCCTTGAGCACCTTGATCGCCACTTCTTGCCCGGTGATCACGTGCTGGCCGCGAAACACCGTGGAATAGCCACCTTCGCCCAAAACGCTGGCGATGAGGTAGCGGTCGCCGACGACGTCACCGGTGCGAACTTGCGCGGTGGGCACGTAGTGGCGCAGTACCACCGTGGTCGTGCGATCGCTGGGGCAGAGCGTGGCCGCCGTTCGAAAGCCGCATTCCGGGCACATGCGCAGCGAAGTATCAAATAAGTTCATGTGTTTATGGGGGTAGCCGTGCGGGGCCGTAGCATTCACCTTGCCACGCCGCGGCCAACTGCGCAAATTTGCGAACCCCTGGGACCCGCCGTTGCGCACCTTGGGGCCGATTAGGCGGGTGACCCTTGCGGAAATGCTGGAAAGATGCTGGAGTATTGCTCCCTCCGGCCTGCGGGTCGGCCATAGCTAGGCCATGTCCCCCTCTCCCGACCATCCAGACCTGCCGCGCGGCTTCATCATTCCCATCGGCGGCGCCGAGGACAAGATCGCCGATCGGGTGATCTTGCGGCGTTTTGTTGAGCTCTGCGGCGGCGATCACGCAAAGATCGCCATTATTCCAACTGCTTCTGAGCTGGCTTCCACGGGCGGCCGCTATGAAGAAGTGTTTGGCGATCTCGGCGTCGGCGCGGCCAAGTCCCTGCCGTATCAGACCCGCCAAGACGCTGATCGCGAAGATTGGATGCAGTTCCTGCAGGCCGCGGACGGGGTTTTTATCACCGGCGGCAACCAGTTGCGCTTGTCGACGATCCTTGGCGGCACTGCGGTGGCCCAGGCCATGCGCCGGGGAAATGCCCGCGGGGTCCACATCGCCGGCACGTCTGCGGGCGCGGCTTTTGTCAGCGAGCACATGATCGCCGGCGGCAAGGGCGGTTCTACGCCGCGCGCTGGCCAAGTCACCCTCGCCCCCGGCCTGGGGCTGACCAACCGCATCATCGTCGACCAACATTTTCGCCAGCGCGATCGCTTGGGCCGCGTGCTAGCCGCGATCGCCTACAACCCGTTTGCCATCGGCATGGGCTTTGATGAGAACACGGCCGGCTTTATCGGCCCCGACAATGTCATGGAAGTCGCGGGCGAAGGCGGCATTACCATTATCGATGTCAGCCAGTTGCAGCACTCGGGCATGGCCACAGCTGAACCAAACCAGCCGGTCAACCTGATCGGCGTGCGGCTGCACGTGTTGACGCCCGGGTCGCGCTACGACCTGGAGCGCCGCGTGGCCTACCCGCCGCCCGCCCGGGTGGTTGAGGAGCCGTGACCGCTTGGGCCGACCTCTTGGCGCAGGCGCAGCAGTTGGGCTACCCCAGCGCGGTGCCCACGGTCGACCAGCTGGAGCGCTGGCCCTGCGACCTCAGCGAGCGCATGGCCGATCTGTTGGCCCAGGGTTGGCCGCAATCCGTTATAGAAATCGGTAGTTGTCGCGCTTTTGGCGACCCGCAGGCCCTGGTCGCCGGGCTCGCCAGCGATTGGCCGCCGCATCTGCTGCCCCTTGCGCGTCGCGGTGCGGAAGCGCTGGGGTGGGACGCCCGCCGCGATCGGGTGCTGCTGCTGACCGCGGGGGAATTGCGCACGGAACATGCGAGCTTGTCCGACTGGTTGGCGTTGGTTCAGCTGTGGCTGCAGCTGGCCGGGCGGGCGCGGCGGTGCCAAGCGGGGGCGTGGCTGGCCGTGGACACGCCGAGCTGGCAGCGCTTGACCGCGGCCCTGGCGCCTGCACAATTGGCCGGTTGGACCCTGAGCAATTGCGCCAGCGCTGCTCTGGTGGCAGAACGGCTGCACCAGCAGCGCCGGCAACAGCTGGCGACGGCGCGGTGGACCACTTTGGTGGTGGGCGCGGCGCCGCTGCTAGGCTGGGGCCTGGGTTCGTCCATGCAGCCGCCGCAAGCGTTTCTGGGGGCCGCCCTGGGGACCCTGGTGGTGGGCGGGGCGCCGAGCCTGCTCTTGGGTCAAGCGATGCTGCGTGCGCGGCAACTCTTGGTGTCTGAAAACGAAGTTGCTGCGCTGGACCGGCCATAGCCTGCCGAACTGCCGATCCCGGCCTGGACCCTCAGATCGACGCCCCTTGGAGGACCCATGCAGTCTCACCGCGTTGCCCGCTGGGGTGGCCGTCGCTTCCCGCCGCAAACGCCGTTCCTCTGGCTGCTGACGCTGGCTTTGCTGGCGCCCGCCCTGACCTTGACTCCGCAGCCCATCCAAGCCAGCGGATTTGAGCATCTGCCAGGGGAATTTCGCGAATTGCGCCGCGAGGTCCGCGGGGACCGCGCCGATGTGTGGCTGGAGCTGCCGGCCGAGTTCTTTGGGCCGCGCGGCCTAGACGAGCTGCACCTGGAGGCGTTGCACCGCCGTTACCTCAGCGCCATTGGACGCGAGAGCAGCCCGGGGCCGGCCCAAGCCGAGCTCAGCCTGCCGCAGCCCCTGCCCGAACAGGTGCGACATGTGGAGCTGTGGGGGCAATTGCCCAGGCGGATCAAAGGTCTTGCCGCGCGCCCTGGCAAATGGCTGCCGCTGCCGCAGCTCATGGCCGACCCGCCGCAAGTGCCGCGGCGCTCTTGGGAAAAGCCGCTGCCCGCCGCGCCCGTGGCCTCTACGCTGGATGGCGACACTCCGCCGGGGCTCAGCAAGGGCGCCCTCAGCGGCAAAACCGTCTATCTGAGCCCGGGTCACGGCTTGACGTGGAACTTGAACGTCAACCGCTGGGCCACGCAGCGCGGCAATACCCACAACTTGGTAGAAGATTTCCTAAATGCCGAAGCTGCGTTGCACTATCTGGTGCCGATGTTGCGCAACGCCGGCGCCAAGGTGGTGACATTGCGCGAGCTCGACCTGCAAAGCGCAGAGGTGATGGTCGACGACGCCACGCCCCAGGGCAGCGACGGCAGCGGTTACAAAGAGCTCGCGGGCCCTTGGCAGCAGGGCGCGTCGCCGGGGTTTGCCCCTCAGGCGGTGATTAACGGCAGCGATAATCCATTTGTGATGGGCAGTTATCGCGCCTCCGCTGCGAGCAATGCCGCCATCACCGCGAGCGCCCAGTACCTGCCCAAGGTCCCGGCGACGGGCCGCTATGCCGTCTATGTCACCTGGGTGGTCGGCGCCAACCGCTTGCCGGATGCCCACTATGAAATTCGCCACTTGGGCGGGAGCACCCACATCCGCGTCGACCAGACCAAGCACGGCGGCACCTGGACTTGGCTCGGCTACTTCAACTTTGCCGCCGGCATTGACCCGACCAAGGGCGCGATCTTGCTCCATAATGACACGCTGAGCGGCCTCAAGGACCGCTACGTCATCGCCGACGGCGTGCGTCTGGGCGGCGGCCTGGGCAGCGTGGCGCGCGGGACAGGCAAGCCGCCGGCGGCAGGCCCCACTTCTGGTCGGCCGCGCTGGGAAGAAAGTTGCCGCACGTACGCGCAGTTTCAGGGGGCGCCGGCGAGCGTCTATGACAGCTCCAGCGACGACCCGAGCGACGACGTCACCTGCCGCAGCCGCTTCAGCGCTTGGCACCATGAAGAGGGCGAGGATGCGATCTTCCTGTCCTGGCACACCAACGCTCCGTCGCCGGCCCGCGGGACCTCGACCTACGTCTATGGGCCCAACGCGCCCGACGGCACCTACAACTTCAGCGGCACCCAGGGCTCAGAGGCCTTTGGCAAGCTCGTGCAAAAGCTCATGGTCGCCGATATCAAAGCGCTCTGGGATCCGGCGTGGAAGGATCGCGGCGTGTACACGGCCTATTTTGGAGAGATCAATCCCAAGCATAATCCAGAGATGCCCGCCGTGTTGGTGGAGGCCGCGTTTCACTCCACCCTAGAAGACGCCGACGCTTTGCGCGAGCCGCGCTTTCGCCACTTGCTGGCGCGGTCGCTCTACAAGGCCATCGCCCAGTACTTTGCCGAGCGAGACAAGATCGCCCTGCTGGTTCAGCCGGAGCCGCCGCAGGCCGTGCGCATGGCCCGCACCGCGCCAGGGCAGGCGACCGTGCAGTGGCAGCCCGGGCCAGTGGGCGGTGCGTATGGCCAGGCGCCGACCAGCTACCTGCTGCAATTGTCCAAGGATGGCCTAGGTTTTGACGAGGGTATCGCCGTGGTCGGCACCAGCCAAGCGGTGACCTTGCCGGCCGGTTCCGCGCCGCTGTTTGCCCGGGTCGTCGCGCTCAATCCGGGTGGGGTGAGTTTGCCGTCGGCGGTGGTCGGCGCGGTAGAAGGCTGCGCCGGGGCCAAGCGCGCTCTGGTGGTCCAGGGCTTTACCCGCCTCGACTCAGCGCTGGCGCCGGTGGAAGACCTGTCGATCTTTGGCCTGGGGCAAATCCAGCGGCTGCGTCAGCAAAAGATGAATACCTATGACTACTTAGTCGCGCACATCGGCGACCTGGCCGCTGCCGGCTTGGGGGTCGACAGCACCGAGCGCCTGGCCCTAGACGCGGCGCAGTTGAGCGGCCACGCGCTGGTCGACTGGGCCGCGGGGGAAAATTCCACTGCGGACGGGGTGTTGGACGCGGGGCAAAAGAGCCTGTTGACCGATTGGCTACAGGCGCAGCCCGGCCGCAGCCTCTGGCTCAACGGCGCAGAGACCACTTGGGCCCTGGAATTCAAGGCCGGGGCCGCTGGCGGCGACTGGCTGGAGACCTGGTTTGGCGCGCGCTACCTAGGCGACGACGCCGGGGTCTACGGCCTGGAAGGCGCCGCAGGGCTGGGCGGGGCGTGGAAGTTTGACGACGGCACGGGCCCCAGCTACCACGTGGATTTTCCCGATGTCTTGACGCCCAAGACCGCGTCTGTGCTGCTCAATTACGCCGGTGCTAAGGGGGTTGCCGCGACGCTGCAGCAGCTGCCAAACAAGTCCAACGCTCTGCTGTGCGGGGTGCCGCTAGAGACCATTCACCCGGCGGCGGCGCGGACCTCGCTCGTCGCCAAGCTGGTGCAGGCGAGTCTGTCGCAGCAGGCGTGCGCTGTGGATCCGGGCGGAACAGATGGCGGATCAGCGGACACAACTGGCAGTGATGGCGGCTCTGTCGATGCAATTTCAGCGGACACGGCCGCTGGCGGCGATGACACAGGCGCACAGAGCGACCTGGGCGCAGACGCGGCGGCGGTCGATACCGCGGGGGCTGACGCTGCGGGCAACGACGCAAACCTTAGCGAATTGACCGGAAGCGACGCTGTGGCACCAGACCTGGGCCCTGGCGGTGACGCCGCAGTCGACGCCTCTGCCGATGTCGCTGCCAAGCCGCTGCCGCTTGCCCCAGCGCCGGTGGACGACGGCTGCAGCGCCGCGGCCTCGCCCGGTTCGCCGTCCGCTTGGTTGATCCTGGCGATGGCTGGCCTGTGGTTGCGCCGCCGCAAACCGGCGTAGAGGCCTTGCCCTGGGCGCGGCGGGTGCGGGATTTCAGCGCTGCAGAATCGTGTCTCGCTGGGCCAGTTCGTCGTCCAACTCTGGGTAATCAATAGACCAGTGCAGCCCGCGCGACTCTCTGCGCTGGAGCGCTGAATCGACGATCAGCTGGGCAACCGTAGTAATGTTGCGCAGTTCAATCAGGTCGGGCGTCAGGTAGAAGCGCCAATAGTCCTCGCGCACTTCCGCCTCTAGGAACTGCAAACGCCGCTGAGCCCGGGTCAAGCGCCGGCTAGAGCGGACAATCCCTACGTAATTCCACATTAAGCGCCGAATCTCGTCCCAGCTTTGGCTCACCACCACCTGCTCGTCGGGGTCGCCGGCCTGACCTGTGTCCCACTGGGGCACGCGCAGCCGATCGGCAGCTCCGCGTTCTGAAAGAACCTTTTTTGCCGTTGTCGCCGCACGCTCGGCATAGACCACCGCCTCCAGCAGCGAGTTGGACGCCAAGCGGTTGGCGCCGTGCAGTCCGGTGCAGCTCACTTCGCCAATCGCCAAGAGCCCGTAGATATTGGTTTCTGCCTCGCGATTGACCTGGACACCGCCGCACTGGTAGTGGGCCGCGGGCACCACCGGCAGCGGCTGGCGGCGCATGTCGATGCCCAAGGTCAGGCAGCGGGCGTGGATGGTCGGGAAGTGATCCTCCAGAAACGCCGCGGGCAAATGGGTCATGTCCAGATAGACGCAGTCTTCGCCGGACGCCTTGAGCTCCGTGTCGATGGCGCGGGCAACGATGTCGCGGGGCGCCAGGTCTTTGCGGGCGTCGTAGCGCGGCATAAACGCGTCGCCCTTGCCGCTGCGGAGGATGCCGCCTTCGCCGCGCAGGGCTTCAGAAATCAAAAAGTTCTTGGCGTCTGGGTGGTAAAGGCAGGTCGGGTGGAACTGGAAGAAC
>JBIKTV010000664.1:0-2885 GCA_044347905.1 Myxococcota bacterium
ACATCGGCCAGGCGGAGTGCCTCAGTTGCCATGAGGACGCCAGCGGTTTTGCCAAGGCCAATCCCCACGCCGCCGCATGGAAGACGCTGCAGGACGTGGCCAAGACCAAGGACCTGGACTGCGTCGCCTGCCACACCACCGGCTGGGCCCAACCGGGCGGTTCGGCGTTTGCCAACGTCGAAAAGTTCAAGGATGTCCAGTGCGAGGCCTGCCACGGCCCGGGTTCGCTGCACGCCGCCGACCCAGAAAAGCCAGACCTGCTGGCCAAAGCGGATGCCAAGGCCTGCGGGCAGTGCCACACCCAGCAGCACTCGCCGCGGTTTGCCTATGAGCCCTATGCCCGCCAGCTCATCGTGCCCGGCCACGGACAGCCGCTCGCGAAAAAGCCTTGAAGGCGCTTGGGCTAGTCGCGCTGGCCTGGCTTGTGCCGATCAGCGTCTACGCGGCCCCGGCCGATCCGCTGGCCCCGGGAAGCCGGCCGCCGCTGTCGAGCGGGCTGCCAGAAGAGCCGCCGCCGCCCAAAGACCGGCTCTACGACGGCAACCACGTCGGCTGGATGGTTGGCGGGGTTTTGTCCAGGCTGGATAGGCAGTTGCCCGGTCTCGACCGCTGGGGCCAAGGGGCGCGGCTCAGCGGGCGAATCGCCGCGGTCACGCAGTTTGTCGATGCCGGTGTCGATCTGCAGCACGTGGTCTACGGCGGCCCGTCCGCGGCCCTGACGCGCAGTGAGCTCGCGGCGACCATTGGCACCCATCCCGCGCTGCCGATCCTGGTGTTTAACGACTGGAAATACGATGTTCTTGCCGGGCTCCACGGCTATGTGGGTGCCGCGGTGAGTCGGGCTGCGCTCAGCGGTGTTCAAGCCCTGGCCGCGGCGCACCAAACGGGGGCGCAACTGGTGGACTGGCGGCCCGCGGCGATCCTGGGATTTGGCGCGGACGTGCCTGTGTCGCCCCGCCATCGCCCCAGCGGTTGGTGGCTGACGCTGCGCTATGAGCTGCGCTGGAGCCGCTTTGGCCACGAGGCGCCGGAGCATCCCCTGGGCGACCAGCTGCTGGTGCTGGCGCTGGGCTACCGCCACTACGGCAACGGCTGGGCGCGGCTTCCCCGGCCTTTCTGATGCAATTTCAGGGATAAGACAATAGCCTGGCCCCTGTCCGGTTCGTCGCACCGCTACGCGAAAGGCCTTGCCGAGCTGTGTCTGCCGTGGCCCTAACGCCGCTCGACAATCACAAACTCGACCCGGCGGTTCTTGCGGCGGCCCGACTCACTGGTGTTGGCTTCCACCGGTTGGGTCATGCCAAAGCCGCGCCACTGCAGCCGGCCTTTGGGCACGCCCAGCTTGATCAATTGGTCGTGCACCGCCTTGGAGCGGTCTTTGGACAGCTGTAGGTTGTGCTCCGGCGTGTGCGCGTCGTCCGTGTGGCCGTCGACGGACAGCTTGCGGATCTCCGGGTGCTCCAACAGCAAAAGCGCCACCTGCAGCAACAGGGGCCGATACTCCTCGCCCACCACGGCGCTATCGGTAGCAAACTCAATCGCTTGGGCTACGCCGATCCGCGAAGCCTCCACCTTGGGCGGCGGGCAGCCGTTCAGCTGGAGGTGGTCGCTCTTGGGCCCGGCGAGGTCGGGGCAGCGGTCGTCGTCGTCGAGCACGCCGTCTTTGTCGCGGTCGCCGGGGCAGCCGTTCAGGGCAAGGTCGCTGTTGGCGCGGCCCGGGACATCTGGGCAGGCGTCCTGGGCGTCGGCGACGCCGTCCTTGTCGCTGTCAGAGGGGCAGCCGTGGCGCTCGCGATCGCTGGACGCGGGGCCTGCGGCGCTGGGGCAGGCGTCGTCGCCGTCGGCAATGGCGTCGCCGTCCGCGTCCGGGCAGCCGTTTTGCGCGGAGTTGGGGCTCAGGCGGCCCGGGTGCGCCGGGCAGGCGTCCTGGGAATCGGCCACGCCGTCGCCGTCGCTGTCTGGCGGGCAACCGTGGCGGTCGGCCTGGCTCTGGCGCACGCCGGGCAGGTCGGGGCAGGCATCGCGGCGGTCGGCCACGCCGTCGCTATCGCGGTCTGGGCAACCCGCATTCTCTGACCCGCCGTTGGGGCCCGGCTGGTCCGGGCAGGTGTCGCGCTCGTCCGGCACGCCGTCGCGATCGCGGTCGGCAAGCGCGGTGGGCACGGCGCAGGGGCCGTGGCGCACGCCAGCGACGCCGCGAAACGCCACCGCGCCTGGGCCAGACAGGGCGCCTCCGCCCACAGCGGCAAACAATTCCCAGCGCTCATCCAGGCAGCGGGTGGCCCCGGCGAGCATTTCTGCGGCGCCCGCCTCGGCAATTCGCGAGACGTCGAGCGGCGAAGCGGCGGTCGCCTCGCCCAGCACGCTCCACGACGCCCCCAGGGCCTGGCGCACGCCCAGAGAGAGCCGCGTCTCCGTCCCGTAGCTGTTGGCGCCCAGCTGCACCGGCGAGCGCATCCACACGCCCCAGTTGCCCGCCAAGCTGGTGCCGCCGTGGCGCCAGCTGACAATGGCGCGCAAGCCGCCGGAAAGGCCGTCATCGCCGGCAAAACTGCCCGCTCCGCCGCTGGGGAGGCCCAGCTCGCCGCCCAGGGCCAGCCCCAAGCCGCGATCGGCAGGCGCCAAAGTAGCCATGGCGGCCAGACGCACATCGCCCAGGGCCGCGCCGTCCGGCGGCTGGAGCCCCGCTGCGCCCTGGGTGCCGCGATCCACCACCGCCAGCGGCAAGCTCGCGCCCACCGACCACACGGGCGACAGCTGCCAGCCCGCGCCCAGCTCCAACGTAGCGAGATCGCTGACGACGGCTGCCTCATTGCCCGCGGCCTGCGAGCCAAACACCAGCGGCCGCGCGGCGTAGCTGGCAAACACGCTGCCCTGAAAGCCCG
>JBIKTV010000193.1:0-10219 GCA_044347905.1 Myxococcota bacterium
CAAGAAACGGCCGGCCATCGGCCAGCAATTGGCTGACCTGCTGCATGACCGCGTCGATGCGCTCTTTGGACCGCGCGGCCCCAGCGGCATCGATCCCCAGCCCGCGGCGGAGGAGGGCGCGCACGAACGGAAACGACGCGCGCAGCGCCCACACTTCACTGCTCGGCACCCATTGGCTGGCATAGGCTAGCGTAAGCGCCCTGTTGGGCAGCAGGTGGTAGTAGCCCCAACGGCGAGTGGCGGGCCCCAGCTTCTCGTCAAAGAGATCCTCAAGGGCTTCGATCTCTTGGCGCTTCTCAGCCGTGTCGCCGTACAGGCCAAGCTCCGGTTGCCGGCGGTCGAGCCACCGCAGAATGTCGGTCGAGTCGCCCAGCACCTCGCCGTCGTCCGCGACCAGCACGGGCACAGTGCGACCCGCGCCCGCGCCAAAGCTAGATGCCCAATGCAGGAGCGGCAAGTGCGCGCTCTCGGCATACGGCTCGCCGGCCCAGTCCAAGGCCCAGCGGACCTTTTCGCAGTAGTGGCTGATCGAAATCGTGACAAAGCGGTGCATGGCGGCCCAACCCAGAGGTCTGCAGCGCACCATGCCCGTGCGGCCTGGGCCGGTCAAGGGTGCGGCGGGGGCGGGCGCAGGTGGCGCAAGGCTCGAACGCCAGCCCCCTGCCCTACTTGAGCTCGCGATCTCTGGCCGACTCGCTCATCGCCGGGCGAAAGGACTTCTTGACCTGCTCCCCCAGCCTCACCGCACAAAGATGTAAGCAAACGCTGGGAAATTCACGCCGCCGTTGTCCGGCGACCAGCTGCTGCTCGCGTAGTTGCCGCTGGTAAAGGACGTCCCGGCTGCGCAGCCGACGCCCAGGAAGGAGTCCGGAGAATTACAGTCATTCTCCTGGTTGGCGATGATGCCCATGCGGCAGGTCATCCAGCCGCCGACCTGGGTGTTAAAGCCCTCCTGGTTGCAGTTGAGCTGCAGGGACGAGCCGGTCATCAGCCCCTTCCACGCCGCGCGCCCCGCCTTAGTGGCGACATAGGTGCCGCCAGAGACCAGGCCATGCAGCGAGGTCGCCACCGCGGGCAACACCAGGTAATTGGTGGTGGTGCCGACCTTGGCGCCGATCAGCACTTCCTTGACCGCCAGGTTCGCGTAGCCGGCCAGCTTGGCCTCATTGGCATCCAACGCGGGGAAATCGGGGTTGAAGGTCGCGGTGCTGGTCCACTGACCGGCGGCGTAGCCAAACGTGCCCTTGGCGCCATCGGCCTTGACCACCAGGGTCCAGCCGCCGCCCTGGGTGACCATGTCGCAGTACGCCTGATAGACCACCTTGGTCGAACCGCTGGTGTAAGCCAGGAAATACACGCCGCTCTTGCTGGCCGGCAAGGTGCTCAGGATCTGCTGGCAAGAGCTGGCCGGGTTCAGGCTGCTGCCCAAGCTGCAGGTGCCGGAAGCGCAAATGCCGCCGCCGCCGCTGCCGCACACGGTGCCGTCGGCTTCTGCGCTGTACCCGCAGCCCTTGACCGCGTCGCAGCTGTCCTTGGTGCAGGGGTTGCCGTCGTCGCAAGAGACTGTTTGTCCAGCGCATTTGCCGCCGGCGCAGACGTCGCCCTTGGTGCAGACCGTGCCGTCGTCGCAGCTGAGCACGTTGTCCACGGTCTGGCAGCCCTTCTGGCCGTCGCAGTAGTCGGTGGTGCAAGGGTTTTTGTCGTCGCAGCTGATGGGCGCGCCGGCGCAGCTGCCCTTGCTGCACGCGTCTGGGCCGGTGCAGGCGTTGAAGTCGGTGCAGGGCTTGGTGGAATCGACAAAAGCACAGCCGCTCTTGGGGTTACAGCTGTCGTCGGTGCAGGCATTGCCGTCAAAGCAGCTCAGCGCCTTGCCCGGCGTGCAGGATCCGGCCGCGCAAAGGTCGCCCAGGGTGCACAGGTTGCCGTCGTCACAAGGCCAGGTATTGGCTACAGATTGGCAGCCTTTGACCGCGTCGCAGCTGTCCAGGGTGCACAGGTTGCCGTCGTCGCAGTTGGCGGAGGCGCCGGCCTGACACACGCCGCCTTTGCACACGTCGCCCAGGCTGCAGGCGTTGCCGTCATCGCACTTGTCCGCAGTAGGCTTGGCTAGGCAGCCGGCCTTGGGGTCGCAGAAATCGGCGGTGCAGCCGTTGCCGTCGTTGCAGACGATCGGTTTGCCGGCGCCGCAGGATCCGCCTTTGCAGGTGTCGTTGGCGGTGCAGGCGTTGCCGTCATCGCAGGGGAGCGTGTTGGCCGCGTTGATACAACCCTTTGCAGGATCGCAGGAATCGCTGGTGCAGTCGTTGGCGTCGTCGCAGCCCTTGGCGCTGCCCGAGGCGCACGAGCCGCCCTTGCAGATGTCGCCGCTGGTGCAGGCGTTGCCGTCGTCGCAATTGGCCGTGTTGGCGGCAAAAGCGCAGCCATTCTCCGGGTTACAGCTGTCACTTGTGCAAGGGTTGGCGTCATCGCAGACCGCCGCCTTGCCCGGAGCGCATTTGCCGCCGCCGCACACATCGCCGGTGGTGCAGGCGTTGCCATCGTCGCAAGCCAGCGAGTTGTTGACGTTCTTGCAGCCCTCGGCCGGGTCGCACGTCTCTGTGGTGCAAGGGTTTTTGTCGTCGCAGACGGGGGGAACGCCGGCCACGCAGATGCCCGACTTGCAGGTGTCGCCCTTGGTGCAGGCGTTGCTGTCGTCGCACGCGGCGGCGTTGTCCGCAAATACGCAGCCGACCTTGGGGTCGCAGCTGTCATCCGTGCACGGGTTGTTGTCGCTGCACTTCACGGGCTTGCCGGGAAGGCACTTGCCGCCGTCGCACGCATCGCCCAGGGTGCAGGCGCTGGCGTCGTCACAGGGCTGGGTGGTGTTGCTGTTCAGGCAGCCCTTGGCAGCGTCACAACTGTCTGCGGTGCAAGGGTTATTGTCATCGCAAGAAATCAGCTTGCCCGGCGTGCAGCTGCCTTTGCCGCAGGTATCGCCCTTGGTACAGGCGCTGCCGTCGTCGCACGGCGCGGTGTTGTCCAGAAATACGCAGCCTTTGCCCGGGTCGCAGGCGTTGTCCGTGCAGGGGTTCTTGTCTTCGCAGGTCAGGCCAGGGCCGGCTTGGCATTTGCCGCCTGCGCACGCGTCGCCGCTGGTGCAGGCGTTGCCGTCGCTGCAGGGCTGGCTGTTGGCCGCAAAGGTGCAGCCCACTTGGCTGTCGCAATTGTCGGTGGTGCAAGGATTATTGTCGTCGCAAACCGTGACCGCGCCGCCCAGGCACGCGCTCTTGGAACACGCGTCGCCCACGGTGCAGGCATTGCCGTCGCTGCAGGGCGCCTGGTTGGCCGCGTACACGCAACCCTTCTTGGGGTCACAGGAATCGTCTGTGCAGGGGTTGTCATCGGCGCAATTCAGCATCGCGCCTGCCGCGCAAACGCCGGCCGCACAGGTGTCGCCCACGGAGCAGGCGTTGTCGTCGCTGCAGCTGGCGGTATTCGCTTCAAACTTGCAGCCAACCAAGGGATCGCAAGTGTCGTTGGTACACGGATTGGCGTCGTTGCATTCGATCTTGGCGCCCGGCGCGCATTGCCCGGCGGTGCAGGTGTCGCCCACCGTACACAAGCTGCCGTCGTCACACGGGCCGGGCGCGGGCGAAAAGACACAGCCGCTGACACCCAGACAGCCGTCGCTGGTGCACGAATTGTCGTCTTTGCAGATGATCCACCCGCCGGCGCAGGTGCCGCCCGCACACACGTCGCCGCTGGTGCAGGCATTGCCGTCGTTGCAGGGCGCCGAGCTGTTCACAAAAGCGCAGCCGGTGATCGCGTCGCAACTATCGGTGGTACAAACTTTTCCGTCGTTGCAGACGCTGGGCTGGCCGGGCTGACACGCCGTGGCCAAGCAGGTGTCGCCAGAGGTGCAGGCGTTGCCGTCTTGGCATGGGCTGCCGTCGGCCGCGGCGACCTGAACGCACAACTGGTTGATACAACTGGCGACCTGGCAATT
The DNA here is from genome assembly GCA_044347905.1 of Myxococcota bacterium. GTDB lineage: Bacteria > Myxococcota_A > UBA9042 > UBA9042 > UBA9042 > SXRM01. Next base: position 3,986 of record JBIKTV010000193.1, read on the forward strand.
CTCGGCGGGGCAATCGCCGGCCGTGGCGCACTGGGGCAAGCCGGTGTCGGCGGCGGTGTCGCTGCCGGTGTCGATGCCGCCATCGAGCGACGTGTCGGCCATCGGCCCGGCATCGCTCTCGATGGACGTGTCGGCGATGGCGTCGCCCTCGACGGCCGTGTCGCTGCCGGTGAGCGTGTCGGTTTCGATGGCCGTGTCGCTGCCGGTGAGGATGTCGGTTTCGATGGCGGTGTCGGTTTCGATGGCGGTGTCGGTTTCGATGGCGGTGTCGCTGCCGGTGGCCGTGTCGCTTTCGATCGTTGCGTCGCTGTCAGCGGCGATGTCGCTGTCGGTCGCGGAGTCGAATTCGACGGATGCGTCTGCGTCGGCGCCGATCGCCGCGTCCGTTCCGCCGCCGGTGTCCGTGCCTTGGGAAGCGTCGGTGCCCTGCCCAGCATCGGTGCCCTGCGCCGCATCGGTGCCAGAACCATCCACAGTGCCAGACGAATCGCCAATGAGGCCGTCTACACCGGCCGCGGCCGCGTCTTCCGCCTCACCGCCGATGATGGCCGTTTCTTCGCCGCACCCCCAGGAGGAAGCGACAAGCAGGGCAAAAAGCGCAGGGATCCACATGCGAGTAGGCATAGCAATTCCGTTGGCCGCGACGGCGGGCAATCCCCCGCACGCTACGACCTCCCCGGGCCTCGGTCAAGCAAACGCCCTGCGCTGCGTCGGCGGGCCTAGCGACGGCGCGGTCGGCCGCCGTCGGTGGCGTAGAAAGGCCCCTCGAGGCGGTCAGCGACGTCCGCAAAGGCGGTGTCCAGCCCTACATGAGCGCCGAGCCCTTGCCGACCATGTGGACGCTGCCCACGCCCGGCGGGCTCGACTCCGGGTCGCCGATGCACTGGCCGTCAAAGTGGAACTGGTAGCCCTTGCCGTTTATCGTGTCGATCATGACGCTGCCGTCACACCGCCAGGCCTTGCCCTTGTGGCTCCAGGTCAAGTGGTTGTTGCCGGCCTTGGCGCTGGTGAGGCTGTAGACCATGCACGCCGCGGGCTTCTGCATGTCGAAGGTGATGCTGACGCTGCGCGAGTCGTCCATGCCCTTCACCTCGCTCGCCAACCAGGACACGATGCTCGCGTACACAAACTTCGACATCGTCGAGGTGTCGTCGCTGGTGCCGTCAAAGGCCTCCAGCGGGCCGTTGTAGCCGTTGGCCGGCTGGTCGAACGTCGCCACCATCTTGGCGCGCTTGGTCGTCGGCACGGCCAGGCCGCCGCTCGGGTCGCAGGGGCCGATGGCAACGGGCGCGGGGACGTCAGCGGGGACGTCTGCGGCCACGTCGGCGGGAACGTCGGCGGGGACGTCTGCGGGCACGTCAGCGGGAACGTCGGCGGGGGGCGTGTCAGCGACGGCGTCCTTGGGAGCCGCGGTGTCGCTCACGGCATCAGGCGTGGCGGCGGGGGTGGGGTCGGCCTCGCAGCCCAGAAAGGCCCATACAGCCATCACACAGGGGATGATTCGCGCATTCATGCCAGGCACCTCTGCGCCAAGGCGACGCGAGCGGCCGAGCATAGGCTTCTGCTGAGAATTCGCAAGGATCTGTCTGCTAGGGCCCGTGAAAAAGCTAGTCGATATTCCCGGTCCCATTTGCTCAATGGGTGGGTCGCAAATCCGCTACTGCACGCCCTTATTAGTCAGGATCAGGCGCCGCACCAGCGAGCAGTGAATCCCGTCGTACTTGGCAGTAGCCACAAAGGTTCCCGGCACTTGCAGCTGAACCACGTACTGGGGCTTGTCATTGTCAGGCATCGTGAGCGTCACCCCAGTGTCGCTGGGTGCGAGCTTGGGCAGATCCATGGGCGAGTAGCCCAAGAACGTGCCGCTGGCCGCGTGGAGGCGGTACAGCCCCAGGCCTGGCTTGAGCAGCGGGTGCTGATAGTCCAGCACCCCGGTCCAGCTCACCGGGACGGCTTGGCCCTTTTCAACCGCCGTGTCGGCCGCCGGCGCGGTGAAGGCGACCTCGGTTGGGCAGGTAAACTCAAAGGTGGCGCTGTCACTGCCGTCCTTGACTTCCAGCTTGAGCTTGGCCCCGGCCACGGCGCCCGGAATGTCAGCGGTGTTGGGCACCACGTAGTCGCCGTTGTTGGTGTAGGTGAGCTCCACGCCGTTGACGGTGACTTTGGCGGTCGCCACATCGCCGCTCTTGCGCCTGACGTTGACGATGCCGGCAAAGGCCCCTTCAGACTGGTCTGGACTCAGGGGATTCTTGACCGGATGCTGCACCAGCTGGATGCCAAACGGGCAAGCCACCGTCAGGGCACTGGCCGCAGCTGCGTCACCCCCAGCTGTATCGACGGCCAGCGTGTCGGCGGTGCCCGCCGTATCGCCGGTTGCGTCCGCCGTGGCCCCAGTTGCCGTGTCAGCTGTGGACGTTTCCGATGAGGTCGCGGTCGAGCTTCCACACGCACCGATCAGCAGCGCAGCGGTTGCCAGCAAACTGGACTTGGCAAAATGCATTTTCAAAGGGGGCCTCGCAAGTTGACCATGGGGGATGCGGTCAGGCGAGGTGGACGGTGCGCAATGCACGGTCTACGGCTCGCCTTTGCGACGGTACGCGGGTCAAGCGGTCGCCACAAGCCGGCTGGCCAAGGGGTTAGGTCATCCCGTTGTCACGCCAGGAGCCTTGGTGGCCATTGGCGCGGGATCGCGACTTGGAACCTGTTGATCACAAAGATCGCGACGACAACGGTCGCCCTACCATTCACCCGCTAGCGTCGCCGCAATTCCGCGGCCCGCAGAGTCAATTCCAGAGCCGTGCACCCGGTAGCGCACGTCGATCAGGTTGCCCGCGTCCACGTCGATCCGCAGGGCGCGCAGGGCGGCGAATTGGGCGTCCCAGCGGTACCCTGCGCGCAGGTTGAGGATGGACCAGCCCGGTGTCCCTGTGCAGGTGCTGGCCGCCAACGCCGTGCCGGGCACCGCCGGGTCTTCGCACATGCGCAGGTCCTTGCGATCGCCGCTGTTCAGGCGCACCTGGGCCTCCGCCGCGCGCAGCCAGGGCTCCAGGTAAAAGGCCTTGTTTTGGCTCACCCAGCGCAGCCCAGCGGCGGCCGAAGGCGGTGGCGAACGGCGCAGAGGCTGGGTCACGCCGCGGTCTGTGCTGTCGCCCTTGAGCCAGTTGCCGACCAGCCAAGCCGAAAAGCCATAGGCGCTAGGCGTGCGCAGCAACACTTCCGCGCCTGAAATCGCCGCCGTGCCCAAGTTGGCGCGCCGCGAGACGCCCTGGCACTTGGCATCGCCGATCGCCGTGCAGCTGAGCTTGGCCGCGTCAATGCCGTAGCTGGCGTATTCTGCGGCGGGCACGACTTCGCGGTCGATAAAGTCGCTGACCGTGCTGTAATGCCCTGCGATTTGGCCGCTAAAGCCAAGCGCGCGCATGCGCACCCCCAGCTCAAGCGAGGCGATCTGCTCGGCCTGCAAAGTGGCATTGGGCACCTCAAACTGGTCACCGGTGTTGCCCAAGACCGTGGTCTCCTGCAAGTTGGGCGCGCGCAGGCCGGTCGAGAAATTGGCAAATATCGCCAGCTGTTCAGCGCGGTGCAGCACGGCCCCGGCGGTCATGGCAAAGATCGGCAGGCTATAGGCGACGTCGCCGATCTTGGGCACCGCTGAGGCTTGAGCCTGCACCAGACCCGCGCGAGCACCGGCATTGGCAATGGCCGACCAGCCGCCGCCGCGCCACGCGGTGTAATCGCCGTGGGCATAGGCGCCCAGCTGCGCATAGGTGCTGCCATCGCTGTAGTTGCCGCGGGCCAGGGCCTTCCACGGGCCGGTTGTCGCGCCGTTCAGCCGCTGGCGGGCAGAGGACTCCACCCGGTCAAACCAGGCCTCTGCCCCCGCAGTGACGCGCAGGTCATCCCCCAAGAACGACAGCCGCGCCGTAGCCAAGGCGCCAAGCGAGGTGACATCGTCTACAGTTTGGTCCTGCCGCGTGACCGAACTCGGCAGTACAACTGGGGATTCTCGCGCCACGCTGAGGCCATCCGCGGCGCAATTGTCCAAGCTGGGCACGGCCTTGTTCTGCAGGGTACAGCGCACCGCGTTGGCGGTCTCGCTCATGCGGTGGGCCACGACCGCCAGCCGCAGGTACCTCAAGGTGCCGTGGTCGACCTGGCGAAGGGCCTCCAGCCAGGTAAAAATATCGCCGTTGTCATAGGTTCTCAGCACCCCCTTGCCCAGGTCATCGGTGCGACCGGCGCCTTCAATGGCGTTCTGCATCGCCGTTCCCTGCAAGGTCCAGGCATCGCTGAGCTCCAAAGCCGCCCTGGCGTGCCAGCCCCACTGGCGATAATCCGAGGCCCGCGCCTGCGTTCCTTCGCCAGTATGCAGGGTTCCGTGATTGCGCCACGCACCGCCCGCCTCAAGGGCCAGCGGGCCGCGCGACCAGCTGACCTGCCCCCCCGCCGCGCCCGTCTGGTCGACGCTGGCGTACTGGCTCCACAGCCGCAGCGCCGGCCGAGCGCTTCCGCCAAACGCCGGCAACGGCGGCAGGTGCAGGCCGATGACCCCGCCCATCGCATCGGAGCCGTACATCACGCCGCCGGGCCCCAGCAACAGCTCAATGCGGTCGATGGCGGAGAGATCCAGCGTCGCCAAATACTGGTTGGGACCCGTGCGAAACATCGCGTTGTTAAATCGCAACCCCTCAATCGTGATCAGATTTTGCGGACCGATCAGCCCGCGCAGCAGCGGCGATCCACCGCCGCGGTTGGTGATTTGCGCGGAGGCGCCGGGCAGCTGAGCCGTTGCCGCGGCCGTCGACTCCGGCTGCAATTCGCCAAGGCGCGCCCGCTCTGCGGCGTGGACGCTGCGATCCAGGCGAAACACCTTGGTCTGCGAGGTCCGCCGGCCTTCAATCACCAGCTCGGCTTGCTGCCCTTCAGCCGGCGGGGCTGGGCTCGCGTCATCGGCGGCGACCTGGACGGGGGTGGCAGACCGTGGCAATTCAACGCCATAGGCGGCCGCGGGCAAGGCGGCAAAGACCAACGGCCAGGTTTTTCTTGCGAGGCGCAGCGCCCATGTGCGCCCGCCCCGTCGCTGCTGGTTCATGGCGACCGCGTGCCTCCAGCCGCTCACATGCGGCGGGGCAATAGTGCCTGCCGCGACGCCCTGCGGCAATTGGGGAGCGGACAGGGGAGCGGACAGGTACATGGCGATTGTCTGATCCATGAAATCGCACAGCATTGTCAGGGTGGGCCAGCGACCGTCACCCGAATGGGACGAGCCCCGGGCGTCGCGCGGCCACGCAAACCTCCAGCCACCCAAAGCTTCCCAGCCGCGGCGCGCCCCGGGGCTCGGTCGGCCAGCTGGCAAGCTGGACGATAGGGCGCGGTCCTGCGACGCGCGGCCGCCAGGCGGCGCGGACCAGGAGGCCCCCAAAGACCCAACAGACCGCGCGACGACCTCAGCCCGCTAACGTACAACCCCTTGGACGTTGGGAACCCACTGATCAAGCAAGCTAACTGCCGTTCAAGCCATCGCCAAACCGGGCGCCGACTACCTGGGCCGGGCCAAGAAGTAGAAAATGACGAGGAACATGAACAATATCAGAATCCACAGCCGCAGCTGCGCCCACATGAGCTTTGAGATCTTGCCTTTCGCCGCGAGCTCTTGCGGGGCCCCAACCGGCACCGCTGCGTCCAAGGGCCCAACGACGGGACCAGCCTCAGCCGCGACACCTTCGCGCCCGGCGAATTGGTTGGGGAGCAGCTGCAGCGGCGAGCAATGCGGGGCGGTCTTCTGAATGAATTCTCGCACCTGGGCCGCGCGCTCGGCGTGACCGGCGTGTTCCAAGGCAGCGGCGAGGCCCAGCGACGACATCAACTGAAAGGCGGGAAAGCGAGCATCCGCCGCGCTGACCTGCAGCAGCTGGATCGCCTCGGGCGCCTCGATGTTCAGCAACGCCTCCGTTAAAGCCACAAATGTATTATAGTAATTCTCATTCTGCCCGGCCCCCGGGACGCCCGCATGGACCGCCGTCAGCGCCCGCGCCCGCCGGCTCAGCTCCAGTGCGCGCTGGGCGTCGCGGCGGCACAAAAGCTCAATCGCCGCTTCAGCGCTCAGGCCAACCCCCTGAATGAGCGGCGCCTTGCTCTGCCAGTTCACCGCAGCCAGAGCTTGGGTGGCCTCCGGCTCCCGGCCGTAGAGGGCGTAGGTCACCGCCCGCGCCTGTGCGACCAGCACGTCCGCAT
>JBIKTV010000665.1:0-2872 GCA_044347905.1 Myxococcota bacterium
CGAAGCCAAAGCAATCACATGCACTTCAGCCTGGTCCTGCGCCAACCTCTTGCGGGCCAAGTCGACCTGCGCAAGCGCCCGTTCTAGCTCCTCGCCCGAAGAGACCGAGACCGGCAGATCGGCAAGCAACTGCGGCAGTTCGTCCACGTTCGGCTGCACTGCGACCTCCGCCGGCAGGACCACGACGGCACTGCGCACCGACCAGAGGTCCGGCGCTTCCGCCGCGAGCAGCTGGCTCAGGCGGTGGGGCAAGAACACGACCAGCGGACGATTCAAGCGCTTGGCAATGGCATTGCGCCCCAAGTTCAGGGCGTGAAACACCGCTGCCCAGCCGTCGTCATCGCGGCTGCTCTCGCTGCCGTTCGTGGGCCCCGGCGCCGCGGTGAGATCCATCCACAGCGGCCCCTCCGCGGCGCTGGTACCGGTGCGCAGCATCTGCTCGACCGTCGCGGCGGGCCAGTCGTCCGCCAGACCTGGGCCAGCACTGCTAATTCGATAGGGATTGAACACCTCGCCTGCGGCAACTCCGCCATCGATCGCGGCCTGCCGGACTGCGGTCAGATGCTTGGCGTAGGGCGTGACCACCAGGTACAGCGAGAAGCCCTCGGCCAGACTCAGCGCCCGTACCAGCCCACGCACCCCGCCCGCGGTCGCGCCCGCGGCTTCGTCCGCACTCATCGCCCGCTGGCCTGATGCTTGGCAATTGCGCTGTCGACACCCTCGATGGCCCGCACGGCGGGGTGCAGATCCCACCAATCGCCGCCGTTGACGTAGCGAAACACTGCGCCGTTGGCCAGAAGGCGATCGGCGATCTTGCGCTCCGCTTCGTTCGAGGTGGTGATCTGCTTGGTCACGGCCACTTGCGCCAGCCAAGGGTAGGCCTCGGTGCGGATCAGGTCGCGGTAAACTGCAGTGACGCTGTCGCGCAAGCCGCGCAGGGCGTTGTCGGTCGGAGCGCTGTCAAACAGCACGATTTCGCGCAAGAATCGCACGATTTCACGGGGGAATCCGCCGCTCCACAGCAGCAATTCGTCCAGGCGAGTGCTCCAGTTCGCTCCCAGCAGGACGGCCAATTCAGCATCCGCGACGCGCTTTTGCACCAAGGCCCTGGCCACCTGCAGGCCCGGCTCATAGGGCTCGCCGTTCTGGTGGCGCACCTTGATCATGGGGAAGAACGCCGCACCGCGCAGCGCCGACTGAGCCTGCAGCGCCGGCGGCACGGTGTAGATGACATGCACGGGCAGGCGCAAGTAGGCGGCACCTTGGGCGAACAACCGCTCGCAACTCTCAAGCACTTCCACATAGCTCGACGATGTTCCGCGCAGCTTCTCCAGCGAGTCGTACAGGACCAGCACGCCTCCGACGCGGCCGGCGCTGTGGGCCCGCGAGGTCAGTTGCCGCAGTTCGTTGTGAACGCCTTCAACAAAGGTACGCAAATTAGAATTGATCGCCTTGCGGACCTGTGCGCGCAGGCTCGGGCGGGCCTTGAGCTCCAGCGTGAGCATGGTGGCGTCGCCCACGCTGAACTCGCCGGCCGTTAGCGTCGCATCGGTGGTCTTGAGCCAATGCCAAAGCCGTGACAGGTAGCCCTCTTCCAGCGCCTTGCCGGGCCGGCCGCCCTCAAGCCCCAGCACCTCGCCCTCGACCGCTTCGACGACAGTCGCCAGAATATCGACGACATCGACGGTCCCGCTCAGGTCCAGGCGCGCTTCGGCGTCGATATACACTGCCAGCATCCCGCCTTGATGAGGATCCGCGACTTCATGAGCCAGACGCCTGAACTCCGTTGACTTGCCGCACCCTTGAAGACCGGTGACCAGCTTGCACAGCGGTTCATCACTGAAAAGCAGTTCTCTGCGGAATTGCGCCACCCAGTCTTGGCCGCGCACGTCGGTTGCGTGCGGGGTCGCGGCGATGTCGAGGTAGCGGTGGTCGGTAGGCTCCAACGACTCGCTGGGGTTACACGCGTTGTACAGGCGCTTTCGGTCGTCCATGTCCATGGTCATCTCTGCCTGTGTGGCGTTTGAGCCCCAACGGCTCGTGGCGGCAAGGTACCCCGCAAGCATCGGAATGGCAACATGGATCAGCCCATCTGGCCCAACGGCCTCCTGACGAGGGTTCGCAACCCACGCCGGCCGCCCTTTCGATTGGCCCGCCAGCGCCATTGCGGCGTCGACCAAGTCGATCCCAGCTGTAGGAGACGGGCCATGGGCGGCCAAGCTCCCCGGTCGTCGCTAAATTCAAAACCCCGCTATTGGCACTAAAAGTGCCAATAGCGGCCCACCCCCGCCCACCAAAGGCCAAAACCTCCAAGGTCTAAGCACCCTTTGCTGGACCCGCCCTGTCGGGCCGCGACCCGCCCCAAGCCGGCGCGTTGCGGGCGGGGCCCGCCAAGCCGGTATCGCGCAACCGACACAGACCCGAATGGGCGGCGTCCGACGCCGGTTTGGGCGCCAAGACTCTGCAATTCCGCAACGGCTTCGTCGCCCAAACTCGTGGCCGGGTCGCCGCAGGCGATGCGCCCGCACTCCACTGAAATGCCAATCGGTGCAAGATAGCGGCACCGCATTCAAACACGGCGCGATGCCCTTGACACCACCCGCAAGACCCGAAAAAGAACCGGGTGCAACCCGGATAAAATCGGCGGCCTTGGGTACTAGATTCCGCATGGCCTCCGGCACCCTCGATGGACGAAACTCGCCGTCCTGGCGCGCCGCGTAATTACCGATGGTTAGCGCAAGTTTCTACTTAGGCCTCCGCGCCTGCGACCTCTGGCCGCCGGGTGCGGGCAGGACTGACGTGAGCCAAAAACGGGTACGAGCAGGCCTCCGCGCCTGCGACCTCTGGCCGCCGGGTGCGGGCAGGACTGACG
>JBIKTV010000194.1:0-10204 GCA_044347905.1 Myxococcota bacterium
ATTCCCCTGCCGGGCCGGCCGACGATTAGGTATTCCGGAGCCTTTGCCCCGAACGCCAAGCTCCGGCCGCTGGTGGTCCAGGCTGGAGCGCAGGCCCCGCGGAGGAGGGACAAGCCGCAGGCGGGCGAACATGACTGCCAAGTGCCGCTGTCCGATGCGGAGCTGGCCCACCATGCTGTCGAGCAGGCCCGGAAGATGTCTGGTCGGTTGGCTTGGTCTGTGGCGATGAGGCTGGCGTGGAAAGCGGATGTTTTACAATGCAATTGTGGCGGACGGCGCAAGCTGGTGGCGCTTATCGACCAGCCGCCGGTGGTCAGGAGGATCCTGGCGCACCCCCGTCGCCACGAGGGCAGGTTCTCGGACTGGCTACCGAAGCACTGACAAAGCCTGAGGATCCTGTCTGGCGGGTGCGTGGGCCGCCGGAGGAGCTGTTCCCGGGGGATCTCGATGACGCTGGGCTACCGGTCGAGGAGGACGGCGTCGACGCGGAGCCGGGCGAGCCGTTCTTTGACGAGCTGCCCGTAGACGACTGGGCAGCGTAGGTGGGGGACCTGAGGGTCTGCTGGCTGGCGCAGCCTTGCGTGGACCGGGCGGATGAGCTTGAACTGACGTCATATTTGGCGGTTGACGGTGGGGATTTGCCGGCGTAGGCTCGTCGCTGACGGCTGGGATGGTCTTGGTCGGGGGCTGCTTGGCGCTGGCGGGGTGGTCTGATGGGCGGCTGGGGTGTTTGCGGCTCTTATACCGTTGTTTGAGTCGACGAGCCAAAGTCGGGCCACAGCCAAGCAGGGATGGAGAGTAGCCTATGATTTCGTCAGAAAGCCAAGTTCCGGTCTGGCTCACCATCTATGCTGTGCTCGCAATTGTCTCAGGCTGCGACCGGACCACTTCCGCTACGGGCCAAGGACTGCAGTCTGCCGCGGCAGATGCTGTCGTAAACTGTCCAGCGGTGGGGACCGATGCGAGTTCAAGTGATGTGAGTGTGGCCGAAGTCAGTGCTGCGGATGCTGGGCCGGACTCCACTAGCATATCAGCCGACGGCGGAACCGATGCAACCGCAGTAGCCGCGGAGAAAGTCTGCTTCACGGCTGGAGAATACCTGTTAGGACATCCGGATCCTGAGGCCACTGATTGGACTTTGGCGCCATTGGGCGTTCAGCGGGTAGACAAATTCTGCTTAGCATTGAAAGAGGTTACGAACTCGCAATGGCATGCCTGCATTGCTGCAGGAGGCTGCAGCGACCCGTGCTCGGGGCCACTTAAAGAAACTGCTCCCTGCTTGGCTTATAAGAAATCACAGCTGGAATCGCCCGATGTTTCGGTAACGCAAATTTACGATGAAGGGGCGCGCGAGTATTGCCTCGGTCTGGGCCCAGGTTGGGACTTGCCGACCTTCGCAGAGGTTCAAGTTGCTCTGTTTTCCTTGAGCCCGTGCGAATGGTCTTCTGCAGGGTGGCTGAGTCCAAATGGTTCGATGCAGTATCCCTGGGGAAGCGGACTACCACCTCCGAATTGGGGGAATATCGGGTTGCTGGGAGCTTTCGAAATACTGAGGCCCGGCCTATTTCCTGCTGAACCGTCAGGTCTGTTTGACCTTTCTGGAAATGCACCGGAATGGCTGCTTGGCGGCGTTCCTTCGTATTCGGGGCTGCTCCCAGGGAAGAGCACTGAGATGACGAATATCTCCAGCATTACACTGCGGATGGATTATAAGTCAAAAGATATCAATGATTTTATGGTGGGGAGGATTGGCTTCGCAGGGGCTGGAGCAGGTTTTCGCTGCGCTTACCGAAAGCCCAATGATTGGTAGCGCGGAGGTAACCGCCCAGCCCTCACCGCGGAGATTTCTCACTCCATTGCGGACCAAGTTCTCGCGGGGGCGCCCGTGCGCCGGTCAGGCGCCGTCTGCGATGGTTTGCGGCGGCCAAATGTGCGGCAAGAGCTCGTGGATCCCGACGCTGGCGCCCGTTCTCGCCGGCCCACGCTGCGCTGACGGCGCCGAGTTGGTGCTCCAGATGCCCTCGGGTGCCCAGGTGCGCGGGCTCAATCTCCAGTCTGCGGCGGCGCTTTTGCGTGCACTGGGATGATTGACAAAGCGCGCTCAGCCGCTACCTTGGGATGGCGAGGTCGCCGGCCGATTCTTCCAGGCGACTTTGCAGGCAGTTGGCGCACCAGAACTGCAGTCCGCATAGGCCAGAAACGACCGACCGGCTCGCCGCCGCTGCCGCTGGTTCACTTGAGCCAGCCAAGGATTTTGCTGTGTTCAACCTCCTCCATGCCGCCGCTTCTGGCCCCACGCCAGCGCTGATCTTTGACCTCGATCGCCTTTCTTTACAGTACAATACGCTGCATCAGCAATTGCCAGAGGCTAAGATCCTCTATGCCGTCAAGGCTAACCCGTCACCGCAGATCTTGGAGCGCTTGGCCGAGCTGGGCTGCGGTTTTGACCTGGCGAGCCCCGGCGAAGTGGCCAGCTGTCTGGCTTTGGGCGTGCCGCCGGAGAGGCTGTCTTTTGGCAACAGCGTCAAGAAGCAGGTGGACATCGCCAGCGCTTTTGCTGCAGGAATTCGCCAATTTGCCTTTGACAGCCCGCAGGAGCTCGACAAGCTGGCGGCAGCGGCGCCCGGCGCGCGGGTGTTTTGCCGGATCGGCGTTTCTGGCACGGGGGCGCAGTGGCCCTTGACGCACAAGTTTGGCTGTACCGTGGAGGCCGCAGTCGCCCTGCTGGTTCGCGCCGCGCAGCTGGGCCTGCAGCCGGTGGGCGTCTCCTTTCACGTGGGCTCGCAGCAGACCCAGCCCGCGGCCTGGACCCACGCGATTGGCCATGCCCATCAGGCCTTTCTGCAGCTGGCGCGCCACGGCATTGAGCTGGAGTTCATCAATCTGGGCGGCGGCTTGCCCGCGCATTACCTGGATCCGACCCCGCCGCTGTCTGCCTACATCGACGCCATCCGCGAGGCCCTCGCCCGGACCTTTGGCGCCCAGCAGCCGGCGCTGTTTGTCGAGCCGGGGCGCTTTCTGGTCGGCGATGCGGGGGTGTTGGTGGCGGAGGTGGTGCTGGTGGCGGATCGGCCCCATGAGCGGGTCCCGCGCTGGGTGTACCTGGACGCCGGGACGTACACTGGGCTGGATGAAACCGTGGGCGAGCGCATCCATTACCGCATGGAAGTCCTGGATCATTTGGGAAGGCGCCGCGATCGGCCGCTGGGGCCCGTGGTGCTCGCGGGGCCGACCTGCGACAGCACCGACGTCATTTATCGCCACGGCATAGAGCTGCCCCTGGACTTGGAGCCGGGCGAACGCATCGTGTTTCTGTCCGCCGGCGCTTACACGACGACCTGTTCTAGCATAGACTTCAACGGCTTTGCTCCCCTGTGCACGCGCTTTGTGGGGGCCGCCTCATGACGATGACCTTTACCCTGATGGACCTAGTGGGCACGGCGGGGGTGCTGCTGACGCTGGTCGCCTACGGCTTGCTCCACGCCGGCATCTGGCGCGCTTCAACCCTGCTCTACAGCTTGGCCAATGCCCTGGGATCGGCGCTGATTATCGCCTCGCTGGTGGAGCAATGGAACTTTGCCGCGTTCGTCTTGGAGTGCTGTTGGCTGCTGATCAGCCTGTTTGGCGTCGCCCGCAGCCGCCCCCACCCCAGGCGCTCTAAGGCCGGAACTGCCGCGGCTGGATCGACCAAGGCCGGGGCAATTGCCGCGGCGCCGGAAGAAAGTTTCTGAATCGCCGCTGGAACAGCTCGCCAGACTGTGCGGGGCCGGCGGTCGGCGCGGTGGCGTTTGACCCGCAGGCGCGCGAGCTTTATTGTTGCGGGGCCCTGGTCGGACGGGCTAGGCGGCCGCGGGTCGAATTCAGCCCTGGTGCCACGTCCAGGCGGGGTGGCCTCCAGCCCAAGAGAGAGTTGCGCGATGCTCAAGCCCCACAAACAACCCAAGCCCGCTGGCAAGCACGCCGGAGCCCCGACTGTACCGGCTTCTGCACCCGTACCCGCGACCCAGGTGGCCGCAGGCCGATCGCCGGGTCAAAACAGCTACGCCCAGGGCTCGGCGGCGGTGAGCCCGGGCAACAAGCCCAGCTACGATCAGCAGAAAGCCGCCCGACGCCCCTCGCCGGCCGATCCGCACTTGGCCAAGCTCGAGCTCGCGGAGCCCATGCGCCAACAAATTGCCGATCACGCCCGAGAGAATCCGAGTTTCTACGCCACGTTGGTGGAGATGGTCAACGGAGGTCTGATGGAGGCCGGCATCGGCATCTCCGACGCCTCGCACCAGAGCGTGATGGCCAATGTCGCCCAGGTGCACGACGGCACAATTCCGCAGAGCGCAGCGCATTTTCGCGAAGCAGAGACTTTTGCCCAGGATGCCGTGGCCAGCGCCTCCCACGGTCGGGTGCTCCAGGCGGCCGTTGAAGGCAGTGGCGCGGTGATCAATACGGTAGGCGGTATCGGCATGGCCATCGTGGAGGCCTTGAGGGATTCCAAGGCCGGCAAGCCGCCGCGGCGGCGCAACAACCGGCGGCAGTCAACCTAGGGCCCGCGAAAAATCTAGTCGATTTTCCCCGGTCCCATTTGCCTGCTGGGTGGTTCGCAATTGCGCGCCCCCTGTCGGGTTCGTCGCACCGCTCCGCGAGCGGTCTTGTCAAGTTATCTTTACACAGGCCCCTAGCGCCACGGGGCCCAGAAATATCCTGGCCCAGAAATATCCTCGTGTCTTCAGGCTTATGGGCTGGGCCGGGTCGCTGCGCTGCGCTGTGCTGCTCCGAGGATCCGCCGCTGACACGCCGGCGATCACTGGACAGCCGATCGCTTCGTCCGCGGCTCAAGACCGCAGAAAACTATCAAGTTCAGATAGTTAATCGATCCAAGTCGCCGCAGTAGCCCAGCCCACAACCGCCCGGACGGTGGGCGCCGACGGGGCAGAACGGGGGCTCGAGGCCCCGGGCCATGGGCTCCGCGGGCGTTTAGGAGTACCATGCGCCGCGCGCCACGGCATCCGTGGTCCGCACGGTCCTTTAGGTTCTGGGCACGCAGTCCGCAGACGGTCTTTCAAGGAGATGGAGACATGGCTATCAAGGTTGGCATCAATGGGTTTGGTCGTATCGGTCGCATGACCTTCCGCGCTATCGCCAAGGACTTTCCGGGCATCGAAGTGGTCGGCATCAATGACCTGCTGGAGCCCGACTACCTGGCCTACATGCTCAAGTACGACTCCGTGCACGGCCGTTTTCAGGGCGATGTCTCGGTCGCCGGCGGCCACCTGGTCGTCAACGGCAAGACCATCCGCCTGACCGCGGAGAAGGATCCGGCCAACCTCAAGTGGAGCGAGATCGGCGCGGAATTGGTCATCGATTGCACCGGCTTCTTCCTGACCACGGAGTCCTGCCAGGCCCACATCAAGGCCGGCGCCAAGAAGGTCGTGCAGTCCGCCCCCGCCAAGGACGACACGCCGATGTTCGTGTACGGCGTGAACCACACCAAGTACGCGGGCCAGGCGATCGTTTCGGCCGCTTCTTGCACCACCAACTGCCTCGCCCCCGTGGCCAAGGTGCTCCACGACAATTGGGGCATCAAGCGCGGCCTCATGACCACCGTGCACGCCGCGACCGCCACGCAAAAGACCGTGGACGGCCCGTCGAACAAGGACTGGCGCGGTGGCCGGGGCATTTTGGAGAACATCATCCCGTCTTCGACCGGCGCCGCCAAGGCCGTGGGCAAGATCATGCCCGAGCTCAACAAGAAGCTGACCGGCATGGCTTTCCGCGTGCCGACCTCGGACGTCTCGGTGGTCGACTTGACCGTCGAGCTCAACAAAGAGGCCAGCTACGCCGACATTTGCGCCGCTATGAAGGCCGCGTCGGAAGGCGAGCTCAAGGGCGTGCTGGGTTACACCACGGACAAAGTGGTCTCCACCGACTTTGTGGGCAACCCCTACCCGTCCACCTTTGACGCCGACGCCGGCATCGCCCTGGACAGCACCTTTGTCAAAGTGGTGGCGTGGTACGACAACGAGTACGGCTACACCTGCAACATGCTGCGCTTGGTCGAGTTCGTCGCCAAGTAAGAAGTCCTTCCGCGGGGGGCAGTTGGCAGTTGCGGCGTTGAGAGCCCGATGTCAGCTGCCCATCCCGCGGCGTTCCGCGCCCTGGCGCCATTTGAGAGCTGCCGTGGGCGCATTCCTTCCCAGGAGTTCCCCATGGCTAAGTTTCTCCGCATGACTGAACTGGATCTGAAGGGCAAGCGCATCTTGATCCGCGCCGACCTCAACGTGCCGGTCAAGGATGGCAAGGTCACTTCTGACGCGCGCATCACCGCTTCGATGCCGACGGTCGCCTTTGCCCTCAAAGCTGGCGCTAAGGTGATGGTGACCTCGCACCTGGGGCGGCCGACGGAAGGCGAGTGGAACCAAGAGGTTTCTCTGGCGCCCGTGGCTGAGGTGATGGCCGCCAAGCTGGGCCAGCCGGTGCGGCTGATCAAGGACTGGGTCGACGGCGGCTTTGAGGTCGGCGAAGGCGAAGTGGTGCTGCTGGAGAACTGCCGCGTCAACAAGGGCGAGAAGAAGAACAGCGAGGCGACCGCGCGCAAGTACGCGGCCCTGTGCGATATCTTTGTCATGGACGCCTTTGGCACCGCCCACCGCGCGGAAGCGTCCACGTACGGCGTGGCCCAGTACGCCCAGACCGCCTGCGCCGGCATTCTGGTGACAGAAGAGCTGGAAGCGCTGGACAAAGCCCTGGCCAACCCGGCGCGGCCGATGGTCGCCATTGTGGGCGGCTCCAAGGTGTCGACCAAGCTGACCGTGCTAGAAGCGCTGGCCGACAAGTGTGAGCAGCTGGTGGTCGGCGGCGGCATTGCCAACACCTTTTTGGCGGCGAGCGGCAAGAATGTGGGCAAGTCGCTGTGTGAGCACGAGCTGATCCCCACCGCTCAGGCGCTGATTGCCAAGATGACCGCCCGCGGCGCCACCATCCCGATCGCCACGGACGTGGTCTGCGCCAAGCAGTTTGACGCCAGCGAGCCGGCCGTGGTCAAGAGCGCCGACGACGTGACCGACGACGACATGATCCTGGACATCGGCCCCAATTCCGCTCAGGATTTGGTCGATTTGATCCTGTCGGCCGGCACGGTGGTGTGGAATGGGCCGGTGGGCGTGTTTGAATTTGACCAGTTTGGCGAGGGCACCAAGGCCGTCGCCATGGCCATCGCCCAGACCAAGGCCTTTACCCTGGCCGGCGGCGGCGACACCATCGCGGCGATCCAGAAGTACGACATTTATGACAAAGTGTCGTACATCTCCACCGCGGGCGGCGCGTTCCTGGAGTATCTGGAAGGCAAAGTGCTCCCCGCGGTAGAGATTTTGGAGAAGAGGGCGGCTGAGTAAGGGCCCGTGAAAAAGCTAGTCGGTTTTCCAAGGGCCTATTTGCTTGCTGGGTAGGTCGCAAGTGCGCGTCCTTGCAGGCCATCTCGCCGTTCCTTGGCCATCCTAGTGGTCAAACTATTCTTTGCCAAGCCCTGGAGCGCAAAAGGCCGGCGAAGGGGAGACGCGCAGATGAATTTCCGGTTTTGCTGGGTGGTGGTCGCGGCGATGCCAGCCCTGTTGCTGGTCCTCGCCCCCCAAACGGCTCGCGCCCAGGTGGCCCTGGCAGCCGCGGGGACCGCCACAGAGGCCGCAAGTTCCGGGCCGCTGGCCAATTTTGCCGAAGGTTCCACCCGCAGCAGTTCTAAAGCCCAGCTGACCATCGGCGGCTATGTGGAGGGCTACTACCAGTGGAATACCGGGCAGCCGAGCAACGGCATCACCAACCTGCGCGCCTTTGACAACCGCCACGCCAGCTTCACCCTGCAAAATGTGCTGCTGGATGCCAGCGGTCGGCTCGACAAAGTGTCGGCGCACCTGGCCCTGCAATTTGGCCATTTGCCGGACACCTACTACGCCGCCGAGCCGCTGAGCCCCGGAGCCTCAGGCGCCAACGCCAGCGGCCCTAACCTGTGGAAATACCTACAGCAGGCCAATGTGTCCTGGCTCGCCCCCGTGGGCCGCGGGCTGACGCTCGACGCCGGGCTGTTTCTGTCGCCCATTGGCCCGGAAGGCATGGCGGTCAAGGACCAATGGAACTGGTCGCGCTCCAACCTGTTCTTTGGCCTGCCCTTTTACCACACCGGTGTGCGGGCGACGTATCCGCTGGGCGAGAGCGGCACCCTGTCGGCCATGGCGTGCAACGGCTGGAACTCGGTGGTCGACAACAACACGGAGAAGTCGCTCCTCCTGCAGTATTCCTACAACATCGCCGATCACATCACCTGGAATTTGCTGTATAACGGCGGCGTAGAGCGCGGCGAAAATGCGCCGGAAGGCCGGGCGTGGCGCCACATGCTCGACAGCTACGTGGCCTTGTATCCGTCGCCGCGATGGTCTTTGATCGTCCACGCCAATGCCGGCGCAGAGCCTAACGAATTGGGCAATTCCGCCTGGCTGGCCGGCGCCCTGTATGCCCGCGTGCAAGCGACCGACTGGCTGTACCTGGCCGCCCGCGGCGACTTGTTCCGCGAGTGGCAGGCCCGCGACGCCAGCACCAGCGCAGCGCCGATCTTCTGGGGCGGTGCGGCGTGGATCACCTCTCAAACGCTCACGGCGGATCTGCGGCCGGCCGATAACCTGTCTATGCGCCTAGAATATCGCCACGACCAGAGCGACGCCGACCTGTACTTCCGCGGCCAGACGACCGTCGATGTCAGCGGTGCCGCGCAGGCCAACAGCGACCGACAAGACACGCTGACGGCTGGCGTGACGGCTTGGTTCTGACCGCATCATCCACCTGGCGCATCTCGGTTGCGGGGGCCGACTAAGGCCGCGCTAGGATTCGCCGCCCGCGGGTCTGGGCTACCATGGGTCGAGTTGGACCCGCCGCGATGGGCTGGTGAAAGGAATGTAGATGCGCAGTCCCCTGGTATTCTTGTTAAACCTGGCGCTATTGGCGGCATGCGCCGAGCCTGCCTCGCCGGGGACTCCCCCCTCTACCGCCAGCGACAGCGAGGCCGGCAAGGACACTGCTACCGGCGATACAGCCAGCGCGGATACTGCGGCAGCGGCTGACACCGGAGCTGACGCCGGAACTGAGACCAAAGCGGACACCAAAGCGGACAGCGGAACTGAGACGGTTGCCGACACGGCCGCCGACACCGCCGCCGACACCGCAGCAGACGCGATAGCCGACACCGCCGCCGATATCGCCGCCGCCGACACCGCCCAGCCCCCAGCCTGCGGCGACGGCACCTGCGCCGCCAATGAGGGGGCTGAGGACTGCCCCCAAGACTGTCCGGCCAAGTGCGGCGACGGCTTTTGCTCCAAGCAGACGGAAAACACCCAGAATTGCCTGGCGGACTGCCCGCCCATCTGCGGCGACGGCGCGTGCACCGGCAAAGAAAACGCCAACGACTGCGCCAAGGACTGCCCACCCCAGTGCGGCAACAAAGTCTGCGAAGGGAAACAAGAGCAGTTCAGCTGCTTTAGCGACTGCCCGCCCGTCTGCGGCGACAAAGTGTGCACCTTTGGCGCAGAGACCTGGAGCACCTGTGCCGCGGACTGTGGCGCTGGCCCGCCCGGCACCTACTGCGGCGACGGCAACTGCGACTACCCGGCGACAGAGAACTCCGTCTCCTGCATGAATGACTGCGGTCCGGGCTACCCCTCGTGGTCCTGTGGCGACGGCAAGTGCACGGCCGGCATCGAGTTCCCCGCCAAGTGCCCGTTTGACTGCAACTGCAATTCGGACACCGACTGCAAGGACGGCAAGGTGTGCTTCAACTTTGCCTGCATCACCAGCTGCAAGGGCAAGTGCGGCAAATTCAGCAACCTCTGGGCGTGCCAGTGCGACGCCAAGTGCCAGCCGGGCGGCGACTGCTGCCCCGACAAGCAGGCGCTTTGCGGCGGGTGACGGCGCGCGGAACTGCCCACGGGCGCGCGGATTAGACTTGGCTGGCCGTGGTGTGCGCTCTCGCGGCTGACCAGGGGGCGCAGGATTTAGGCGCCTAAATGTTTGGCCGCTGTGGTGAGGGTGTTCCGCTCGTCGAATTCATGCGATCTCTGAGGCTTTGCAACGGGTTGGGGTCATCCTGGTCCGCCGCCGCTTTGCGGCTGCGTCGCAGGACCGCGCCCTATCGTCCAGCTTGCCAGCTGGCCGACCGGGCCCTCGGGCGCGC
>JBIKTV010000666.1:0-2862 GCA_044347905.1 Myxococcota bacterium
AGCGGGGCGCCGCCAAGGACCGCGGCTGGATTGCCTTGGCTCGGCAGGGTGGGATCGGTAGGCACCGCGCCCGCTACAGCTGCGCCCTGGCCGGCACCCGCGGTCCCCGGATCTGCTGGAGCGGCGGCCTCGGCTGGGGTGGCGGCTTCTGGCGCGGTGCTCGGCACAGGGGCCGGCTGCAACAGGGTCGGCTGCATTGGGGCGCGCCCGGCGCGGGTCGGCGTAGCGCCTTCTGCAAGGCCGGCAGCTGGCGCGTCGGTGGCGCGGGCCGTGCGCTTGATCACGGGCGGCTTGGCCGGCTTGACCGCCTCCACGGCGTCCTCTTTCTTCTTGCATCCCGCGGGCAAGGTCGCCAGGGCAGTTGCGACGGCCAGGACCCCGAGCGCCCGCAGGGCAGCGCCAAGGCGCCGGTGGCGACGGAGATCGGCTTGCGTCAAAGGGAGCAGGGCGTTGGTCATGGCTGGCCTTAGCAGGTGAGGGCCCACGAGCGGACGGGGCGGCCGCAGTCTAACCGAGTCTCCGCCTTGAGGCCAATCTCCGCAGGCGATCAACGGGTCAAAGCCCGGGTTCATTCCCGATCGCCGCTCAACGGCCAGAAGTTTCGCCAGTAAGCCGTGTTAGAAGACAGTGAGCCCAAAGGAGATTTGCCTCAGGCTTGACCCCACCGCGCTGGGCAAGCACAATCCAAGGTTGCACAGCGCTGCACCACCCTGCGCCGCGGTGCCTCGCCAGCGTTTTTGCCCAGGGAGCTCCTCATGCACCACCCTTCCCCCTTGCGTACCCACCTGCTTTGCGCGACTGCGTTGGCTGCGCTGTTGAGTTCGGCGGCTTGCGGCGGGTCCAAAGAGCAGACCAAGGAAGGCGAGGCCAACTCCCAGGGGCGCCAGACGATCTCCAACGATCCCGTGCAAGAGGAGCGCAGCGCTTCTGCGGTGATCGAGCGCATCGACGTCAATGGCGACATGAAGCCGGACGTTTTTAAGCACTACGCGCTGGTCGACCAGGCCGGCGGCGACGGCAAGGGCGCCAAGGTGCAGCTCAAGGCCCTGGTTCGCAAAGAAATCGACGTCAACTTTGACCAGCGCATCGACATCGTCGAGTACTACAAGGGCGGGCCGGGCAAAGAGGTCAAGGAGCGCGAGGAATACGATCTGGACTTTGACGGCCGCGTGGACGAGGTCAAGCGCTACGAAGACGGCACGCTCAAGGAAGTGCAGCTCGACCTGGGCTTTGACGGCAAGATCGACACCTGGATGTTCTACCAGATGACCAAGAACGAGGAAGGCAAAGACGTCAACCGCCTCTACGAGCGGCGCCGCGATCAAAACGGCGACGGCAGCGTGGACGTGTGGGAGTACTACGTCAAAGGCCAGCTGCAGAAAGTCGGCACCGACACCAACGGCGATGGCACCCCGGACCAGTTCCAGCGGGTCGACGAGAAGCGCTGATCGCCGCGAAATCTGCGCCAGCGGCCAGCGGGGCATGACTGGCGCGCTGCTGGCACTCTGACGTTAGCGATTCAAGGGATAGAGCTCTCTGATTACGGGCGGTTGCTGCGTGCGCCTCTAACGCGCGACGGGCGTCGGGCCTTGGGCCATCGGCATGGGCCGGCCGCTGGGGCGGCGATCCGCGGGCGGATTCAGGTGCAGCTCGACCAGGTGATCGCCGTCGCGCGCCAGGGCCACCACCCGCCAAGGCTGCAGACCCAGCGCCATTTGGCGGACTTGGGCGGCGAGCATGGGCGGGGCTCCCCGGTCGATGGCCAGCACGAGCCGCTGGGCCGCCAAACCAGAGCGCTGCTGCCACTGCCCAGTGCCCCAGCGCAGCAGTTCGCGCAGTCGATCGTCGGTTTGGGCTTGATCGACCGTGAGTTGCCGCTCCAGCAGCCGCACACCCTGGGCGGTGACCGCCAAGGTCAGCTCGAGGTCGACTTTGGCCCCGGGGGCCTTGCGAAAGGGCAGCTTGGACCAGCCGGGGAGCAGACCGTCGATCTGTCGCTCGGGTAGCTGAATTTGCAGAGCTTGCTCAACTGCCAGGGCCGGATGGCCGCCCAACGCAGCCTGGGCCGCCGGTGCCGCAGAGGGCTGGGATTGGGGCGTGGCCGCCGCAGGGGAGTCGCCGCCGGGGCCGCTGCAACCGCGGGCGCAACCGCTTGGCGCAGCCAGGGCGGCGCTCAAAGCCAGGATCGCGCCGGCGAGGCGACTCACCCTGCGTATTGTTACATTATCCAACAGGTTTTTCACTTGGCCACCCAGGAGAATTGCAGCGGCGCGGCGAATTGCAGGGGCAGGCCTGGGGCAATCGCCTGAACGGGGAAGCCCCGGCAGGTGCCGCTGTGGGGCGCGCATTTGCCGGCCACGCCGTCCGCCACGGTGCCGCCGCAGGTGACTAATTCCAAAGGCTTGTAGTCCTGGACCCGGTACCATTGGCCGGCAAACACAAAAGCGTAGCCCTGGCCGCTTATCGCGTTGCCCTCGGTGTAGTAGCCGGCGACCACGGGCTTGGCACAGGTCGAGTCGGCCACGCCCAAACGCGGGTTGATCACCGCGCCGCTGGACATCTGCACGCCAAAAAACAGCCCTGTCGCGGGTGAAAACACCACCGCGCCGTCGCGCAAGATGTCGAGGCCCGCGCCCAAAGACAGGCTGGGGTGGCCGCGCTGCACCAAGATGCCCACCGGTGCGCCGTTGGCGTCCACGACCCACAGGCCGCCGCCAGCCGCCGCGGTCGCCGTACTGTCGGCCTTTGCGCCGCTATCGCTAGAAGTATCAACGGTCTGTGCGTCAGCGCCCGCCAGTGGATCGCTGGTTTGCACGTCGGCCACGGCCACGGGTTCTGCTTGCTCGGCAGGTACCCGGCTGC
>JBIKTV010000667.1:0-2855 GCA_044347905.1 Myxococcota bacterium
GTGGCGGGCTCGTAGCTGTCGATCGCTTCCTCTGCGTCGCCGGTTCCTGCATCTGCGCCGGCATCTGGGCTGGCATCGGCGCCGACCTCCGGGGCCTTCCAGGTGTCCCAGGCCTTGAGGCCGGCCGTCCCAGCCGCGTCAGGGCCCTGATCAGCCCCTGCGGAGCCACTGGAGCTCTGCACCCACGGACCGCCGCTCCCGTCGCTGTTCCAATCGGTACACGCGGCGCTCAACAGGGCCAGGGCGGCCCACAAAAAGGTGGCAGAAAATCGGCGTCGGATTGGGCGCACGCGGCCTCCAGGGGGGCGACAACACAGCCGCCCCGGGTCGAACAGTGCATCCTACGCCAAGCGCCGCCGCGGTGCCACTTGCCAGCAAAAAGCCGAAAGCGCCGACCTGTTGGCAGATCGACGCCCCGACGCTTCCTGTGACGATGGCGCGGCTAGAACTCCGCGGGCACCTTGGTCCCGGGCTGGCGGCGCTGCCGCTCCTTGCCCTCGCGCTTCTGCGTGCTCTCCTCAAACTGGCGGGTCACCTTGTCAATCGCGCCATCGACCGCTTTGGGCAGCTTGTCGCCAAAATGCCGCGCGACAATCTCGGGTTCGCCCATCAGAGAGATGGTGGCCATAAAACCGTTGGTCTGCTCCTCGGCCGAGATGCGAGCCAAAATGGGCTTGCCCCAGCGCGCTTCGATCTTGCCCAGCTTGGCTTCCATGTGCCTGCGCACAAAGCCCTCGACCTCGTCCTTGCGGTTTTCAGGAGACAGCTTCAACACAACGGACAGTTCCATAAACGACCTCCTTGGAGGTGGCGCAGCGGCGGGAACCCGGATGAAACCAACGCTGCCGGCGCGAGAGTTTTGGGGCTCGGTCGGGGCGAGGTGCCGGCGACCGGAGGGTGGTTCCCACCCCGTCTAAGCATAAGTCGTCCCACACCGCTGTCATTCCGTCAAGAGCACAGAAAGTTGTCTTGGCTTCTCAGGGCGCTACGGAGCGCACCTTGGCCACGCCAGAGTGCAGCGCGACATCAAACAGTTCCGCCAGGCGCGTGTAGCCGTCGCGGTTGAGGTGCACGCCGTCCTTGGTCGCCCAGTGTCCGCGGCGCCAAGCCTCCATGCTGCCCGGACCGCCCATCGCCGCCACGGCATCCCAGTGACCGCAACCCATCTGCGCAGCGACCTTTTTCTGAACGGCGATGACCTCAGGGGTCCGCGGCATCGGCCGGCGCTGGCCGTTTTCATCCTTGCCCAGGCGATCACTTGGCCCGACGATCACGCAGGCGGCCTGGGGCGCGGCCCGACGCACCCGCTCCAGCACCTGCAGCCACTCCGCGGCGTAGGCCTCCGGCGCCTGCACTTCGCCCACATCATTGGTGCCGTAAGCCAGCACCACCAGATCGGGTTGGCGGCGGGCCAGCTGCTCCGCCCAAGTCTTTTCTTGCCAGTGCAGGTGAATGTCGGCCTTCATGCCCGGAATGCCCAGCTGATCGATGACCACGCCCCCCGCCGATCGCTCCAGCACCAGGCCGTACAGACCCACTGGACCATCGCCCGCGGGTTGCAAGCGCACCACGTGGCCGGTATCGCGCAGGCTCCAGGTCTTGAGCGTGGCGGCCCCAGCGCGGCCGTCGAGTTCGTGGGGCTGGCCGTCGATCTCCAGCCGCCAGTGCCCGCCTCCGGGCTGAGGCGCCACCCAGACCTGCAGGCGGTCAAAGCTGCGGCCCTGGGGATTCTCAAGCGTGGTGCGCAGTTCAGCCCACTCGGTCGGGTCTGCGGACAGCATCACCATGCCAGACAGGCCGTACGCACCGACGTGATCGGCGCCGCTCGTGCGCAAGTGGCGCTGAACCGCCCAGCCTTTGGACGACTCGACCACTAGATCCTGGTGGCGATAGCCGGGGTTAAAGCGGGTCGGCAGCACAAAGCCGTGGCCGCCGTCGCCGTAGCGCTGCTGCAAACGCCGGCGCAGTTCGCCCGTCCACAGGTCCGCGGCGGTGTGGGACGCGCCGTAGAAGGCGATGCGCGCTGTGGAATTGCCGGCCAGGACCCGCGCCAAGGCCTCATGCCACGGCTTTAGGGCCTTGCCGCTGGGGTCAAAGATCGGCTCCGGAACGCCCAGACGGGCTCGCGGCAGCTCCACCGCCGGGTGGCGCAGCACCTTGCGCGCTTTGGCGTGCTTGGCGTTCTTGGCCGGCTTGGCCGGGCGCTTGGGCTGAGCGGCGGCGGTGCGAGGGCGATCGCGGCTCGCAGCAACAGCGGGCGGCGCAAAAAAGCCAAGCCCGGCCGCCAGCGACGCCACCCCCAGCAAGGCGCGGAGGACGGTGTGCAGCGACCGGGCTTGGCGAGGCTGTTCAGACCACCGCACCAGACCTACGCGCCAAAATTGGCGGCGGCGAAGGACCAGTTGGCCACGCCCCAGAAGCCCTCGACAAACTTGGCGCGCAAGTTCTTGTAATCGATGTAGTACGCGTGCTCCCAGACGTCGACGGTGAGGATGGCGGTCAGGCCGTGCTTCATCGGCAGATCGGCGGGGCCCTGCGACGGGTGGATGACCAGCTTGCCGTCCGCATTCTTGGCCAGCCAGCACCAGCCGGAGCCAAACACGCCCACAGAGGCCTTGCTGAAGGCGTCCTTGAAGGCGTCAAAGCTGCCAAAATCGCGATCGATGGCCGCAGCCAGCGCGCCAGTGGGGGCGCCGCCAGCACCGGGGGCCATGCAGTTCCAGTAGAAAGTGTGGTTCCAGGCCTGCGCGGCGTTGTTGAACACGCCACCGGCGCCGGTAAGGATCAGCTCTTCCAGCGAATTCTGCTCTTCCGGCTTGCCCGCCACCAAGTTGTTCAGGTTGGTGAAGTAGGCG
>JBIKTV010000668.1:0-2844 GCA_044347905.1 Myxococcota bacterium
CCGCCTGTGTAGGGCTCGCGCTCGTCCCAGTTCCAGGTCAGTTCAACCTCGGCCGTGTCGCCCACCGCGCCGGTCGCCAAGAAAACCAGGGTGAACCGGCCGCTGGGGCTGTCGTGGCGCCGCACCTCGCGAAGACCGACCAGGGCAAAAAAGCCCAGGGCCGCCGGCAGATCCAGCACCCGCACCATGGCGTGAAGAAAGCGAGTACCCGTGTTGGCGTGAGATCGATCGTCCACTTGGCGCTCCTGAACTAGGACCCTAAACCCCAAGTTCGTTCCGGGTTCCGGAACGGACATGGTTTGGGGTACGGAAAAAGACCCAGCCGTAGTAGCCAAGGCCTGTGAAGATGAACCGGATGCAACCCGGGTCGAATTAGCGGCCTTGGGTAACATTGATGCGAACCCGATAAGCGGCGCGCACTTGCGACCCACCCAGCAAGCAAATGCGACCGGGGGAAAGTCGACTAGGTTTTTCAAAGACCCTATTTCACCTTCTTGACGATCCGCAGGTGGGTCACCGCTGGGGAGGGCGTGAATTCGACGCATTCGTACAGGTCCTCGACACCGCCCAGGCCCTCAAAGATCCGCTCGCCCTGGCCCAGCAGCAGGGGCACTTGCACCAGGTGCAGTTCGTCGATCAGCCCCGCCTTGAGGTACTGGCGCACGGTCGCCGCGCCGCCGGCCAGCCGCACGTCCTTGCCCTGGGCCGCGGCAAAGGCCTGCTTGAGCGCCGACTCGATGCCATCCGTGACAAACGTGAAGTTGGTGCCGCCCTTCATCGCCAAGGGGGGTTTCTCTTGATGGGTCAGCACAAACACCGGGTGGTGATAGGGCGGCTCTTCGCCCCACCAGCCCGTCCAGGCGTGCGGGTCCGCGGCGTCCGGCGGAGGGCCAAACATGTGGCGCCCCATGATGCTGGCGCCGATGTGGTCATTGGCTTTGGCCAGGAAATCGTTGTCGATCCCTTCCTCGCCGCCGCCCTTGCCGAACATGGCGCCCATGACCTTGGTCTTGAAGGCCCAGCTCATCAGGCGCAGGCCGTCCTTGCCAAAAGGCGCTTGCTGGCTCTGCCCCGGGGCAGCGCTGTAGCCGTCTAGAGAGATGGCGAAACTGCGGACAACGAGCTTTGGCACCGGAACCTCCTGGCTTAGATGGGTGTTCTTGGCGCGGCGTCAATTCAAGCGCTAAACCCGGCCGCCCCCGCGCCCCGGCTGCCCGACCCCGACCACGGAGCCGAGGCTACGACGGCCCTCCTGCGCCGTCAAACAAGGCGCCGCGCGGCCCAGGCCATGCACAAGCCGTTGACAACCAACGGGCTCGGACGGGATGGCGGTGGTCAGCGCCTTGGGCGGGCGCCGGGGAGGGCGGCGCCTGCGAGCTTTTAGACCTTGAGCATATGCTCAAGGTTTAAGAGGTCGCAGGCCAGGTCCCCACAGCCTCTGAGTCAACTCGGCGGTTCTTGCCTAAGCGCTCAATACCATGGGGTTAGGGCCCGCACCGCCCCGCGAGAGGCCTTGTCGAGGTCTGTTTACACGCGTCCCAATTGGCCCCCTTCGTCACCCCTGCGGAGGCGGGGGCCCAGGCTAAAACCAAACCATTCGCCTGGGTTCCCGCCTTCGCGGGAATGACGGTGTGGGCGGTCCAGCGGTTCTTGCGATTGCCCTGCGGGATTCGCCATTGCCCGTCCAACCCGGACCTGCCCCTGTCCGGCCGCCAGGGGCCTTCTGGTCCGCGCTCCTTCGCGGCTGCGACGCAGGACCGCGCGCCATCGTCCAGCTGGCCGACCGAGCCCGCGGGCGCGGTGGCCAAAGTGTCAGTCAGGTTCGGCTTTTGGCCCAAAGGCGCGCCAACAACGGCAAGAAGTGCGAATCGAATCGCCGAATTTGCTTGATCCGCCGTTCCTTGACAGTGCTCTGCGCGCTTGTATCCTTGCCCCGGGCTGGCAGCCTGGCCGTTGTGGGGCCGCGACTGAGCCGCCGCGCGTCGAGCTCGCCGCGACGCGATGCATCTGAGGGGAAGTCATGACCCGCCCGTTTCAAATCTGCCGCATGATACTCCGGGGGTACCAGCAATTCGCCAATACGGATCTCGACTTCACGCACCCGCTGACTGGAGAGCCGGCAAACCGCATCTGCCTCATTGGCCGGAACGGGACCGGCAAGACGACGGTGCTGCAGGTGCTTTCAAGACAGCTGAGCTTTGGCTTTCGCGACCCGGGCGCCGTGGGGTTGCTTTGCGCGTTTGAGCTAAAGGTGGGGAGCCGTCGCGTGTACGTAGTTCGCAGTGGGGCGGCCATGGTGGGCCAGCGTACTGCGTGCTTCAGGGCAGACCTCAGCTCCAGGCCTGGATGGGCCGACGAAATGGCCGCAGCCCCAGATGGCGTGGGAGCACTGACAGATTTTCGCCTTGACCCTGCCGACGAAGCTGCGTTGCTGGATGAACTCCAACTCCGCGCGGGCGGCACCGACCTGCTCATCGACGCTCGCTGCGAATCGAACACCAACAGCGCTCTAGGCATCGCCGATGTCCCCCAAACGACCGTCAGCGATGCACTTGGTTTGTTCAAGGAATTCCCATTCTACCACGAAGTCTCCAACCAGACCGTTTCTCAGATGTGGCGTGTTCTGGTGTACTTACTCAAGAAGCGAGACAATGATCGCGAGAATTTTGAGAATCTTGCTGAAAATCTGAGCAAAACCAAGCGCCAGTTGATTGACGAGTTCGACGCCGTGCAACCCAAGCCGCTGCACCAACTCGCCAAGGTGTGGAACAGAATTCTTGGCCAGGCAGGGCTAGAGCTGGACGAAACAGGGGCTAACAACCCGATTCAGCTCAACGATAACCT
>JBIKTV010000669.1:0-2839 GCA_044347905.1 Myxococcota bacterium
CTCGGGCAGGCTATGACAAAAGTCAACATATACCTCAACTTTGCCGGCGGCACGGAGCTGGCCTTTGGCTTCTATCGCCAAGTGTTTGGCGGCGAGTTCAGCGCCTTCTCGCGCTTTGGCGACGTACCCGGGATGACGGGCGAGCCCGGGCAGCTGCAGCGGGTGATGCACGTGGCCCTGCCGATTGGCGACGGCTTTGTGCTGATGGGCAGCGATACCCCCGAACCCGACCCGCTGAGCGGCCAGGGCTATCACCTGCACGCGGGCAACAATTTCTACGTGTCGCTGCACCCGGAGAGCCCGGAGGAAGCCCAGCGACTGTTTGCCGCGCTGGCCGAAGGCGGCAGCATCGAAGCGCCGCTTGCGCCGATGTTCTGGGGGGCGCTGTACGGCACGCTGACCGACCGCTTTGGCATTCAATGGATGGTCAACTGCGACGCGCCTAAGTAGATTCAGGCTTATCCACAGGTTCTACGGCTTGTACAGCGGATAGGCCACCGCCTTCTGCCCCTGGGTCAGCCGCGCCAGCTGGTTGGACCGCACAAACGCAAAGGTCTCGGTCGTGCCGGCGGCGTCTGGCCAGCGCACTTCGACCGCCTCCACCGCGCAGTTGGCGCCCAGGCCAAAGTGCAGCACTAGGTCGTTGTGCATGCCAAAATGGCCAAAGCCGCCGCCGAGTTCCTGCGTCTGCCACTGACCGCCGGCCTTGACCCGCACCCGCGCGCCGATGGCCGAACGGTTGCTGCCGCCTGTGCCAACTAGCTGAAGCTGAAGCCAATTGGCCTGATTGGCAGAGAGGTTGCGGAAAGCGTGGACCTGCTCATTGGGGTAGCACTCCTCTGGACTCAGGTTGCAGCGCGCGCGGCTGTGGCCTATCACCACGTCCAAGTCGCCGTCGCGGTCAAAATCCGCCACCACGGGCGAGATGGCGTGGAGGTGGTTGAGCCCGGAAGGTCCCGTCAATTCCTTGTAGGTGCCGTCGCTTTGCTGCATGAACAGCTTGGCCTTGGTGCCGGGGTAATCGGAAGAGGCGACCAGGATGTCCAGCCGGCCGTCGTTGTCAAAATCGGCGACCGCCAGGGTCATGTCGCCCACGTCGTCGGCCTGGCCGTTGGCAAAGGTGTGCTGCAGGCCTGAGGTTTGTCCTTTGAGATGAGTGAGTTGCGGCAGGGGCTGGCCGTCGTTCAGGGCGATGCGCAGCGGGTCAGACGATGGCCCGACGTCGGGGTGGACGATGCTGCCAAACACAAAGTCCAGGTCCCCGTCTCGGTCCAGGTCAGCGCAGGCCACCGTGCCGGTGTTGCCGCCCAGGCGATAGGCTTTGCGATCCGTGGCGTGGTTCCAGCGGTAGGTGCCGCCAAAAGCCTTCTTGAGCGAAGGGCAATTGACCTCGGCGGCCTTGCAGGTGGCGCAATCGGCGGCCTTGGGGTTCTCCTGGCAATAGCACTGGGCGTTCCAGTTGCTGGTCCAGTCGTCGTCGTCGTCTCGGCCAAAGCCGGTGGCCTCTTGCACGTCGCCAAAGCGCGGGCCCGTGGCGCCAAAAACCCCGCTGAGCCATAGCGAATTGAAGTAGCGGCCGTAGCTGACGCCCAGCAAGTCCGCCGCGCCGTCGCCGTTGACGTCGCAAGCCGCGGTGCCCCAAGTGATGCGGTGGACCGCGCCAGCTTCGACGTCGGACTGCTTCTTCCACGGCAAGGTGATCAGGCCCTCGGCCGTGGTGACGACAGAGAAGCCGCCCTTGCCGTCGCCGCGCAGCAGCTGATCGGCCACGGGCAGGTCGGCGCCTTTGGGGCCCCAGGTGGAGTAGCCGAGCCAAAGGTCGAGGTTGCCGTCGCGGTCGTAGTCGACAAAGCTGGCGGAGGTCAGGGCCTTGCGCAGCTCTGGGTCGGCAAAGGTCGGCGTCGCCGTCAGCGCGAACTGGCCCTTGCCGTTGCCGAGCATCAGCTCCGAGGCGTCGCCGGGCTGCTTGTCTGCCGCGGGGTCGATCGGCAGGGAATTGCCTGCAAAGACGTCGACCTGGCCGTCATTGTCGGCATCGCCGTAGACCACCACATGGGCCTGGCGACCGTCCCCACCGTCGCGGGTCTGCAGCACCCCCGAGCTCTGGGTGATGTCGTCAAAGGCAAAGCCCTTGGGGCCGGGCTTGGCTTTGAGCAGAAAAAGCAAGCGCTTTCCCGGGGTAAAGTCCTCGCGTCGACCTGCGCCGGCCATGCTGCGCACAAACAATTCGGGGCGCAGATCGCCGTCCAGGTCAGCGCCAGACAGGCGAATGCCGACGACGTTCTGGTCCGCCAGCCCCGATTCCTTAGTGATATCCTCAAACAGCGGGGCCTTGCCGTCCCACACTGCGCCCGCCGCGCACTTCTCCGGCGGTGCCCCCGCCCAGGGGTCGGCGGCGGCGGCATCTCCCGCATCGGCCGCGGCGGTGACGTCCGTGGGCGACGTGTCCGCAGCGCCAGCGGCCGGGGCCTGGGTCGCGGTCTCTGAGCCGCATGCCAAGGCGCCACAGGCCAATGCAAGCGCGGTGGCCCGCATCCAAAGGGAATTGTCGCTCGCGGCCATGGCGCCTCCGCTTGCGACCTGCGCCGCAGCAGCTGCATCTTGCCTGTCTCTCGCTCTACAGGCTAGCGCCCTTGCCGACACACCAATCCTCTAGCCTTCGATGCCCAGCTCCGCGCGCAAAGCCCCCTCGATCTGCGGATACTCCCACGCAAAGCCAAGCTCTTGCAGGCGCCGCGGCGCCACGCGTTGGCCGGCCAGCAGCACCTCTTGGCCCATCTGGCCAAACATCAGCTTGACCGCCAGCGCCGGCAGCGGCACGACCGCCGGTCGATGCAGA
>JBIKTV010000670.1:0-2834 GCA_044347905.1 Myxococcota bacterium
GTTTCCATCAACGCCAAAGAACACCAGATATACCCATTGGTTACCCATGCCAACGCCGAGCAGCCAATTCCCCAGAACCGCCGCCCCCCGCGCAACGGACACGGACCCGAATGGGCGGCGTCCGACGCCGGTTTGGGCGACAACACCTTGAATTCTAGCACTTGTTCCGTCGCCCAAACTCGTGGCCGGGTCGCCGCAGGCGATGCGCCCAACTGCGGCACGCTGACTCTTGCCGCGATCGCACTCCCCTGCAAAAACAACGGCTAAAGGCGCACCTCGCTGTTCACCCGGGTGAACACCTGCGGGTCGCCCTGAAAGGGGAAGCCGCCAGCGACGGGAGGCTCGTTCTGGTCCTTGTCGATAGCATCGAGTTCAGCAGGCAGCCCCGGGGTCATCGAGATCCAGCGGGAGCAGTTCGTCGGCGGCCCGCGCGGTCTCGACTTCTTTGGCAGCTAGAGAGGATCGTCAGGCTTTGTGAGCACGTCCATCACCAGATCTAGATGCGCGAGCTTCATGGCCACCGTCCGCGCCAGCTGGCCAGAGCTCTGCCGAGCCCGCTCGACCGCATGGTGGGCAACCTCATCATCCGTCAGGGCGCCTTGGCAATGTTCAGCTGCTCGCACGGAGCCGCTCGACGTATTCGTTCAACTTGGCCTCGAATCCAATCAGGAACTCAGCGAACGGCCCCAACCGCCCCCGACCAAGACCATCCCAGCCGTCAGCGGCGAGGCTACGGCAGCCGATCCCCCCGGTCAACCGCGAAATCTCACGTCCGTTCAAGCCAATCCGCCCGACGCGCCGCCAGAGCCCCATCGCTTGGCGATGCGCGTCGCGCTGCAGATGGTCCCTGCAAAAGTCCCGCGCTGCATTTCCTGTGGCCCTGTGCGGCGCGCTTGCAGTAGTATCAGCGGCGGGCGCCATGTCGGCGCGGCCTGGATCGCAGCGATGGCGCCCGCCCAGAGTTACCACGAAATGGTCGCAGACGCGCTACTCGCTCGGCCCGATCTGCTGGCGGTGGCCCGCGACAATGCGCTGCGGTGGCTCACCAACGGGGCCCAGGCCGCGGACATGCTGCAAACCTGGGATCGCCTGCTCGCCCAGGCCCAGGCAGGGCCTGACGGGATGGCGGAACTGCAGCGCATCCTGCGCAGTGATGAGCCAGAATGCCAACGGCTGCGCGAGTTTGCCCCGCTGGCCGGCATGATACCGCGCGAAAAGCGGCGCCAAGCGAGGGACCTGTGCGGCTACCGGCATTAATGCACCTGCTCCAGGTTGTCGAAGCGCTGACCCAGGCCGAAGCAGTGACCGTCCTGGGATCAGCGGCGCTGCTTGCCGAGTTTCCGCGGCTAGGCGAGCCCGGGGGGCCCATCGCATTGACGCGCGACGCCGACCTGCTGGTAAGTCCGTGTGACGAACAACTGGCTGGCCTGGTTCACGAAGCTGTCGGCGAAGGCAGTCTGTTTGATCAACGCCATGGCTACCACGCGGACCTGTTGCGTCCGGAAATCGCTGGTACTCTGCCTAACGCCTGGCCATCGCGTACTCGCCTCTTGGCTTCGAAGTCGCGCGCCCTATCCGCGCAGGATGTAGCTGCCGTCAAGCTCCGCGTCGGTAGAGAGAAAGATTTGGGTGTCGTCGCGGTCTTGTTGACATCCGGCGCGGTGACCCGCGATGCAATCCTCGCCTCTCTGGCCGAAATATCCATGGGAGAGAAAGAGATGCATGCGGTGCTTCGGCGACTTGGAGCCCTCCACGCGCCCTGAACGGCGGCGTTGCGCGGGCTGGAACGGTCCGCTCAATTCTCCATGTCGCACCGCCCGATGCACGGCCCCAGCTCCGGCTGTCGCCGCTTGTAGACAAAGCGCAGCGGCGCGAGCCGATCGGCGCCGCGCCTCGCGAAAAAGCAAAATCCCGCTATTGGCACTAAAAGTGCCCATAACGCCGCCCGACCAACCCGCACGTCGCATCGAACTTGCGGCACCCAGCCGCTTGTCTGAGGGAACGCAGTGGCCCCTGTCAGCTCCGCTGCACCGCTCCAGAGGTCTTGCCAATTGACCTTGCGCCCGTCCTAACCCCGCGCAAAGGATGCGAATCGCGGAGCGACGGCGTTCGACGCCGCTTTCGGCGCCGCCTGCAAGGGGAATTTGCCGCCCGCCCCGTCGCCGAAAGTCGCAGCCTGGTCGCCGCAGGCGATGCGCCCAAACCCGCCCCTGGCCCTTGCCGCTGCCCCGCGCCCAGGGCACCATCCCGCCGCAGCACTGCCCCGCACCGCAGCACTGCCCCGCACCGCCGCACTGCCCAGGAGAACCCGCCATGCGCCTCTTGCACACCGCCGACTGGCACCTGGGCCACACCCTGCGCGAATGGGAGCGCGATCGCGAGTTTCAGGCCGCCCTGGACTGGCTGGTGGCGACCCTGCAGAGCGAGCGCATCGACGCATTGCTCATCGCCGGCGATATTTTTGACCAGGCTGTGCCCCCCGCCGCGGCCCAGCACCTGTGGCACCGCCTGCTCATCGACGCCTGGCGCGCCCTGCCGCAGCTGCACATCGTGGCCATCGCCGGCAACCACGACCACGCCGCGCGGCTGCAGGCTTCGGCGCCGGTGCTGGAGGCATTGGGGCGGCTGCACGTGCTGGGGAGTCCGGATCCGACGCGCTGGGTGGTCGAGCTGCCGGCGAGCGACGGGCCCGGGGCGATGTGTGCGGCGCTGCCGTTTCTGCGGCCGTCCGACCTGCCGCTGGGGCTGGAGCCGCTGGATGGTTTTGCCCAAGTGGTGGCGGCGGCGCTGGATCAGGCCCGCGAGCGCGCCAAGCCCGGCCAGGCGCTGGTGGC
>JBIKTV010000671.1:0-2828 GCA_044347905.1 Myxococcota bacterium
GTCTTTGTCGGTGCAGGCATTGTTGTCGGTGCAGGCCGCTGTGTTCGGCGCAGTGACGCAGCCCTTGAGCTTGTCGCAGCTGTCGTCGCTGCAGACGTTGCCGTCGTCGCACTTGACCGAACTGCCCGGCACGCAGCTGCTGTCCTTGCACGCGTCGCCGCTGGTGCAGGCGTCGCCGTCGTCGCATACAAAGGCGTTCGCGCCGTGGGTGCAGCCGCTCTTGGGGTCGCAGGCGTCGTTGGTGCAGAGGTTCTTGTCGTCGCAGTCGAGCGCCGCGCCCGGTTGGCAATTGCCGTTGGAGCAGAGGTCTTTGTCGGTGCAGGCATTGTTGTCGCTGCAGCTGGCGGTGTTGTTGCTGCTGGCACAGCCGTTGGTGGTGTTGCAGCCGTCGTCGGTGCACGGGTTGCCGTCGTCGCAGGCCAGGCCTTTGCCCGCTTGGCACTTTGAGGCGGCGCAGACGTCGCCCGTGGTGCACGCATTGCCGTCGTCGCACGGCTGGGTGTTGGCATTGTATTGGCACCCGCCGGCCGCGACACTGCACGAATCGCTGGTACACGGATTCTTATCGTCGCATTCCATGGGCTTGCCAGGGGTACACTTGCCGTCTTTGCACAAGTCGCCCACCGAGCACGGGTTGCCGTCTTCGCAGCCTTCGGTCGAATTGTCGTGGCCGCAGCCCAGCTCGGCGCTGCAGGTATCGATGGTGCAGGGGTTGCCGTCGTTGCAGTCCACGCTCTTTTGCACGGTGCACGCGCCGTCTTTGCACTGATCGCCGCTGGTGCACGCGTCGTTGTCTGAGCACGGCACGCTGTTGGCCGCTTGCACGCAGCCTTTTTTCGGGTCGCACGAATCGGTGGTGCACAGGTTGTTGTCGTCGCAGTTGGTGGCCGCACCGGGCAAGCAGGCACCCTCTTGGCACTGATCGCCGGCGGTGCAGGCGTTGTTGTCGGTGCACACGGCCTTGTTGGGCGCCGTCACACAGCCTTTGAGCGGGTCGCAGCTGTCGTCGGTGCAGGGATTGCCGTCATTGCACACCACCACGGCTCCGGGGACGCACTTGCCGGCCGCGCAGGTGTCGCCGCTGGTGCAAACGGTGCCGTCGCTGCACGGCGCGGTGTTGTTGGCGCTGGTGCAACCGCCGGCGGCGTCGCAATTCTCGGTGGTGCATGGATTCTTGTCGTCGCAGGCGCTGGCCTTGAGCGGCTTGCAGACGCCCTTGGTGCAGGTATCGCCTTCGGTACACTGGTTAAAGTCATCGCAGGGCGCGGTGTTGGCCACAAACTGGCAGCCGAGTTTGGCGTCGCAGCTGTCGTCCGTGCACAGGTTGCCGTCATTGCAGGTGAGCACCGCCGCCGCCGAGCACTCGCCCTGCACGCAAAAATCCCCCAGCGAGCAGACATTGCCATCGCTACACGGCAAGGTGTTCGCCGCGTGCGAGCAGCCGGCCTTGGCGTCGCAGGCATCGGTCGTACAGATATTGCCGTCGTCGCAAGTGGTTACCGCGCCGGGCAGGCACGCGCCCTCTTTGCAGCCATCGCCCACGGTGCAGGCGTTTTCGTCGCCGCACGGCAACGTGTCGTCATTGGCGGTCGCGCAGCCGCTCGCCGGGTTGCAGCTGTCGACCGTGCACGGGTTGCCGTCGTCGCAAGTCAGCGGAGCGCCGGGCACGCACGCGCCGTCTTGGCACTGATCGGCCACGGTGCAGGCGCTGGCGTCGTCGCAGGTGACCTTGGTCGGCAAGAACACGCAGCCACCAGCCGGGTCACAACCATCTGATGTGCAAGGATTTTGATCGTCGCACGCGGTGTTGGCACCGGGCAGGCACGCGCCGTCTTTGCAGCCGTCACCCACGGTGCAGACCGAACCGTCGTCGCAGGCCGCGGTGTTGGCCTTGTAGGTACAGCCATTCTTGGCCTCGCAGCCGTCGGTCGTGCAAGGGTTCTTGTCGTCGCAGGCGATCTCGGCGCCGGCTTGGCAGGTGCCGTCTTTGCAGGTATCGCCGCTGGTGCAGGCGTTGCCGTCGTCGCAGTCGGCGCTGGCGGGCGAGTGCGAGCACGTGCCATTTTGGCACGAGTCGGCGGTGCAGGCGTTTTTGTCGTCGCAGTCCAAGGCCTTGCCGCCGGTGCAGAGGCCTTGCAGGCAGCTGTCGCCGGCCGTGCAGGCGTTGCCGTCGTCGCAGGGTGTGCCGTCGCCGGCCAGGGCGGCGCCACAGGCCCCCGCCTCGCAGGTCGCCACTTTGCAGGGTTCGCTCGGCGCCGGGCAGTCTTGGGCGACCTTGCAGCCACCGCCGTCGATTTGGTCGGCATCGCTGCCATCGACCCCCGCCACGTCGGCGCCGGTGTCCGAAGTCGCCAGCGAGTCGCCGCCCAAGCCGTCCATGCCAGCGGTATCGACGCCAGAAATGTCGACCGATACGTTGCCGTCCACGACTGTGCCATCGCCGCAACCCACCGCGAGGCTCGCCACCGCCAACAGCGACGCGACCCAGCTCAGGCGGGCTCCGGCAAAACGCCAGGCAGTGCGCCAGCTTTGGGCTGGCTCGACGTCGAGCGCACATCGCGAGGCAAAAACGGTGGAATTGGACAACATGAACTCTCCGTAGCGCAGCCCAAAGGCATGAACAAGGCGCAGCCCGCACGATACCCGCGGCCGAGGCGCGGCGTCAACCAAATGGCGGCTCCATCTGAACACGCCAACTGCCTTGCCGATTTTCCTCTGGCGCTGCGGCAGCGAATCGCCAATCTCTTGGCAGGCTCACCCCAAGCGAATGCAATCGCGCAACGCCTTCTCTGCGCGCAATTGCCCCGGCGCGGTCTGGCCCACCAGCC
>JBIKTV010000195.1:0-10114 GCA_044347905.1 Myxococcota bacterium
GATCTGTCGTTTATCGGCGTCGCTGGCTTGCTGGCGGTGTTGCTGGGCGCGCTGGCGCCGGGCGGGCGGCTCTTGCTGATGGTCAAGCCGCAGTTTGAGGCCGCCCGCGGCGAGGTGCCCAACGGCGGGGTGATTCGCGACGAGGCGCTGCGCCAAGCAATTGCCCAGCGGGTGGTGGCGGCGGCGCAGCAGCTGGGCGCGGCGGTGCTGGGGCAGGCCGACAGTGCGGTAGCTGGGCCGGCGGGAAACCGCGAGATCTTTCTGCTTTTATCCATGGCGCCGCAAAAAGTGGACAATACTTGCCCTCCTGCGCAGGCGGCATAAATTCGCCGGCATGAAGGCTTTTCTCCCCGCAAAAACCGCTGTCCTCTCGCTCACCCTCCTCGCTCTGCTGGGCAGCTCTGGCTGCGCCGCGCCCATCGCCGGCCGCTGGCAGGGCACCGCAGATGTCGGGCCGATCAAGGCCTTTGACCTGCGGCTTGAAGTCTCCGGCGACGGCAAGTCCGGGCGCATCGCCGTGCAGGACGGCAGCCCCGGGGCCCACGACCTGTGCCGCATCGAGGTCAACGGCCGCGACGTGGAGCTGGAGTACGACGTGGCCCAGCCCACCTGCCGCAGCGAAGAGGGAAAGCCCAGTGAGCGCAGGCGGTTGCGCGGCACGGTCGGCGAGGGCTTGGTGTTTGGCGAAGTGCTGCAGGGCAGCCAGCGCATCGGCTTCTTTCGCGCCTATCTCGCGGCCGCCGAGCCCCAATAGAGCCGCGCGCCGCGTGGGGATCTTGACCTGCGGGGCGGTTGCGACGACCCTTGGCGACGCGATCGTCAGCCCCCTGTGCGGCTGCCGCACCTCCCCCGTTTGAGCCCCAGAGAGGAACCAATGGCCGACATTTCGCTAAAGCGCACCCACCCCTTTGGAATCGACACCGGCAAGCAGAAGCTCCTGAAGCTCGTCACCAAATTTCAGGCCTCGCGCCCGGAGATGATCGACAAGATCGAGTGGAATCCGGCCCAGACCGGCGCCACCGCCAGCGGCAAGATGTTCACCGCCCAGTTTCAGGTCTCGGACAACGGCCTGAGCGTGGACGTCGAGCTCAAGGGCTTTGTCGCCAAGATGGCCAAGGGCGTCGTGCAGGGCCAGTTGGAGAAGACTGTGGCCGAAGAGTTCCCGTCCTGAACCGCGCTCTGCCGCGCCCAGCTCGCCTTGAGGTGCTGCTAATTGCGGCGCTGCTTGGGCTTTTTGCTGCTGAGGCCCTGGCCGCTCCTCCTGCCCCCGCGGCGGCGCCCGTTGCGGTGCCTCCGGGGGCCTCGGCCTTGTCTCAGGCTCAAACCTGCTACGCCCAAGGCGATTTGGCGTGTGTGCTGCGGCTGCTGGATCCCCAGGCCAAAGAGCTGGAGGCCCTGGCGGCGGCAGAGCAGGGCGAACGCTGGCGGCTGTTGGCCTTTGCCGCGTCGCGCCTGGATCAGCGGGTGGCGGCGCGCAAGGCTTTTGGCCATTGGATTGCGCTGTCCCCCAGCCACCGTCTGGAGCGCGCCAGCACCCTGCCGGGCGTCTATGCCGACTACGCCGCGGCGCTGATCGACGTGCTGGGCGCCGATCTCGACCGCACTCCGCAGCTCGACCACCGCGGCCAATTGGCCGTGCCGGTGCCTGGGCCCGCGGATTGGCCGCGTTTTGCCCCGCCGCCGCGCTCGCCCCGCGACAATGCCCGCGATTTCCTCTTTGCCTTTGGCCTGCTCGGCAGTGTCCACCTCAAGGCCCCTGCAGGCTCGCCGGGGGATCACCTGGGGGCCCAGCTGGGCGTTGAGCTAGAGCCCTGGCAGCGCTGGCGTTTTGGCTTTCAGTTTGCCGGGTTGCGCTGGGTCGATCAGTTCTCTCGCGCCCGGGTGCTGGTGCAGGCCCGCGCGGCCTGGGCGCCGCTGGTGCGCGGGATCCACCGCCTCGACCTCGTGGCCGCCGGGGGCATGGGCCTGTCGACCGAGGTCGATGAGGGTTCGGTGGCCGCCGTGGGCGCGATGCTGCGCTATCAGCTTCAGCCGGCCCGGAGCGCCGCGGGCTTTTACATCGAAGTGGGCGACCAAGTGGGCGTCGCCAGCCGCGTCCAGCACGTCGCCGTGGTCGCCCTTGGGGTGGTGCTGCAGCCGGCGCGAACCGTGCGGCCGCGCGACGTCCCACGGTAAAAACCCAGGCGCTGCGGGCGTTTCTAAGTGGGTCCCCCTCTTTGCGCCCCCTTCAGTGCCTCCTTCAGTGCCCCCTTCAGCGCCCCCTTCAGTGCCCTCATCTGTAAGCGTGCGCACCGAGTGAGGATCCCCTATGGCGGACGAGTCGACCGAGCAGATTTCTGAAGCCGCCCGCGCCTCTTCCGCGCCTCTGCCCGCGATCGTGGCGCCGATGTCCGCGGCGTCAGCGCCCATGGCCGCGGTGGCTTTGCCCTCAGGCTTGGCTTCCCAGCCGGTGCCGCTCGACGACGGCGATGCCCTGGAGCTGACCCGCCTGGCCCGCGAGGCCGTGCTGGCTCAGGTGGCGCGGCGGGTGGTCGGCCAGGACGCTGTGGTCGAATTGCTGCTGATTGCGCTGTTTGCCGGCGGTCACGCCCTGTCGATCGGCGTGCCGGGCTTGGCCAAGACCACGCTGATTCACACGCTGGCGGAGACCCTTCAGCTCAAGTTCGGCCGGGTGCAGTTCACGCCGGATTTAATGCCGTCCGATGTCACGGGGACCGAAGTTCTAGAGGAAGAACGCGCCACCGGCCATCGATCCTATCGGTTTTTGCCGGGGCCGGTGTTCTCGCACATCCTGCTGGCGGATGAGATCAACCGCACCCCGCCCAAGACTCAAGCGGCGCTGCTGCAGGCCATGCAAGAGCGCCAGGTCACCGCGGGCGGCGTGTCCCACCAGCTAGAAGAGCCGTTCTTGGTGCTTGCGACGCAAAATCCCATTGAGCAACATGGTACTTATCCGTTGCCAGAGGCCCAGCTCGACCGCTTCTTGCTCGCCGTCCACTTTGACTACCCCAGCTACGATGACGAGCTCGAGATCGTCCGCCGCACCACCGGCACGGCCCAACCGAGCCTGGAGCCGGTGCTGAGCCGCGAGCAGGTATTGCGAATTCAGCAGCTGGTGCGCGCGGTTCCGGTGGCGGATCACGTACTTCGCTACGCCGTGCGTCTGGTGCGCGCGAGCCGCCCGGATGACGCCTTCTGCCCGCCGGCGATTCGCCCTCTGCTGGCCTACGGGGCGAGCCCTCGCGCTTCCCAATGCCTGATTCTCAGTGCAAAAGCTCGCGCGGCCTTGCACGGTCGCACCACGGTAAGCCTAGACGATGTGCGCACTTTGGCCGTGGCAACCATCGCCCACCGCGTGGTGCCGTCCTTCCGCGCTGAGGCAGAGGGGCTCGACGGCCGCCGGTTGGTAGAGAAACTCCTTGAAGTCGTGACAGTTTCGTAGCGACGGCAGGGTTCGCGACACGGACCACGGAGTGGCAAGAGCATGGCCTTTTTGGGGCGCGGACCCTCTCGCTGGAAGACCTTGACCCGCCGTGTTGGCGCGATGGTCCAGCCGCTGGCGTCGCCCAAGAGCGGTGAGGATCCCAAGAAAACCGCGGCCAATCGCAGCCTGCTGGAACGCCTGCCTGCGCCGCGCGGCCAAGACGCCCTGCACGAAAAATCTCAGATTTCGCATCTATTTCATTGGTTTGCTGACGAGACCAGCTCGGACCATCGCAGCCTGGCCCAGCGCGCCAGTGAGGTGCTGGCCGGTCTGGGGCCCCTGCAACTGCCCGCGCGACAGGTGGGCGACGGTCTGCCAGGCGGCCTGCACCGCTCGCTTCGCCGGGGCAGCGGTGTCGAGTTCAGCGAGCACAAGGAATACGCCCCGGGCGACGACCTCCGCCAGCTGGACTGGAAGGCCTATGCTCGGGCAGATCGCTATTATATCAAGCGTTTTGAGCAAGAGGTCCACGCGAGTCTGACCCTGGTGATCGACAGCTCCGCCTCAATGCAGTTTGCCGATCTGGCGGGGGACAAGTTTGACGCCGTGCGCCTCGTGTTCGCCTGCATCGCCCTGGTGCTGGTGCGCCAAGGGGATTCTGTGGGTCTGCTGGTTCTGGGTCGCCCTGAGCTGACCCTGGCGCCGTCGACCGGGCTGCGCCACTTTGCGATCCTCGCAGAACGCCTGGAGAAATTGACGCCTGAGGGGGTCGCAGGGCTGGATGCTCTGGGCCCCTCGACCTGGCGCGGGCTGGACCGCCGCGGCCTCGTCATTGCCGCCTCAGACGTGCTGATGGCCCCAGAGATCGCCGTCGCGCCGCTGGTGGCGCTGCAGCGCTCGGGCCTGGACGTCTTGCTGCTGCACACCCTTCATCCGCGCGAACTGGACCTCAATTTCACCGAACCCGCGCAATTCACATGCCGCGAGACGGAGAGGCGGCGCAACCTAGACCCGCGAGTAATTCGCGATGTTTACGTCGACCTGATGCGCGCCCACTGCGAGAGTTTGGGCCGCCTGGCCACCCACGCCGGCATCGGCTACCTGCTGGTCAACACCTCGGTGGAACCGCGCGGGCTCATTCGCCAGGTCCTGCGGGCGACCGCCCGGCTCAAACGCCACGGCTCCGCGCCGATCGACATGGGGGCCTACGGCGAAGCCACGCCGGACGCAGAATCGGTGCTGGCCGATCCGCTGGGCAGCGAGGCCGAGCTGGCCGCAGCGCGTCGAGAGGTCGATCATGCCGACTAACCTGATTCACTGCGCGGACTTCTGGGTGGGTCCCCCTCGATTCCCTCTCCGATTCCTGGGGGGTCGATGATCGAGTTTGGCCATCCCTGGATGCTGCTCGGTCTGCTGGGCGCGGTCGTGCCGGTGTGGCTGCACCTGTTTGGCCGGCGCCGCGCTCCACTGGTGTACTTTTCCGCCTTGGACTTTGTGCTCGAGACAAATCCCCGGCGAGCCAGAGAGTTGCGTGTGCGAGAGTGGGCGCTGGTGGCGATGCGCGCCGGGGCGATGGTGCTGCTGGCCCTGGCCTTGTCGCGGCCGATGTTGCCTGTGTTTGGCGCAGCGGATGGCGTCGACGTTGGCAGCGGCGCCCAGGCTGTGGTGGTGCTGATCGACGACAGCATGTCGATGTCCGCACAACGCCAGGGAGAAAGCGTATTCGAGCAATCGCGGCGCCGGGCCCTGCGGCTGATTGAGCGGTTGCCCAATGGCTCGCGCGCCGCGGTGGTGGCCACCGGATTCCCCGCCCGCGCCCTGACCCGCCAGCTGACTGCCGACCGCGCCGCCGCCGCCGAAGCCCTCCGGCGCCTCCAGCCCTACCCTCGCCGCGACGACGTCAGCCGGGCGTTTGCCCTAAGTCAAGCGCTTTTGGACTCTGCCGCGGACCTTCCGACCCGCCGCGTGGCGCTTTTTAGCGACCTCCAGGCCCAGGGTTGGCAGGCCGCGGTGCCGCCGTCGTCGACCGTAAACGGCGCGCCCGTGGTCGTGACCGTCGACTCTTTGCGCCCCGATACCCTGAATAACACAGCGATTGAGAGGGCCGCCGTCAACGCCGCTTCTGGCGATGGAGCGGGGGCCACGGCAGACCGCGCCGCAGAGCAGATCCGCCTCGACGTCAGCGTGGTGCACTAC
This sequence comes from Myxococcota bacterium, assembly GCA_044347905.1. GTDB lineage: Bacteria > Myxococcota_A > UBA9042 > UBA9042 > UBA9042 > SXRM01. The sequence goes on from JBIKTV010000195.1 coordinate 5,621, forward strand.
GGCAACGCGGCTTTTCGCAACTACTTGACGGTGCGCGCGGGCGATCGCGAGCTCAAGAGCCTGCTGCAACTGCAACCGGGCGAGAGGGCCCAGCGCTCCTTCTCTTTGCCGGCAGGCCTGCAGTGGGGCGAGGTGCTGCTGCCAGAAGACAGCCTAGCCGCGGACAATCGCCGGCTGGTGCGCCTGGATTCCCGGCCGAGCGTGCGGGTCGCCTTGGTCAACGGTGCGCCGCGCAGTGTCCCCAGAGAGGACGAGGTTTTCTTTGCTGCACGCGCCCTTGAAGCCGTCGCGGGATCCGGCAGTGAGCTCGCGGTCGACGCCCTTCCGGCAGACAAGCTCACGCCCGCCGCCCTGGCCAACTACGATGTGGTCGTGCTGGCCAACCTGGCCGATCCGCCGCAGCAGGCCCTTGATGCGCTAATTGCCGCGGTCAAGTCCGGCAAAGGGGTGCTGATCTCGGTCGGCGACAATCTGCCAGAGCGCCCAGAGAACTACCTAGAAGGCCTGCTGCCGGTGCGCTTGGTTGGTCAGCGCGGCAGCCTGGGGGGCCATCAGGGCGCGCAAATCAAGCCGGTGGCTCTGCAATTGGCCGCTGTTGGCCCAAGCACTGCCTCGGCGAGTGTGGCGCGGCTGCAGCGCCGGCTCAGCGGCTTGGCGAGTGATGGCCTGGGCCGGGTCGATGTGCAGAACTATGCGCTGCTGCAACCGAGTGCCCAGCTATCGGCCGCGGTCGTCGCCCCCTACACGGACGGTGCCCCGGCGCTGACGCTGCACGCCATGGGCCGCGGCCAGGTAGCTCTTCTGACCACCACCCTTGACCGCGACTGGACCGACCTGCCACTGCACCCCGGCTTCCCACCTCTGCTGTATGAGACCATCGTCGCTCTCGCCGGAGCCCAAGCCCTTGATCGCCGGGAAGCCGTCGCGGTTGGCGAGGCCTCTCTGCTGTCCCGCGATGAGCGAGCCGACCAACTCGAACTCCGCCTCGACGACAACCAGTCCAGCCCGGTGGCGCGGCGGGTGCTGTCCGCGGCTCTGCAGCGCGCGGGCGTCTGGTCGCTGCCGGGGCTCGATCAGCCGGGCCGCTATATGGCCACCGAACTGCGCGGCGGTGTGGCTTTGGGCGCTCGTCCGCTGGTGGTGATGCCGCCAGACAGCGAGAGCGACCTGACGCCCGCGGCTTTGGGGGCTCTGGCCGGCGCGCAACCTACGCCTCAGCGTTCCGGCGGCCTGGCGAGTGCTCCCGGATGGACCCTGCTGCTGGTGCTGCTCGTCCTGCTCCTGTTGGCCGAGTCGGCGGCCTTGGCCCGCGGCGCCCGGCAGTTGCGCTGGCCGGCCTGGTTGCTGCGCTGGCTCCCCGGGGCGTCGCGCGGCTCGCCTCGGCCAAAGTCTTTGTGGTCCAAAGAGAAAGTGACCTTCTGACCAATGGTCGCGTCGTCAGCTGCGCCGAAGGTGATTTGAGCTCGGCCCGCCTGCCACAGCCCGCCGGGCAACAGCGAGTACTGCGGAAACACCACATTGGCGCGGAGCCGTATCCCCGCGTCCACCTCCGCCGTCCGCAGCCGCAGCCTTGCCATCGCCTGCCCGTGCTCGCCGGCAAACTCCAGCATTTGATCCACATACGCCTCTCGCACCGCTTCGTCGGCCGTCAGAATCCACAGTCGGCCGCGTCTTCTCGAGCCCCCCTTGGGCCGGACGGGCCCGCGCAAAATCGGCTCGCCGGTCTCGGGATCCGTGCAGTCGGGCAGCAGCAGTTTTGCTGGCAGTTCGCATGGTTCTGGGTGGGTCCCCCTCGTGAATTCCCCATCGGCAGTGCTTGGCGGCGGCGTGCCAAGGTCGCAGCCGAGGTCGTCCTGGTCGCGCGTTTGGTCGACCTCCGCCAGCTTCGCAGGGTGGCCCTGGGCGACCACTTCGGCCAGCGATCGTCCGGCAATGCGGTCTGCCATGGCGCGAAACACTGGGTGCAGCTCGGCCCAGTCGATCTGCTCAAACCCGGGCAGCTTGGAGATCTCCACCGTGCGACGCGGCGATTCCTCCAGCATTCGTTCGCCCGCCTCGTCCACTGCATCTTGGCCTGCTTTGCTCTTGGAGTCCGCGGCGCTCCGAAGCGTGCCGACGACCGGCGTGCCAAACAGCAGCCAGTCGACCGCGGATGCGCCGGGAAACTGTGCAGGATGAAAGACCAAATTCGCCCGCACTGCCTGGCCGGTCAGGTAGTCCATGCGCTGCATGAGGGTTTTCTCATCTTTTGACACCGGCAGCGGGCGGAACTTGCGACTCCACACCGCACCCGGATCCTTGCGCGTCGCGTTGATCAGCGCGGCGAGGCGGCCGTGGAGAAAGTTGAGGAAGCGGGAAAACAGCAGAGGCGTCGGCGCATCAAACAGCCCGTGGTAATGCGTACTCATGAAGTGCAGGTGAAACACGCGCACCCGGTAGCGCCGCTGGGCCTCGGCCACCACCCCCAGAAAAGCCTCGTTCAGCCCTTTGTCGTTGAGGTCAAACAGCATTTGTCCGCGATCGGCGCGACGCGTGACTTCGTACAAGTAGCTGGGATCGTAAAGGCGCGGTGACATGGCAGGCTCCCGCAGGGCGATGTGCCCCTTGGTTCTGTTATCGCCGGCTGAAAGAAAAACCCGCGGCTCGCAGAAAAAAAGGTTCCCGCCGTGCAGACCCGCGCCCCTGCATCGGCAAGGGATCGCGATCGATGGCGCAGGGAGTCGGATGGAAACGCTATGATATCAATGGTATGTAAGTGGGCCCCCCTCCGCCATCCTTCCCAAAGCTCGCCTCCAGCCCCGCCGTTGGCACTCCAAGAGCCGTGATCACGCCTCTAGAAACCGCTCCAGCCCGGGCCACCCCGCAAACGCCGTCCAGTCCCTTGGGGTGACGGCGACAAATCGCCCGTGGGCGCGCACCTTCGCCCGACCGTCAACCCTTAACTCAGCTTTGAGGAACAGGTTTCTGCCATCGACCCGCTCCAAATTCGCCTGCAGCTCGACCTCATCGCCCGCGCGCAGCGGCCCCAGATAGTCCAGCACCACCCGCGCCCCGGGGGCGACGTAGCCGCTCATCCAGGTGGCCCAGCCCATGGCCTCATCGCAAAGCGCCGCCGCGAGCCCTCCGTGGACGTGCCCTGGCAGCCCCTCAGCCGCTGGACCCATCACAAAGCTGCCGTGGACCAGAGGACTTTCGCCGGCCCTCCAGCTCCAGGTGCCGCTGACGTCAGCCCCACCCAGGTGGCGGCTTGGCGGCCAGGCCAAGGGGGTGTCAACGTCAATTGCCCCAGCACATCGAGAGGTTCTGGGTGGGTCCCCCTCTTCACGCCCCTCTAGCCCTCCAGGGCGCCAGTCGGCCGCAGCCATCTCAAAGCCGGCGAACTCAAAGGCCGGCGCCACCGTGCATCCGGCCAGCGCCCAGCCGTGATCGCCCCGCCGCGGTGTCGCTGCCTGCCATACCCCAGCGGGGATGATCAATTGAGGGGGACCCACTTGCAAATCCGCGCCGAGCTTGACGTTTTGCACCGCCCCCTGGCCGTCCCACAGCTGTAGCTCAAAGCCGTCGCCGGCATACGCGTGCCAGATCTCAACCGCGTCGACCCTATGCCAATGCGAGCGCTGCCCGGCTTCCAGCAGGTAGTAGATGGCGGTTCCGCAACCGCGCTGGCCGGGCGTCGCCGGGTCGCGCCAGGTTTCGCGGTACCAACCGCCTTCCGGGTGGGGCAGCAGGCCCAGTTGAGCAATGATCTCAGCGGCTGTGGTCATGGCGCCTCGCATAGTCGGCCCGCTTTAGGCCGCGCCCGCGACGGTACACCAACTCCGCACCCTTCGCCCAGATCGTCGCTTGACCGCGTGCGCCGCCGCGTCTACAACCAGACATCTGCCCAGCCCAACTCAGCCCCAAAAGCGCCCCGCCCAGCCCAGTACCGACCCGCCCAGCCCAGGAGACCGCCGTGGCCGACATCTACCCCGTTAAGCCGCACATCCGCCAGCGCTCGCACCTCACCTCGATGGAGGAATACCAGCGCCTCTACCGCCTCTCCATGGACAATCCTGAATGGTTTTGGGCTCAACAGGCCCAGGCCATCACCTGGTTTCACCCCTGGACCAACGTGCTGGATGCGGACTACGAAGAGGTCGATTTTTCTTGGTTTTCCGGCGGCCGCCTCAACGCCTGCTACAACTGCGTCGACCGCCACCTCAAAGACCGCGCCGACCAGACCGCCATCATCTGGGCCGCCGACGAGCCCGGCGTCTATCGCCACATCACCTACCGCGAAATGAAGCACCAGGTCTGCCGCATGGCCAACGTGCTGCTGGCCCACGGCGTCAAGAAGGGCGATCGCGTGGGCATTTATATGCCGATGATCCCAGAAACCGCCTTTATGATGCTGGCTTGTGCGCGGATCGGCGCGGTGCATTCCGTGGTGTTTGGCGGCTTTTCTGCCGAGGCCCTGCGCGACCGCATTGTCGACGCCAAGTGCCGCGTGGTGGT
>JBIKTV010000672.1:0-2820 GCA_044347905.1 Myxococcota bacterium
CTGGCCTTGGCGGCCCAAGCGTGCGGCGGCACAACTAGCGGCGCCGATGCGATGACGGCCAGAGCGAATCCCCAGCGGCGGGCCAGCTTTGCGGCGTGGATGCGGATGCTGTGCGCGTCGTCGATTCGCCCCACCTCGCTGCCGCACTGCCCGGCCTCCTCGCCGCGATGCTCTGCCATGCTGTGCCCCATCTGCCGTCGTTGGCGTGTCTAAGTCGCATGGTAGCGCTCCACGCGGCGTTCGACAAAACCGTGCAGGGCTTTGCCATCCCTGGTCCGGCTCCGTTGCCGAGTCTTTGCTCAGCCGCAGTGCAGCAAGACCCAGCGGCCTGGTTTGGGCGCGTCGCCTTCGGCGACCAGGCTCGGATTTTTTGGCCGTCCTCGCCGCCGCGGTGCGGCGCCCGCGGACCCGGCCAAAAAACAGCGTCGGACGCTGCCGCTCCGCGGTCTCGATCCTTCGCGCATCGGGCTCCGGACAGGGACATGGCGATTGTCTGATCCTTGAATCGCCAAGGGAATTTGCCGCCGCTCCCGGCCGCCGAAACCGCCGACGCAGGCTGCGCCTAGTACAGGCCGATCAACCGCAGATAGAACCCGCCGTCGTCCTTGGTGGTTTCAATCGACCCGCTGGTCGTCTGGGCGATGTGGCTGAAGTTGTAGCCCACGCCCACGCGCACCGCCTTGGCAAACAGATACGCCACTTCCGCCAGCGCGCCGTGCTTGGTGTCGCTGACTAGCGGCGTGGTCAGCCAGCGGTATTCCGCCGCCAGATCCAGGGCATCCGTCGTGTGCCACGCCAGCCGCGTCACCCACAGCCAGCGGTCTGACGTCGCGGAGAACTCCTGGCCGGTCATCTGCTCCGTCGCCGACTGCCACGCCCACTTCTGCGACAGCTGCAGGCGCATCGGCAGCTCCGCGCTCGGCTCCAGGGCCAGGATCAGCTTGTCTGAGCGCAACTGCGCGCCGCTCGCCTCATTGGCCGGGCGCTGCTCCAGCAGCCGCGTGGCTTTGCCCAGCACGTTCAGCCAGTTGCTGCGAATCGGCCTAAACGCCACGGCCACGGTCGATTCCAGGGCTTCGGCCTCTATGGCGTCGGCGGTCTGGTTGTGGGTGCGGGTGTAGTTCGCGCGGCCAAACAGGGTCAACTCGCGGCTCAGGGCCAATTGGCCGTTGTTGAGCGAGAGGATCTGCAGCTTGCGCACCCCGCCCGTCGACGGATCGCCCGCGTCCAGGCGCATCTCCTGGCGGCTGGTCAGTTTCCACCAGTCGCTCTTGAGCCACTCGCCGCCCAAAGACAGCGCGTCGCGGCTCATCGCCCCACTGGGACCGCTGAACACCTGCTGGCGCTCATAGCCGGCGTCCAAGCGCAGGGCTTCGCTCAGCTGAAAGCGCTTGCCCACGCCCATGACCGCGCGGTTCTGTGCCCCGGTGCCCAGCGCGTCGATCTGGTATTCGGCAAAGCCGCGGCTGTTCTGGTCCTGGCCCCAGCGCTGCTCGGCGCCCAACACCGTGGCACTGACCAGCCGGCCGGTCTGCAGCGTGTCCTCCAGGCGCTGCTGGGCGTACAGGGCGGTGTCCTTGTCGATCATGGTGCGCAGGCCCGCCGCTGTGCTGTTCTGGCCCCCCCAGCCCAGGCGCTGGTTCAGGGTCAGGGCCAGGGCCTTGTCGAGCTTGTAGTCCGCACCCAGGCTGCTGATCAGGTGGTCGCCCCAGCCGCGCAGCTGCGCTGAATCGCCAAGCGCGATGAGCTGTTGGTCGCCGCGCAGGGTCAGCCGATCCGTCGCCCGCCACGCCGCGCCGCCGCCGACGGTGACACTGTGGGCGCCGCTCGCCGCGCCGCTCTGGCCAAACGTCTCCGCCCAGCCCCAAGAGGCGCCGCTGGTGGCCGTCCACGCCGGCGAAAGTTTGTGGGTGTCCTGCAGCAGCACGGTGTGGCGATTCCAGGCAGAGAAGGACCCGGCGCTGGCCTGGGCGCCCAGGCCCCACTGGCTCTGCAACCCGGGGCCGCCAAACAGGTCGGGCTTGCCCTCGGCCATGAGGCCGTCATAGCGCAGGGTCAGCACGTTCTTCTTGGACATCGCAAAGCTGCTGTCCACGCCAAAGCGCTGCTGGCCCTGTTGCGCCACTGTGCCGCCCGATTGGAAGCCCGGCTGCACCCACTGGTACCACGCCTTGACCCTGCCGCTCTCGCTTGGGGTGGCGTCTTTGGGCAACTGCGCGGGCTGGCTGGTAAAGTCGCTGAGGCTGACCTCGACCTGGGCCTTGACCGCTTGGCCCGAGACGGCCTGGCCATTGCCGCCCAGCACCGTGGCGTACTTGGGCGTGCCAAAGGTCAAGCCGCCGTCGTCAGAGGCGGAGAGCAGGGTGTCGCGCGACTGGCTGTACGCGTACTCGACGCTGGCCTGGCTGCGCGGGGCGATCTGCACCTTGGCATGGGCGCCCACGGTGCGGTAGGTCGGATCGCTGTCGCTGCGGCCTTCTTGGACAAACGCTGCACCCACACTCACTTTTCCGCCCACCAGGTTCTGCTGCACCTGGCCGCCAAAGGCCGCGCTGTCCGCGCCGTTCATGCCTCTGGACTCATACACCACTTCCAGGAAGACCGGCTGGCCATTCCAAGCTAGGTGTCCGCCCGGCAGGCCAACCGCGCCACTGCCAAGGGCGCCATCGACCGCGCTGGTGATGGGCGTCTTGAAAATCAGCCGGCCCTCGCGGTAGTCGATGGTGTAGTCGTTGTTGCGCTGCTGGGGGATGCGCGTCAGCTCCAGCCCAGAAGCGCGATCGCGCACCACCAGTTCAATGCGCTCCGAACCCTCCAGAA
>JBIKTV010000673.1:0-2814 GCA_044347905.1 Myxococcota bacterium
GGTCTGCTCGGCTGCAGTTGCGAAGGCAGTTGCACCGACAATAATGCCTGTACCTCCGATAGTTGTCTGCTGGGCCTGTGCAAGACCAAGCCGGTGGCCAAGAGCACCGTCTGCGCCGACGCCAGCAACCTGCCCGGCAAGTGCGACGGCTACGGCACCTGCGCCGGCGTGTGCGGCAACAAGATCTGCGAAGCGGGCGAGACCAAGAGCAACTGCTCCGGCGACTGCAAGTAGCTGCACCGGCGGAGATCGACTCTCCCTGAGCCGCCTTGCGGCATAAGGTAGGCTTTGCCGCGCAAAACAGCCGCAGCGGTCGACGCGGGCCGCGGGCTCCCGTATGCTTCTGGGACTCGCGCTCAACTGTGCACCCAGGAGACCTCCCATGGCCAAATCGTCGACCTCTGCCCGCCTCTGGTTGGGCTTTTGGCTCATCGCCGCCTCGGTAGGCTGTGGCGAAGTGGCAGTGCAGGGCCAAGACCCCAGCGGTAGCCAAATATCCGGCGATCTGGGCGGCGATCAGGGCGGCGATGGCTCGGCCACGGCCGCTGACAGCCAGGGCCAAGACGCGATCGACGCGGCCCAGGATGTCTCCGCGGGCGACGACGTGCCGCAGGGCAGTGAGTGCGTCACCGACTACGACTGCATCAGCTTGCCGGGCAAAACCCCCTGCAAACTGCCGCGATGCCACAAGGGCTATTGCCAGTTGCAGCCCATGGCCCCCGGCACGGTGTGCAAGAGCTTGACCGCGACCGCCAGCGACTGCGCCACCCCGCGCTGCGACCAAGCGGGCGAGTGCGCGCCCACCCCCGTGACCGACGGCACCGCCTGCGGATTTGGCGTCTGCGGCAAGAAGTGCAGCACCGGCGAGTGCGTGCCGGCGACCGCGGCCGACTACGAGGACGGCAACCCCTGCACCAAAGACTGGTGCGACCAGGGCGTGCAGATCCGCCACGAGCCCATCACCGATCTGTCCGCGCTGTGCGACGACGGCGACGCGTGTACCAGCGGCGATGCCTGCAAACTTGGCGCGTGCAAAGGTGTTTCTGCCAGCTGCGATGACCTGATCGAGTGTACTTTGGACACCTGCAAGCCCGGCAGCGGCTGCCAGCACCAGCCCGACGCCAAGACCTGCGACGACGGCGACCCCTGTACGGACAACGGCTGCGACTTGGCCCTGGGCTGCACGGCCAGCGCCGCCGCCCCGGGGGGCACCTGCGATGACGGCAACGCCTGCACCAAGGGCGAAGTCTGCGATAAGGCGGGAAAATGTACGGGTACGTCGACCTGCGCTTGCACCAGCGATGCCGACTGCGCCGCCGCCCAGACCAACCTGTGCCTGGGGCCGCTCACCTGTGTCGCAAGCGTTTGCGTCGCCGACCCGGCCAAAGAAGTGCAGTGCCCAAGCGGCGACAACTGCGCCCCCATCAGCTGCGACGTCAAGACCGGTCAGTGCGCCGCCCAGGCCGCCACCGATGGCTCGGCTTGCAACGACGGCAATGCGTGCACGACCTCCAGCAGCTGCCAAAAGGGCGTCTGCACCGGCGCCCAAGCGGCCAACTGCGACGACGCCAACCCCTGTACCAGCGACGCCTGCGACCCAGTGCTGGGCTGCAAAAGCGCAGCGGCCAGCGGCTCTTGTGACGATGGCAGCGCCTGTACGACCAACGACAGCTGCAGCGGCGGAGCCTGTGCGGGCACCAAGGTCGCCTGCGATGACGGCGTGGCCTGCACGGTGGACAGCTGCGACGCCAAGACGGGCCAATGCGCCAATAAAGCCGACGCGGCCCTGTGCGACGACGGCAATCCCTGCACCGCGGTCAGCTGCGACGCCAAGGCCGGCTGCTTGTTCCCGGCGGACGACACGGCCAAATGCGACGACGGCGACAGCTGCACCAAAGACGCGTGCAAGGCGGGCAAGTGCGTCGGCACCAATGAGTGCGCGTGCAAAGAAGACAGCGCGTGCAATGACAACAACCCGTGCACGGTCGACAAGTGCGTGCAAAACAAGTGCGTCATCTCCAGCGCGGCGGACGGCGCGAGCTGCGACACCGGCGACAAATGCCAGCTCCCGGCCAGCGGCGTGTGCCAGGCGGGGGCGTGCAAGAGCGGCAATAAGCCAGTAAATTGCAGTGCTTTGGCCGATGCATGCAACAACGCCGCCTGTGACCCGGGCAGCGGCCAGTGCCAAAAAGTCGCCAAGACCGATGGCAGCAGCTGCGACGCCGACGGCAACGGCTGCACCCAGGGCGACAGCTGCCAGGCCGGCAAATGCAGCGCGGGCAAGCCGCTGGACTGCAGCGCCAGCAGCGACCAGTGCAACAAGGGCAGCTGCGTGGCCACGGCGGTCGACAAGGCCAGCTGCGTCAAGACGCCCGTGGCCGGCGGAACCACCTGTGACGACGGCAAATACTGCACCACCGGAGACAAGTGCAACGCCAGCGGCGTCTGCGCCAGCACCGCGGCCTTGGACTGCAGCTCGCTCAACGGCAAATGCAGCGACGGCGTGTGCGACGAGGCGGCCAAGCAGTGCAAAAGCCAGCCCAAATCCAACACGACCCAGTGCGATGACGGCCTGGCCTGCACCAGCGGCGACAAATGCGACGGCAAGGGCGGCTGCGCGGCGGGCACCCCTGTGACCTGCACCGGCACGGCGTGCAAGCCCAGCAAATGCGACGAGGTGGTCAAGGGTTGCAGCGCCTACAACGCCGGAAGCGGCGCGGTGTGCGACGATGGCAACGCCTGCACCGCGGTCGACAGCTGCGACGGCGCGGGCGTGTGCAAGGGCGCGAGCCCCAAGACCTGCAGCGGCGACGC
>JBIKTV010000674.1:0-2804 GCA_044347905.1 Myxococcota bacterium
CGGTGCTGCAGCCCTACGCCAAGTCCGCGGATCTGGCACCGTATGCCAAGACCGCCGACCTCAGCGGCTACGCAAAGACCAGCGATCTGGGCGCTTACGCCAAGACCTCTGACCTCTCCACCTACGCCAAGGCTTCGGATCTGGCCGACTACGTCAAGGCCGCCAGCCTTGCCAAGGTCGCCGGTACCGGCAGCTACGCGGATCTGCTGAACAAGCCGACCCTCGCCACCGTCGCCGCCAGCGGTTCGTACGCCGATCTGACCAACAAGCCGGTGATGGCCAAGCTCGGCGACGCCTGCGGCACCAACTTGGTGATGAAGGGCCTCAAGGCCGACGGCTCGTACGAGTGCGTCACCGCCGGCATCGCCCCGGACATGATCAATGAGATCTCCAACGATCTCATCTGGAATCAGTTCACGGACAGCATGAGCGGCACCAAGGACGTGCAGATCAAAGACGGCTTTGCCGCAGGCGTGACCGATACCCTGGCCTTCCCGGACGTCGGTCTGACCCAGAAGCTCTGGGTTGACCTGAACGTGTCGAACTCGGATGTCTCCAAGGTGGTCGTCGAGCTGTACGGCCCCGGCATGAGCACCCCGTACCTGCTGTACAACGGCGGCAAGACCGGTTCCGCAGTGGTCGCCAAGTACAATGACGGCGATGCGCTGGTCAGCGGCGACATGAACAAGGACTGGCTGGGCAAGAACATCAAGGGCAACTGGTCGATCACGGTCAAGGATACCGCGGCGATTACGGTGCCGCCTGGCACGCCCGCGTTTGTCTATGACGGCAAGTTCAACTGGAGCATCAGCATCCAGACCCTGTCGAGCAAGAAGGTGCAGATTAAGGGGAATTTGATTGTCGACAACGATGTGACGATTGGCGGCAAGCTGAATGTCAATCAGATCAACACCTCGACCGGTATCTTGAAGCCCGCGACCTACCGCTACGCCTTCTTCAATACCTACGTTGAAGCGGCTGAAGGCTGGATGCGCGGCGATAACCCCTTCTACTTTGGTGGCGTGGCCCCGAGTACTTGGACGGACGGCAACGCCACCGCGGCGAACATCAGCAGCAACAAAGAGTCGCTCCGCACGTTGTTCACGAACAAGGGCTGGGCTGGCCAGAACGCGCTGCTGTGGTCGGAAGTGTACCTGATGTACTCCTCGACCAATGGTCGGGTGTTTCTGTCGCTGTTCCGCGTTCGGAATAACACCGCCAATGACATTACGTGGCCGGTCGCCTGGACCTACTCGGCCTACACAGGCTGGGGCGAGAACGCGTCCGTCGCCCTCAACGGCAGCAATGTCTGGAACAGCCCCTGCAATAGCCAGAGCGTCTGTGACGCCACCTTCAACATCACCATTCCAAAGAACCGCGTCAGCACGGTGATCTTCCAGTCCACGGGCTCGCATCCCTATTCCTGGGGCTACAACCTCCAACTGCGCAAGATCTTTCAGGGCTTCTACAACAACTCCCTCAAGCTGCCTGCGGGTCTCGAATTCATCGACGACCTCGACTCGGCCACGGGCGGCTGGGAACAGTAGCACGCAGTCGACCTAACCCCGCGGGCGCCCTGGGAATCCGTGCTCTCACGGCCCCTGCGGCGCCCGCGGTTGTTTTGACGCCCCGTTCGCACGCGCCCGATTGTGGGCCCGCGAACTACCCAACGCGCTGCCCGGCGACCGCTGATGATCAGTCTTCGCCTCGCTCGCCTCCAGGAGATCTATGAATCGCCTCACTCTTCGCACTGCTTGGGCCGCTGCCGCCCTGGCGTCCAGCCTCCTGGCCGGTTCGGCCAGCGCCGCCGTCCCGACGACTTCTTCCCTAGAGGGCGTGCTGCTCTCCTCCGGCGGCGGCCCCGCCGCGGACGGCAATTACACCGTCACCATCGGCATTTACTCCGCGGAGACCGGCGGCAACCCCGTCTGGGCGGAGTCCGGCGTGACCGTCGCTGCCAAGGGCGGCCAGTTCAGCTACCAGCTCGGCTCCAAGACCCCGCTGTCCGCCGCGGCCCTGAGCCTCTCTAAGGCCTGGATCGGCATCCAGATCGGCAGCGATCCGGAGCTGCCGCGCCAGGCCTTGGCCTCGTCGCCGTATGCCCTGCGCGCAGGCGTCGCCGAAGCCCTGGAGTGCACCGGCTGCCTCAAGGCCGGCAACCTGGACGCCGCGGTGCTGCAGCCCTACGCCAAGTCCGCGGATCTGGCACCGTATGCCAAGACCGCCGACCTCAGCGGCTACGCAAAGACCAGCGATCTGGGCGCTTACGCCAAGACCTCGGACCTCTCCACCTACGCCAAGGCTTCGGATCTGGCCGATTACGTCAAGGCCGCCAGCCTCGCCAAGGTCGCCGGCACCGGCAGCTACGCGGATCTGCTCAACAAGCCGACCCTCGCCACCGTCGCCGCCAGCGGTTCGTACGCCGACCTGACCAACAAGCCGGTGATGGCCAAGCTGGGCGACGCCTGCGGCACCAACCTAGTCATGAAAGGCCTCAAGGCCGACGGCTCGTACGAGTGCGTCACGGCCGGCATCGCTCCGGACATGATCAATGAGATCTCCAATGATCTCATTTGGAACCAGTTCGTCGACAGCATGAGCGGCACCAAGGACGTGCAGATCAAAGACGGCTTCGCCGCAGGCGTCACCGACACCTTGGCGTTCCCGGACGTCGGCGTGACCCAGAAGCTCTGGGTTGACCTGAACGTGTCGAACTCGGATGTCTCCAAGGTGGTCGTCGAGCTGTACGGCCCCGGCATGAGCACCCCGTACCTGCTGTACAACGGCGGCAAGACCGGTTCCGC
>JBIKTV010000675.1:0-2802 GCA_044347905.1 Myxococcota bacterium
ATCAAGGCGTACCGGCCAAAAACCTCTGCGCGATTCACATGATGGCTTGCGGTCCACTGCACGCCGGCGTCGGCCGCGCGGCTCAAGGGCAGGGCAAAAGTGCCGTCCACCAGCGCCGTGTGGTCTGGGAACTGGTCGTCCCAGGCAAAGCGTAGGGCTAGGTGCAGGCCGTCTCTGCTCCCCAAGCGCGCCTCTGCGGTCAGCGCTGGCCGCCAGTCCAGGCACTGTGGCCGCGATTGGCCAAAACCGGGCGATTCCGCGTCCATATCAGACCACCCACAGGAGTCATTGGTGGCATACAAGCCGCCGCCGCCCAGGCCAAGGGCCCAGTAGTCCTCGTCGTAGCGCACCGCCGCCGTCACAAGGCTTGGACCCAAGGAGCCGTTAGCGAGCAAATACATAGGCGATACGCGAACTTCACCCTCCCAAGGGCCAGACAGCCGTGCGCCCGCGGTCGCGAACACGCCCATTCCCACGGTCGTCTCCATCGGCAGCACCGGGGCGATGCCGGCGACCCACCAGCGCTCATACGCCAGCTTGGCCGGCTCCCAGCGGTGGACCTCCGGCGATTGCCCGGTCGCGACCACCAGCTCGCCGGCGGTGGCGGTCTCTCCGCGCGGCAGTTCGGCGTAGGCCGTGCGCCCGGCCATGCGGCTGACGGCCAGCACCTGCCGCGAAAGCGCCGCATCGTCTATAGAATTCTCCCCAGCCACCAAGGCGATCGACTGGTCCAGCCAGACATCCGCGCCTTCAGCCAGGGCAATCACCGCCTCGCCCGCCTCCACCGCCTGCACCACGCCCAGATAGCGACTTGGACTTCGCGGCTGATGCGGCGCCACCAGCGCGGGGCAGGCCTGCGGGGTCAATTCACCAGGCAGGGCAACGAGTTGGCCGGTGGGCTCCATCCGCCAGCGCAGGGCCTTTGTGGTCTGCACGGTGAGGCGCAATTCGCCGTTTTCGATAGCCGCAAGGCGCACTTCGCCGTCGACCTGGCGGGTGTCGCGCAGCATGGGTCGGGCGGGATCGCTGAGATCCCACAGCTGCACTTGGCCGTTGGCCAGAGCTATGACGCGCCAATTGGAGAAATCCCATGCACGTTCAGCGGTTCTGGCCAGGTCCCCCTGTTGCGACGGAGGCTGTTCTGCATCGGCCGCCCAGCCGCGGGTGCCGCCCAGCAAGCCCAGGGTCAAGAGTGCGACCGCCGCTGCCCGCGATTTCACGGCCAATTGCCAATGATCAGGCCCATGATCGTCAGGTTCAGCGCGTCGCTAGCCACCTCAATGAGCCAGACTTTATAGCCAAACCCGCCAAATAGCCGGTGCGAAAGGGACGAAGCCGCTGCCAGTCCCACGCCCAGCAGCGCCCCGACCAGCGCGCCGTCTACCGCCGAAAAGGCCGGGTTTCCCGCGCGGCTCAGCTGGCACACCAGCGCGACGACCACGGCTTGCACAAAGGCCGCGGCGGCGGTGGAGCCAAAAAGCAGGCCCATGTTCATGTCGCCGGCCGGCTTGACGCTGGGATCGCGGCCCATCGCCCGCCACCACACGGGGAAGAAGGTCTTGGGGCCAAACCACAGGCCGCCGGCCAGAAATGCGCCAAAGGTCGCGCCGAGGATGGCGAGCCAGTTCAAGGATGCAAAGGCCATCGGAACTCCTAGGGGGCAGGGCTTGAGGCTATGCGCGGCGGGCTGGGGCGTCAACTGGCGCGGCAGCTCGCTTGGGGCCGAAGGTCGCTCCGGGTTCGCGCCGCTGGGTACTTACAAGTAGCCATGCTACTGTCCGATGTGATACGCAAGGCCCGTGTGTGTGCGCCCAGCAGCGAATTCCGCAGGGCAGGGTGGCCGTCCCTGCCGCCGGGATTTGCCAGACCCTTGCCGGTGTTGAGGGCAGCGTCCGATACGCCCCGGGGTTTGGGCGCGTCGCCTGCGGCGACCGGGCTGGGACTTTTTGCCCGCGGCCTCGCCCGGCCCCTGCGGGGCGGCCGCCGCCTGGGGCAAAAAGCGGCGTCGCACGCCGCCCTTTCAGGGTCACCATCCCTCGCGCATCGCGCACAACTGCCTAAACAGAAACATGGAATTGACCAATCGCAGAATTGTTCCGCCCCCGCAGATCCCCCGGCGCATTCATGCGTCCAAGCCCGGTTCAGGCTGCGCAGGTGGGCGGCAGCCCTGGGTCGGGAGGATCGGATGACACAAGAAGCCTCAGATAACAAGGGGATCCAGCAGGCCGGCGGGCGGCGCTGGCCGCTCGCCGCGGCTGTGGCGCTGTTGGCGCTGCTGGCCCAACCGGCGTACGCCAGCGAGCCCGAGGTCGTGTCGAGCCGCATCAGCGCGGTCACGGTGTTCGCCGATCGCGCCCAGGTCACGCGCCAGGCCAGTGTCGAACTGCGCGGTGCTGAGCCGGGGCGCTTTGCCTTTGCCCGCCTGCCCGGGTGGATCGACGCCGAGTCGCTGCGCGTGGCCGTCGAGCCGGCGGGGGCGGCGCAGATTCTGGACGTGGCGATCCAACCCGTGTTCGCCGCGGAAGCTGCCGAAGAATCGCTGCGCAAGGCCCAGGCGGCGTTTCTAGAAGTGAGCGATCAACTAGGCGAAATTGCCGACGAAGAGCGCAACCTGCAAGAGGAAATCAAGCGCCTTGAAGCGCTGCGGATGCTATCCATCGACAAACTGCCGCGGGAGCTGGCCGTTGGCGAGACCCGGGTCAAAAACCTTGCAGAGACCATGAGCTATCTGTCAGACACCATCCGCGCCGACCAAAAGCAGCTGCGGGCCCTTGGCAAAAAGCGCCGCGATCTTGAGCCTAT
>JBIKTV010000676.1:0-2797 GCA_044347905.1 Myxococcota bacterium
AACTTGAGGTTGAGCGAGATTTGGCTGGCGTCCAAGATCACGTTGCCCTGCGGATCTAGGCCCAAGCCCGTGGCATTCTCGCTATTCAGATTCCACTTGAGCGGGCTGGCCGCGCCGATTTTCTGCTCGTTGCAGGTGAGATCGCAGGTGCCGCAGGTCGACTTGACGCCCTCGTCGGTCTCGCCGTCGCAGTCGTTGTCTTTGCTGTCGCACTTCTCAGGCTCGGGCATCACTTCGCCCAAGCACGCGCTCCAGAAGCCGTTTTTGCACTGGTGCGCGCCCTGAATGCAGATGCCCTTGCCCAGCCATTCTTGGTTGCCGCTGTAGCAGCTGACGGGCTTGTCGCTGGCTTTGCACAGGCAACCGGCGGTGCCGGGCTTGCTGCAATCCGGGCAACTCACGGTAAAGTTGGGGTTCATGTCGTCGCAGTCGTCGCCGTTGGGGCAGCCGAGGCCGTAGTCGTCGTTGTCGTCGTCGACCTGGCAAGCCGGCTCGCCGCTGTCTGGATCGCCTGCTGTATCGGGCTGTTCTGCGTCCGAGCCCTCGGTATCGCTGCCCTCTGCATCCGCAGCTTCGGCATCACTGCCCTCGGCGTCCGCGCCGCCGGCGTCTTCGCCCTGCGCATCTGGATCCACTGCGGCGTCCTGGTCGGTTCCGGTCGGCTCTTCGGTGGCGCTGTCCTCTTGGGCCTGCTCTTCGTCCGCTGCAGCCGTCGTATCCGGCTTGGGGGCTTGCACGTCAGAGCCTAGGCCGCCGCCAAAGCCGTCTTTGGCGCCGGGCAGGGTAAAGCCAGACGTTCCAGCGGATTGCGTGCCGGTATCGGCGGATTTGCTGCACGCCGCGCCCGCCAGCAGCAGGCCCAGCAACACGCCGATCTCAGCTGCGCTCCGCCGCGCCCGAGTGAGTGGCCGTTGGTTGACCTTTGGCATCTGCCCCTCCTGGCTGCGGAGTCGCCCTGCGGCGCCCGGGAATTAGGAAGTGTCCTGAAATAGGTCGATCACCTTGATGGACACGGAGCGGTGAGACGGACAGCTAGGACGCGAACTTGCGACCCACCCAGCGGCAAGGACCGGTTCGAGCGATGCTCGGACAGGTCCTCACATCAATTTCGACTTGGCCGACAGCGACTTAAGCACCGGCGCCACCTTCTTGTCTTTGGTGGTCAGCTGCACTTCGACCTGCAGCAGGTTCCCCACAATACCCATCGTCGCCACATTATACGGGAACACCGCAGGAGGGAAGTCGATGGGCTCGCTCCACTTGGCCGCCTCCAGCTCGCCCTTGGTATTGCCCGCGCGCAGGCGGAACCGCAGGGCGGTGCCCTCAGGCAATTCCGCTTCGGCGGAGATCGACTGCCACACCTGCTTGGGCTGGCTCGTCGTCACCGGGTTGTAGGTCAGGCCACCAAAAAACACTGTGCTGTACTGGCCTTTGGGTGCGGTAAAGTAGTTCAACGTGTAGCCGGTCATGTCGGAATACGTGTACGGACTGCTGCCAATGCCGCGGGTGCCGATCAGCGAGCCGATCTTGCCCTTGGCCGGGCCGGGGTCGATCTTGTCCACTGAGTTGCCGGCCGTCCAGTTGACGCCCCAGACAAAGCCATCAAAATCAAGAGCTACGCCGTGGGGCGCGTGTCCCGACAACTGCACGGTGCCCAGGTCCTGGCAGGTCTCGCCGTCGATCTTGCCAATGCCGCCGCTGTCTTTGGCCAGGAACACCATGCCGTCGTTGGAGGTCGCAAGGCCTGCGCAGCTGGTCTGGCACTTGAGCCAGGTGCCGTCCACGGGGTTGTAGCGCGACACGGGCGAGCCGCCCAACCAAACGCGTCCGGCGCCGTCGACATTGATGCCGTAAGGGCTCACCCCCGCCGAACCGTAGGACGCCACCTTGGTCGACTTGTCGGTCATGGGGTTGTACATCATCAAACTGCCGCAAGCTGAACCTTGGCCCCACAAATAGCCTTTCTGATCGACCACTAGGCCATAAGTGCCGCAGCCCCAGTCGATCACCTTGATCGTCGCTCCAGTCTTGCCATCGACGTAGGCGACCTTGCCTTGACTCCAAAAGCCGATGTAAACATTGTTGTTCTTGTCTACCGCGGCGCCGCGGGCAATGGCGCTGTTGGAGCCGGGGCCCAGAGGCTGCACGATGAACAACACGCACTCGTCGTTGGTCACCATCTCATTGGGCTGGATGCTGCCGTCGCCGTTCAGATCGCTCGACGTGTCGATGACGCCGTTGCCGTTCTTGTCAACACAATCCTTTGACTCTGCAGCGATTTTTGTCACACGGGCGTCGCCGCGGCAGGCCACGTAGACATTGCCGTCCAAATCGACCGAGGTGCGCGATGGGTCTTGGCAGACGGGATATCGGCCGATTTCCTTAATGGTTTTGCAGTCCACCTTGCTCACCGTGTTCTGCGGCGAGTTGGATGCCCAAAGGAACTTCAGCTTGAGGCTGATCTGCGAGGTGTCCAAGGTCACGTCGCCCTTGGGGGTCAGGCCCAAGCCGGTGGAATTCTCGCTGTTCAGGTTCCACTTCAGCGGGCTGGCCGCGCCGATTTTCTGCTCGTTGCAGGTGAGATCGCAGGTGCCGCAGGTCGACTTGACGCCCTCGTCGGTCTCGCCGTCGCAGTCGTTGTCTTTGCTGTCGCACTTTTCAGGCTCGGGCATAACCTCGCCCAAGCACCCGCTCCAGAAGCCGTTTTTGCACTGGTGCGCGCCCTGAATGCAGATGCCCTTGCCCAGCCATTCTTGGTTGCCGCTGTAGCAGCTGACGGGCTTGTCGCTGGCTTTGC
>JBIKTV010000677.1:0-2791 GCA_044347905.1 Myxococcota bacterium
TGGCGATGAGGCTGGCGTGGAAAGCGGATGTTTTACAATGCAATTGTGGCGGACGGCGCAAGCTGGTGGCGCTTATCGACCAGCCGTCGGTGGTCAGGAGGATCCTGGCGCACCTCGGGCTGGCTACCGAAGCACTGACAAAGCCTGAGGATCCTGTCTGGCGGGTGCGTGGGCCGCCGGAGGAGCTGTTCCCGGGGGATCTCGATGACGCTGGGCTACCGGTCGAGGAGGACGGCGTCGACGAGGAGCCGGGCGAACCGTTCTTTGACGAGCTGCCGGCCGAGGATTGGGCAGCGTAGCTGGGGGACCTGACGGTCTGCTGGGTGGCGGAGCCTTGCGCGGACCGGGCGGATAAGCCTGAACTGACGTCATATTTGGCGGTTGACGGTGGGGATTTGCCGGCGTAGGCTCGTCGGTGACGGCTGGGATGGTCTTGGTCGGGGGCGAGATGGCGCTGGCGGGGTCGTTCAATGGTTGGTCGGGCCGTTTGCGTGTCCTATGCACCGAGTTCTTTTTTCGCTAAGCCGCGCTGCGGTTCCCATTCGATTCTCAAGTTTGCCCAACTGGTTCTAGAGAGGTACACATGAAGGAAATCCGTCTGAGCGCCTGGGTGCTCGCCACGCTGCTGACTGGGGCTGCGACCTCAGCCCAGGCCGCCGTCCCCACCACCAGCGCCATCGAAGGCGTGCTGATGTCGTCCGGCGGTGGCCCCGCTGCCGACGGCAACTATACGGTTTCCGTCAGCATCTATGGCGCAGAGACCGGCGGCAGCGCCGTCTGGACCGAAAGCGGCGTGACCATCGCCGCCAAGGGCGGCCAGTTCAGCTACCAGATCGGCTCCAAGACGCCGCTGTCGGCTGCGGCGTTAAGCCTCTCGACAGCCTGGATCGGCGTGCAGATCGGCACCGACCCGGAGCTGCCGCGCAAGCCGCTCGGAGCCGCGCCATTTGCGCTGCGAGCCGCCATTGCCGAGGGCTTGGAGTGCACGGGCTGCCTCAAAGCCGGCAACCTCGACGCTGGGGTGCTGCAGCCCTACGCCAAGGCCGCCGACCTCGGCGCCTATGCCAAGACGGCCGATCTGTCGGCCTATGCCAAAGCCAGCGATCTCGGCGCCTATGCCAAGACGTCCGACCTGTCGAGCTATGCCAAGTCCGCCGACCTCGGCGACTACGTCAAGGCCGCCAGCCTCGCCAAGGTGGCCGGCACTGGCAGCTACAACGACTTGAAGGATCTGCCCACCTTGGCCAAGGTTGCCACGTCTGGCTCCTATGCCGACCTGACCAACAAGCCGGTCATGGCCAAGATCGACTCGGCCTGCGGCACCAACTTGGTGATGAAGGGCATCAAGGCCGACGGGTCCTACGAGTGCGCCAGCGCCGGCATCGCCGCAGACATGATCAATGAGGTCTCTAACGACCTCATCTGGAACCAGTTTGTCGACAAGACCGACGGCACCAAAGACGTGCAGATCAAAGACGGCTTCTCCGCCGGCGTCACCGATACCTTGGCCTTCCCAGACATCGGCGTCGCTCAGAAGATCTGGGTCGAGTTCAACGCCGGCAACTCCGACGTGTCCAAGCTGACCGTCGAGCTGTATGGCCCCGGCATGACCACCCCGTACATCCTGTACAAGGGCTCCAAGACCGGCACGACGCTGGTCGCCAAGTACAACGACGCGGACAAGGTCGACACCGGCGACATGGACAAGGACTGGCTCGGCAAGAACATCAAGGGCAACTGGTCGATCACTGTAAAAGACACCTTGGCGATCAGCGTGCCGCCGGGTACGCCGCCCTTCGTCTTTGACGGCAAGTTCAACTGGAGCGTCAACATCCAGACCCTGTCGAGCAAGAAGATCCAGATCAAGGGCGACCTGATTGTTGATGGGGCGACGACTGCGACCAGCGGCCTCAAGATCGGCTCGCCAACCACCACCTGTGATGCAAGCAACGTCGGTATGCTGCGCTACACGGCGGGCGTCAACGGCTTGGAGGCGTGCACGGTCTCTCCGACCCTCAGCGCCGGCAATGCCTATAAGTGGATGGTCGCTCGGCCCAAGCCCATCATCTGGTCGGGCGGCTGCACAAGCCATGGCCAGGGTGGCAGCTGGAACACCTACTGCCTCAACGCCTCAGACAACAACACCGCAAGCGACTACCTGAGCATCGATCCGGGCGGCACCGTCACCGTCAAGAGGGCCGGCTGGTACCGGATCAATTGGTTCGGCATTGCCAACCAGGCCAACTGGGCCCACGTCCGAATCGTCAAGAACGGCTGGGACTATATCCACTACGGCCACAACCACTCCTTCAATACTTGGCAGGATCAATCGGTCGACATGATGTGGCCCTTCAAAGAAGGCGAGTGGTTCCGCGTGGACATCCACAACTCCGGTGGCAACAACTACGCCTACCACAGCTATAACCTCGGCAGCAACTACCGCGGAGCGCATAGCTCGGTGCAGTTCGAGTTTGTCGGCCCGATGTAATCGGCCCATAGTCAATCGATGTGATCTCGCTATCTTCTTCCACCAGAGGTCGATTCAGGATGAACAAGCTGTCGCCGCCAAAGGTAGCCACAAAGGTCTGCCGATCTTCGTTCCAGGCGCGCTCGACGATGACCTGATGACATGCTTTGGCTCGATCCGCCCATGCTTGCGCGCGGTCTGGCAGGCTGAGCTGGGCCGCGATTCGGGCCAGGCGATCGCATGCGGCCCAACACATGACGGCCGAAAAGGTGTGGACCCGCGAGTCGCCCCGCAGCTCCCACAGGCCGGCGTCCGCGCTGCAGG
>JBIKTV010000196.1:0-9988 GCA_044347905.1 Myxococcota bacterium
CCATTTGGTGAAGCCCGCAACCTCAACCAGAGAAATCAGCGTTGCCTCAACGCCTCATCCGCGGGCAGCATGCCCCGGGCCCGCGCACTGAGCCGCGAAGCCAGCAAGAAGCCGCGGGCAAAGGCCGGCCGGAACAGCCGCGTATACACCGACCCGCCCACCGGCACGGCAGCCAGCAAGTCCGCTAGGCTCCACATCTCTTCGTGGGAGAGCACCGTCGGGGTGCCGTCAGCCGCCAGCGAGCACTGGTACACGAGCTGGGTCCGCAGCGGAAACGTGTACCATGCGCCTAAGGGCTGCAGGCGCATGACGCCGTCGGCCAGGATCCGGCAATGGCTGGCGTCGTCGCTTAGCTGCACGGACAGCTGGAAAAGCTCGAGCTTGAAGCGAAACATCGCATGAAACCCGGCGATCCCTATCCGATACTTCCTCCGACCAGAGGCCTGCTGCCACGGGTCCGTAAAAGTCACGTTGGCGGCGAGCAGCGGAGCGATGGCGGCGTCGGCCAGCTTGGGATCGACACTTGTGTCGTAAAGCAGCAGACTTAGGTGGCGAAAGCGCTCTTCAAGCTCGCGGGTCAGGGCGGCGCGGTCCGGCATAGCAGTAGGCCTTGGGCGGCGTTGGATCCACCCCGCAGCAAGCTAGGCCGCGCGGCTAGGGGCGCAATGGCGGCGGGTGAAGGCGCTGGTGCGCGCGGCGCCCATGACAGAATCCCCTGCAATGTCATGGATCAGACAATCGCCATGTACCTGTCCGGGGCCATGGCCGCTGTTGGGGGCATCCCGGCCCGCCGCCGCTGCGCTCCGGCTGGGCCTGGACCGCGCCCTATCGTCCAGCTTGCCAGCTGGCCGACTGAGCCCTCGGGCGCGCCGCGGCTGGGAGGCTGTGGGGGCGCGGAGGTGGTCGAGGCCGCGCGACGCCCGGGGCTCAGCCCTGCGGGTAACGGTCGCTTGCCCGGTCGGCAAATCCCCTGCCATGTCATGGATCAGACAATCGCCATGTACCTGTCCGGGGCCCGATGCGCGAAGGATCGAGACCCCGGAAGGGGCAGCGTCCGACGCTGTTTTTTGGCCGTTTCCGCGGCTGCCCCAGCGGGGCGGGGCGGACGGCCAAAAAATCCGAGCCTAGTCGCCGCGGGCGACGCGCCCGGAAACAAACATACCCCCCCTTACGTCAAATCGCCGTGGATGTTGGGGATTTTGCCGATTCTGTGCACTTTGCCCACCGCCTCCGCGGCCCTCACCTGTCCAATGCCAAATCCGCGCCGACCGACCGGGCGGAGAGCCTGCGCAAGCACCGTCTACCGCGCAGGCGGAAGCGCCGCGGCAAGGGCGGCGAGGCGAGCGCCAAGGGCAAGGGGATAGGCCTGTGGGCCGCGGTGTTGTTCTTTTGCCTCAGCAAAAGCGCACAGTTCGCCGAGGTTGAGCGACAGCACCTCTTGCTTGAGGACCACGGTCCCCGCCTCAGTCACCAAGGCGTGCAGTGCGCTTTGCACACCCGCCGGGAGCGACAGAACCTGTGCGGCCTCCGCAGCGGCGCGCGGCCCGTCGACGTAGAGGTCTTTCCCCACAAAGATACGGACATAAGGCCCAGCGGCGGCTTCGTCACTCCCGCTGCCGGCGTCGCTGTCGTCCTTGTCCTCGTCCTCGTCGCTGTCGTCGTCTTCGTCGCCGCTTTCGTCATCGTCGTCGTCCCCATCGTCCTCGTCGTCGTCCCCATCGTCCTCGTCGCGGTCTTCGTCGTCGTCATCGCCAGTGACCGCTGCGACTGCCTCCGCCTCTTCGCTCGGATCGAACTTCATCACGCCAAATTCGCCAAGCTTTCCCTGGGCTCTTGCCTCCAGCCAAACCGCGCAGGTGAATTCGTCAAATCGATAGAAAACCAGGCGCATCGCACAGCCTTCGTGGTCAAAGCTGACGCGGGCCCAGATGCCCTCTCGGCCCGTGCCGCCCAGGTCTTCCACCGTCGCGCCGGGCATTTTCCTGGCGCACCCCCGGGCGACGGACAGCGGCGAGTAGACGCGCGACTCCACATTTGCACCGGCAGTTGTCACCGGCGCTTGGGCCTCCGGCGTCGACAAAATCCCTCTGGCCTCGCAGACCTCCATGGCAAGGGTCAGGGCGCGGATGAGGTGGTCTTGGCCGGGGGAGTTGTCGCTATCCAAGTGGAACGTCGCGTCAAAGTTGCCGTTTCCGGCGCGAAAGTAGCAAACGCGCGCTTTGATGAGCGCCTGCGGCATGCGCGATCGCAGGTCTTCCGGCAACCGCGCAAAATTTCTGAGGTCCGCTCGGTCGCAGAACAGGCCGCCGCCCAGATGAGCTTGGCCGTCGCGCTCGCCGCTGCGCTTGCTGGACGGGTCGGGCAGGGCCTCGATGGGTTCGTTGCGCCGGTCAAGGTCGGACTCCAGGTCAAAGCCGTGCTTGAGAAAGCTGTGGCTGAGGGTGCAGCGTTGGATTCCTCCTTCGCCGTAGCGCACATGCAGGGAGGCCCCCTTCCAAACCGCCTTGAGCGAGCCGATCCCCTCGCCGTCAAAGGCGATCTCCGGGTTCTGGATAGCAAGCGCCTCGGCAATTTGCCGCATGGTCAATCGGCTTTTCTCTTCTGGCGAACCAAACAAGCGGGTCAAAAAGCTCACAGGGACTCCTGATGTTTGGACAAAGCGCTGTTTACATGGGTCTTTGCGGGCCCTCCGCAAGGGCTGCGCGGCGCCGTGGGGGGAGGGCGAGGCAGATTCGCAGCTCGGCGCTCACCCCGCGAGCTCAAGGGCCTCGGCGGCGGCGGGTCCGCGGCTATTCGCAGGCGATGGCGGAGCATGACCTGGAAAAGCCTGGGCAATTCTTGCGAGGGTTGCGGCGATGGCCACAAGCTCCTCCGCCGCGTCGATGGATCGGCCCTTTCCGGCGTAGAAGAAAAACTGCGCCAATTCGCGAAAATCGACGGTCAGCGTGCCGTTGGCAAAGGCGATTTCACAGTCAAACTGTGTGCAAAGGCCTACCAGTGCCTCGCGATCACCCTGGGCAAGCGCGAGCAAAAACTCAACCTCGGCACCGGTTTGTGCGCTGGACACAAACGCGTTCTTGGCGAGAAATACGCGCTTTTCGCTCTCTGACCAGGCGGGCGCCTTGGCCGTCTTGTCTTCTCGGACCTGGTGGTCGTGGTGGATCTTGAAGGCGCCCGGGCGATCGGCAATGGTGAGCTCAAGTTGCAGCAGCGGCTCGGCATTCTTCCCCCGCAGGATGGCGCGCGCGGCGATACCGGCGACCTGGAACAGAACCGCGCGCAGCTTGGGGTTCGCCGCGTCAAGGCTGGCGTTGGAAGCGTCGCCCCGGGCCGCGATCGCCAGCTTTTGGGCGAAGCCGTCGCGGCTGTCCTCGGCGCACAACTGGCGCTCCCCAGCGGCGATCTTGCGGCGGAACTCCAGGAACTCCATGATCAGCTTGGCATCCTCGCAGAGGTTGTCGTGGACGAGCCCCTCGGCCAGCGCCAAGCCGTAGACCAGCTCTGTCTCTGTGCCGCCCACCCGCAGCGCGCGGACCCTGCCGTCCTGAAGGGGCGGAAAGTACGTCTGGAGCAGATCGCCGGAGAGTCGCAAGACCGCGTCGATGTCCTTGACGTCACAGGCCACACCATGGCCAAGGTGCAGCACACCGCCCCGGGCCAGCGCGGCAGCCGCCGCCCGCGGGGTCAGCGCCATGTCAAAGACGGGAGCCGCCGGCGAGGCAGTCGCCTCTAGCGAAAACCCAAGCGCCAGATTGTCCTTGTGCGTCAGGCAAATCGACAGGGGCCGGGTCTTTGCGCACGTCACCCGCACCTGGGTGGGCGCAGAGAACTGCCAGCCCCGCGAGCTCGCGTCGCCCTGAACGCTGGCGGTGTCTGCGGAGGCATCGATGGACACCACTGCGTTTTCAAGGCTAAGCGCGTGGGGGATGGCCTGGGCGAACACCTCTAGCGGCGACGCTTTCTTGCCAAGCAACCAGCTGAACATCCCCACGTTTAGCCCCTTGGCGGGTCGGAAAGCCCGCGCTTGGCCCTTTTGCCTGCATGGACGGGCAGTATTGCGTGCAATCCGCAGAATGCCAAGGCGGCGCAATTCGCCAGGCCGTGGCCCGATGAGCGGTTTGGCGGCCGGTAGCGCCGCGGCGAGCGCTGGCCCCGCTTTGTGAATCCTCACCTCTTCACACCTGATTTGTTGCATCGCCGTGCATAGTTGGTCATGATCGCGGCATCTGGCGCGCTTGGGCAGGATCAATTGCCCGCCGCGCTGCCAGCCGCAAGGAGCCCGCGATGCGCCGCCACCCCGTCCGCAAACCCCTTCCCTCGGTGCGGGTTTCATCCGCGTCCACCTTGGGGGCTGGGGCCCTGGGCTCTGCAATGAGAATGCTACTTTCTCTCGCCTTTCTGAGCGCTTGCGGAAGCTCTACGGAAGAGCCTGGCCCGTCTGCCGCGGTCGACGCTTCAGACCTGGGCACGCTTTTTGACATCTCCGGCGACGTAAACGGCCAAGACAGCGCCACCGCCGACACCGCGCTGCTAGACCTGGGCGAAGGGCTTGGCGGCGACTCTTTTGCCGACGCTGCGGTGGCCGACGCTGCGGTGGCCGGCGATGGTGCGGCCGATGGCGCCAAGAGCGATGGCGGCGACGCAGCGTGCGGCGAGGCGGGCTGCGCCTGCAGCCAGAACAGCACCTGCAACACCGGCTTGTGCCTAGAGATCGGCGCCTCAAAGCAGTGCGCGGCCCTGTGCGTCAGCGGCTGCCCCCAGGGGCTCAAGTGCTCGCAGATCAGCGGCAGCGGCGGCGATGTCATCAGCGTCTGCACAGAGATCAACCCGCGGCTGTGCGAGCCGTGCGGCCAAGACAGCGACTGCAACACCGCCCTGGGCGGGGCCGACAACCGCTGCGTCAATTACACCGACAACAGCGGCTCGCAGCTGGGCTATTTCTGCAGCACGCCGTGCAGCGACACCTCGCCATGCCCGGGCGGCTACGCTTGCCAAGAAAAGCTCAGCGCGGGCGGGGTCAAGTCCAAGCAGTGCGTGCGCCAAGACCTGGTGTGCCCCTGCGACGAGCGCGCCGTCCAGCTGGGCCTCAGCACTTCGTGCAACAACGCCACCGCCGCGGGAACCTGTACCGGCAAGCGCACTTGCAGCGCGGCAGGCCTGAGTCCCTGCAACGCCGCCGCGGCCAGCGCCGAGCAGTGCAACCTCAAGGACGACGACTGCGACGGCCAGACCGACGAGCCCAGCCCCGGGATGTGCGACGACAACAACGCTTGTTCCTACGACAATTGCATGGGCGGCGCCGAGTGCCAGCATCCCCCCAAGATCGGCACGTGCGATGACGGCAGCGCCTGCACCAGCGGCGACAGCTGCAGCGACGGCAAATGCGTAGGCAAGGATCTGAGCTGCGATGACAAAAATCCTTGCACCAAAGACAGTTGTGACCCGGCAAAGGGCTGTGTGACCGCGCCCGACGATCAGGCGCAGTGCAGCGACGGCAGCGCCTGCAGCGTGGGCGACACTTGCAGCGGCGGCGTGTGCCTGGGCGGCGCGGCCACGCTGTGCGACGACGGCAACCCCTGCACCACCGACAGCTGCAATCCCAAGAGCGGCTGCGCCTTTGCCCCCAACAGCGCGGCGTGCAGCGACGGCGATCTGTGCAGCCTGGGCGACGCGTGCAGCGGCGGTTCATGCCAAGGCGGCGGCAAATTGGCCTGCAGCGACGGCAATCCCTGCACCAGTGACGGCTGCGATGCCGTCAAGGGCTGCGTGTTTTTGGCCAATGCGGGCCCGTGCAGCGACAACAGCGTCTGCACAGAAGGCGATACCTGTAGCGACGGCAGCTGTCAGCCGGGCAAGGCCAAGAGCTGTGACGACAATAACCTTTGCACGACAGATGCTTGCAACGCATCCTCCGGCTGCTATGCCACCCCCAACAGCCTGCCTTGCGACGACGGCTCGGTCTGCAACATCGGCGATACCTGCGTGGGCGGAGGCTGCGCGCCGGGCAAAGCCATCAGCTGTGACGACGGCAACCCGTGTACCGACGACAGCTGCGACAAAGCCAAGGGCTGCGTGCACAGCGCCAACACCAGCGCGTGTAGCGACGAAAATGCCTGTAGCACCAAAGATATCTGCTCTGGGGGCAAGTGTGTGCCGGGCGCAGCGCTCAACTGCAGCGACGGCAATGCCTGCAGCGACGACGCCTGCGACCCCGCCAGCGGCTGCACCCATGAGAGCAACACCGCGCCGTGCAGCGACGGCAGCGTCTGCACACTGAGCGACGCGTGCTTCCTGGGCAAATGCGTGCCGGGCACCCCGGTGACCTGCAACGACGGCAACCCGTGCACCGATGACACCTGCGACAAAGCCAGCGGCTGCAAACAAGCGGCCAACAGCGCCGCCTGCGACGACGGCAACGCCTGCACCAACAAAGACGCTTGCAGCGGCGGCATTTGCGCCTCAGGTGGGCAAATCAACTGCGACGACGGCAACAGCTGCACCGATGACGGCTGCAAGGCCAGCGGCGGCTGTTTTCACAGCAACAACAGCGCCTCCTGCGCCGACGGCAGCATCTGCACCGGTGGCGATACCTGCAGCGGCGGGGCGTGCAAGGCCGGCGCCTCGATCAGCTGCGACGACGGCAATGTCTGCACGGACAACACCTGCGACGCGGTCAAAGGCTGCCAATTTGCCAACAACACCGCCAGTTGCAATGACGGCAGCGGCTGCACCGGCGGCGATATCTGCAGCGGCGGCAAGTGCGCAGGAGCCACCAGCTGCAGCGCGGACGCGGTGTGCACGCCGGGCGCCCAGTCGGTGTCGTGCAAGTGCAAGGCCGGCTACAGCGGCGACGGCTTCACCTGCGCCGACATCGACGAGTGCAAGACCAACAACGGCGGCTGCGGCAGCAACGGCACATGCACCAACACCGCGGGGTCCTTTACCTGTGGCTGCAGCAGCGGTTATGGCAACTGCGACGCGAATCTGGCCAACGGCTGCGAGGTCACGCTGGCCAGCAACACCAGCCACTGCGGCCAGTGCGGCAACGCCTGCGGCGCGGGCAAAGCTTGCATCAACAGCCAATGCGTCTCGCAGGGCGCTTGCGCAGACGGCAGCGAGGACCAGGTGTTCAGCAGCGGCACGATGGTCGGCTGCAACGGTTCGTACACCAAGGGCGACTTTGAGACGGCGTGCGGCGCGGGCTGGCATCCGGCCAATCCCAATGAATACTTCAGCTACGGCGGCAAGACGGTTTCTCCCACGGCCGACCGCTGGGTCGACACGGCTTGGGACGCGAGCGGCAAGGATGTCTCGCTCAAGAACTGGAGCGGCTACTACGACTGCAGCAACGGCGCTGGCTGGAACGGCGTGTGCAACAACACGGACTGCACTTGGCTTTCGACCACGGAGCAGTGCCACCTGAACTTTGTCGACACCGACTACGGCCTGAGCTACGGCTGCCACTGCCGCGGCGGCAACCCCAACAGCACCGGCCGCGGCGTGGTGTGCGTCAACGACTCCAAGGCCTTGCCGCGCAACGGCTGCATCGACCCCGGGGGCGACAAGCTGATCATGGTCGCCGACCTGAACGCATGCCTCAAAGCCAAGGGCGCGGCGTTCTACAATGTGCAGTGGATCGAAGTCGCCTACGGCAACACCTCGTACCTGGACAATGTCTGCAAGGCCATGGGCTACAGCAGCTATTCCACTACACACGGCGGCGATCAGTGCAACAACAGCGCCAATATGTATCCGTCGTACTGTAGTCAAGGATGGTTGGGAGGCGCCTGCTCAAACGGCTGCGGCAACACTAATTACGATGGGTTCTACTGCAACTGAGGCGTGGAGGGCCTTTCGCCGCACGCCACGGCAATTGCCCGTCCCAGCCGCTCCCCTGATCCCTGCCAGGGCGAAACTCAGTGCCTCGCCTCAGCGCTTTTTTGCCGCCTCCAGGCGGTCCAGCCGCAGGCGCTGGCGCTCGTCCGTCAGCCGCCAGGCCGTGCCCAGCACCGCGGCCAGCGATCCCAAGCCCGTGCCGCCGGCGATCAGAAACAGAATCAAGATCTGGTACTTGACCGCCTCCACCGGCTCGACGCCGCCGAGGATTTGCCCCGTCATCATCCCCGGAAGCGACACCACCCCCGTGGCGCTCATGGTGTTGATGATCGGCATCCACGCCGTAGAAAGCGCTTGGCGCACGCTGGGTCCCAGCGCGGTCCGCCGGTCTCTGCCCAGCGCCAACTGCGCCTCAATGCTGGCCCGCCGCTGCTGCGCCGCCTGGGTCAGGGTGTTTTGGCCCAGCGCGATGCCCGTCATGGTGTTGCCCAGCACCATCCCCAGCAGCGGGATCGCGTAGCGCGGGTCATACCAGGGATCCGGGCGCAGTTGGGTGGTCAAAGCGAACACCGTCACCACCGCGGAGGCCAGCAGCATGCAGCCGGTGCCCAGGCCGTAGCCCCAAAGCCCGCTCAGGCGCCGCTCTTGCCGGCCCAGGATCTCCCACCCGGCAAAGAGCACCATCGCCAAAGCCACCGCAGCCGTCAGCCAGGCGGCGCCGTGGGCAAACAGCCAGGTCAGCACAAGACCGACCAAAAGCAGCTGGCCGACCATGCGCAAAGACGCCACCGCCAAGCGCTTTTCTAGCCCCAGCCCCAGCCAGACAGACAGCGCGCCGTTGCCGGCCACCAGCAGCCCTGCGATCAGAACATCGCTCAGCTCCAAGCGAATGTAGTTCACGGCGCCCCTTCTTTGCCGGCCACAGGGCTCAGGGTCAGCTGGCGTTGACCCACGCGCTGGGCCTGGGCCTCATCGTGCGTGACCCAGATCATCGCAAGCCCTTGATCTTGACGCGCTCTAAGCAGGTCCTCCACGGCCTGAGTGGCCAGCGCGTCCAGCGCCGACGTTGGCTCATCGAGCAGCAGCACCCGCGGCCGCACCTCTAGGGCCCGCAGCAGAGCCAGGCGCTGGCGTTCGCCGGTAGACAGGCGCGACACCGGCGCTTCGCCCAGGTTATCAGGCAAAAGCAGCTGCCGTACCAGGGGCGCTTGGGCCGGCCAGTCGGCAAAATGATCGGCCAAGCGATCGGTCCACCAGGCAGGTTCAGCAGGCAAATAGCCCACTTGGGTGCGCCATTGCGGCGCCGGCATGGACTCGCACGCTTGCCCCGCCAGGATCAGCTCGCCCTCATGGGGATCCAAGTCGGCCACGGCGCGCAACAGCAGGGTTTTGCCAGCTCCGGACGGGCCGCGCACCACCAGACACTCGCCCGCAGCCAGCTCCAGAGACAGCGGCGCCAGCGGCGGTCGGTGCACCGCGAGCACTTGGATCAGGGGCGGAGTGGCGCTGAGGTGGCCTGGGTCAGGGGGCAAAGTCGACTCCGGGGTTCGGGATTCCGTAGGCGCCATGCGGGTTAGACCCGGCATTGGGGTTGGCGGGCCGGACCCGCTCAGGCGGCTGCAAGCAGGCTACGCTGGGCGATTTTGCCCGTCAATCGCGGTTTTTGCCGTGTAGACAATACCCTGGTGCCTGTCTGCACCCAGCGCGCCAGGGATGGCGGCCCGAAGGGGGGCGTCCGACGCCCCTTTTTGCCAGCGCAGGGGCGCCCTTTGGGGCGCATCCGGCCGCGCGCAAAAAGCCCCAGCCCGGTCGCCGCAGGCGAGGCGCCCAGACCCGTCAACCGCGAATTTTCCCGTGAGTTCAGCCTGATCTGCAGCCCGCGCAAGACCTCGCGCCGCCTCAACGACCCGAGCTTTTCGCTTTATCACAGGTGACAAAGCGAAAAGCTCGGGCGGTGCCACCGACCAGACCGCCCATGCTCCCGCAAGCGCGGTCAGGTGCTCGCGGCCAGGCCAATGGCGCGCCTCCGCTCCAGGCCGTCCAGCACCAGCTCCAGGCCAAAGACAAACTCCGCCTCGTAGGCCGCCACGAGCCCGATGCGCCCCACCTCGCCCATCACCTCGCCTATCACCGCGGCGAAATGGGGAAAAAG
>JBIKTV010000678.1:0-2780 GCA_044347905.1 Myxococcota bacterium
GTTTCCTGGGCCTCTCTGAGGTGGACCCCGACCAGATCCGCCGCGCCCACGCCGTTCACCCCATCAGCGCCGTGCAGACCGAGCTTTCCCTGTGGTCCCGCGAGGTAGAGCAGGAGGTCCTGGGCACTTGCGCCGAGCTGGGCATCACTTTTGTGGCCTACTCGCCGCTCGGCCGCGGCTTTCTGACCGGTCAGATCCGCAGCGTAGAAGATTTTGCGGCAGATGACTTCCGCCGCCACAACCCGCGCTTTCAGGGCGAGAATTTTGCGCGCAACCTGGCTTTGGTCGACGGCGTTCGCGCGCTGGCCGCCGCCAAAGGCGTCACTGCCGCCCAGCTGGCTCTGGCCTGGGTCCTGCAGCGCGGCGACCACGTGGTGGCCATCCCCGGCACCACCCAGCAGCAGCGCTTTGACGAGAACCTGAGCGCCAGCAAGGTCTTCCTCAGCGTTGACGAGCTCGCGCAGCTCGACCAAATCCTGCCCGTGGGCGCTGCGGCAGGGACCCGGTACTGAGGAGCCTACCTCTCAGGCCGTTTAGAGGCGGACAGTAGCCAGGGTAGTGTCTGATCGGCCATGGGCCCAGGCGAACAGAACCTCGGCAGCAGGCCAAGGCCTAAGCCGCCTAGGAAGGACCCGGGGCTAAAGCCCCAGGCCTACATCTGAAAAGCCCTCCGGGCTGGGTCAGTCCATCGCCCTGACGCGCAGAGGCAAGACAGTCGCGGTGCTGCTGTCATTCGCGGAGTTTCAGCGGCTACAGCGCAGCGACTCTTGCGCGCGCGCCTTGACATTTCCGACCTGCCGCCTACGTTGTAATGCGCTGAATAATTGCAACCTTCCGCGCGAAGGACCCGATTCATGCCGGCGCACCAGCCCATTGTAGATCAGCTTCTGGCCATGCTGCGCACGCGGACCGACCTAGAGGTGGCCCTGCGCGCCTCTATCGCTGCTGCCGAGCGCCCAGGCATTGCGACACTAGAAGAATACTGCAGTTTTCTAGACGGCGTCGTTACCTTGGTGCCGGTCGCGCGCAGCCTCCTCAACACGGTGAACACCTACTACTACCTGATCGACCTGTCGCCCGACGATTTGCTCCGCACCGACCGTGCCTTTCTGGAGTGGACGCACCGCTTCGCCGCAGAGTGGGGCAGCTTTCTCGACACGCCGGCCTCCATCGCAGCCATCCAAGGCTTTCTGGTCGACCCGAGCTATCACCTGGACGACTACTACGTGGCGCCCAGCGGCTGGTTGACCTACAACCAGTTCTTTGCCCGCCAGGTGCGCCCCGGTCGGCGGCCGGTAGATGCCTGGAATGACGACCGCGTCGTCGTCTCTGCCGCGGACAGCGTCTACCAGGGTCACTGGCCCATCGAGGCGGATTCGACCATTGCCGTCAAGGGCTTGGTGTGGTCGGTCATCGACCTGCTCGCGGGCAGCCCCTACCAGAAGGCGTTCAAGGGCGGGTCGTTCACCCACAGCTTCCTTAACATCAACGATTACCATCGTTTTCACGTCCCGGTCAGTGGCACGGTGCTGGAAAACCGCACGATTCCGGGGCGCGTCTCGCTGGATGTGAAGAGAATGCCCGACGGCACCCTGCAGTCGGTGGACGGCACGGGCTACCAGTTCGCCCAGGAGCGCGGCCTGATCGTGCTCGATTCTCCTTTGGGATTGGTAGCCGTGCTACCGATAGGCATGGCGCAGGTCTCCTCTGTGACCATGACGTCTGAGGTCGGCGCGTGGCTCGCCAAGGGCCAGGAGTTTGGCTTCTTTCAGTTTGGCGGTTCCGACATCGTGACGCTCTACGAGGCCGGTCGCGTGCAGTTCGATGCGGTTGTGGGCACTCACTACAACCAAGGTCGCCGCCTGGGGTATCAGAGCCTGTGAAAATACTCTGGATGTGAAAGAACCGCGAATGACGACATGGGGTCTTTGACTCTCGATGGCCTGAATCCGACGCTCTTTCACATCCTCTCCGCGCGCGCCAACCCGTCAGGCTCATTTGCCCGCCGCCCTTGCGGCCTATCCCATTGCGTCCTTGCCTGCGTGAGCTACCGCCGCGAACCCAGCAAGTCCGCATGGCGAATCCCGCGATCTCTGCGCTGGATAAAGGCCACATGATGTTCGCCAAACCCGTGCTACTCGTCGTTGACGACGTGCCCGACAACATCGCCGTCCTAGCCAACACGCTGGGCAGCGAATACCAGGTGCGGATTGCCAACTCGGGGGCGCGGGCGCTGCGGCTGTGCGCCGAAGACCCGCTGCCGCAATTGGTGCTGCTCGACGTCATGATGCCCGACCTAGACGGGCTTGAGGTGTGCCGCCGCCTCAAGGCCGATCCGCGCACCAAAGACGTGCCGGTCATTCTGGTGACTGCTCTAGCCGATTCGGCCGACGAGACGCGCGGTTTTGAGGCGGGCGCGGTCGACTACGTGACCAAGCCGATCAGTCCCTCCGTGGTGCTGCAGCGGGTCCGGCTGCATCTGGAGCTCCAAGAGGCGCGGCGCCGGCTCGAGTACTTGAGCGGGCACTACAAGGCGTACTTGGCGCCCGAGCTGTCGGCCGGCATCCAGCGCGGCGAGGTGTCGGAGCTGGTGGCGAGCCAGCGCAAGGGGCTCTCGATCTTCTTCTCGGATATCGAAGGCTTTACCAGCCGCACCGAGCGGCTGGGCGCCGAAGACATGACCGTGCTGCTCAACGCCTACTTTGCGCAGATGACGCGGATCGTGCGCAAGTACGGCGGCACGCTCGACAAGTACATCGGCGACGCCATGCTGGTGTTCT
>JBIKTV010000197.1:0-9972 GCA_044347905.1 Myxococcota bacterium
GGTGGCGCGGTACATCGAGGAGTTCACCGATTTCATCTCGTACAAAGAGAATCTGGACTTCAAGGGTCACCGCAAGATTGCGGAAACCCTAAAGATTGAGTGGAGCCCGACCGAGCCGGACCTGCACACGGAAGTCGAGTTGTGCCGCATCAACGTGACCAAGGACGTCAAGCGCCTGCTGGATGCCAAGGATCCGTTCAATCCCCAGGCCAATGAGATCGACCTGCGCTTTGTGCCGGTCGCGGGTATCGTCGGCAGCTTCTTGAGCCCGCAGATGCTGTGGGAAATCATGGAGATGATCCGCCGCAGCAAGACCATTTACGCGCTGATGTACCACCAGATGCGCATCTTGCCGGCCGCGGACGTGCTGCACGCCTTCATCACCCTGGAGATGCTGATCCACGCCCAGCTGGTGGACCTGCGCAACGTGTTCTCGCTGTACCTCATCATCTTGCAGACTCAGTGGACGCTCGTTCAGGAGATTGAGGCAAACGTCCCGCAGATCTCAAGCTTGCGCGACTTTTCAAACTTCAAGAAGCAGATCGAGATCTCGTTGCAGCGCTACCAGGAGCGGCATTTCTCGCTCGATTTCCTGGGCGGGCTGATGAACTACCAGACCGAATGCTTTAAGTTCATGGAGAATGTGTTCTCCAAGCAGCTCAAGGCGCCCAAGAAGATCGAGGCGGCCGTCAGCGACACCAACGCGGTCATTGAGTCCATCAAGGTCCGCTCCGCGGCGTTTGAAGAGCGCATCGCCATCGAAGGCACGGACATGGTGCTCATCGACACCATCGACCCGATTGACCCCGACAGCGAGCGCAGCCACTCGTGGCGCATCACCGGTGAGCGCGACAAGTACAAGACCCGTCAAAAGCTCAAGTATCCCGATGGCGTGATCGTCGAGGATGCCGGCGTGGCCTTTGAGGGCGGGCAGCTGGAGTACGAGATCAAGAACGTCGAGCCGGGCAAGCCGGTGTACGTGATCTGGCGTATGGACTACGTGCATGGCGACTGGGAAGCCGAAGTCGAAGCCAACGACCGCCGCGCCGCCAACTGCATCTGCTCGGGCTCGGACCGCAAGATGCGCTGGCGCAACTGGGTTTACGTGGTGCCCGCCGAGCATGTGCGCGAAGTCAGCCTGCGCTTGAAGTTCAAGCCGGTCACCGCCGGTCGCGACATCAACGTGTTCAAGATGTGGGCCTACCAGCCGACCCGCCACGCGTAGCCACCGCTCAGGTGCAAACGGGGCGCTCTTGAGCAGCGTCTGCGGGTTGCGCGCTGTTGGAGGCCGTGACATTCTGAGCGGGCAGTCAACCGGCGGTGCCGTGCTGCGGTGCCGGCCACTGCTAGGCGCAAGATCGCCGCGGAGGGCGTCGTGAGCAACGCTATCGTCGACTTCTTCAAGAATCTTGGGGCGCAGCGCGTCGACTCCGTGGTCAATCTGGCGAACGCCAAGAAGGCCGGTGCGATCGCCAAGGCCAAGACCGCGGCGGCCAAAGAATTCAACAAGGCCGTCGATGCGCCGGTGAAAGCCGCTAAGGCAGCTGCCACGGGCGGCAAGAAAGACCAGCCCAAGCAGGAAGGGGGAGACATGGGGTGGTTCGGCAAGAAAAAGCAGGAACCCGCGGCTCAGCAACAGCAGGCCGAGGAGTACGGCGGCGCGGAAAAGACCGTCGCCATCGACCTAAACTCGATCAACCGCAGCACGTTCAAGCCGGTCGTGGGCTGGGTAGTCGTGCTTTCGGGCGAGCTGCGCGGCCGCGACTTCCGTCTCGTTGATGGCAAGAACACCATGGGCACGGCGGCCGACTGCGATGTGGTGCTGACGGATCCGTATCTGTCGAGCAAACACGCGGTTATCCGCCATGAGAACGGCACGTTCACCCTGAGCGACCTCGACTCAACCAACGGCACCTTTGTCAATGAACGGCGCGTGAGCCGGTACGACATCATCGACAACGACAAGGTTCGGCTCGGGCGCACGGAGCTGAAGTTCAAGTCGTTGGAGTAGAAAAACCTGTCTGCACAACGCGGACGAGATCGGCCCGACTGGATTGCTGTGGCAGTTGCGGGTGCGTTTGCCGACGATAAGGGAGCATTTCATGAGCTATTTGTGGCGTTCTCGCCGCGTCTCTGCGTGGCTAACCTTGGGCACGATGCTGGCCTCGCTGCTGGCCCCGGCGACCTTTGCCGAGAGCGAGAAGCGCGTCCTGCTCGACATCGTCGGCTACGAGCCTTCGACAAAAATCTTGACCATTAATGCGGATATCCTTGACCCCCAGGGCGAGCCGATGCCCAAGGTGGAGCAGGGCGACCTGGAGATCACGCTCTCTGGCCAACCGCTCAAAATTGAGAGCGTGGAGATCGAGACCGCCGACAAAGCTGGCGAACCTGTGGCGATCTGCATTCTGATGAACGCTTCGGCGTCGTATCAGAAGCAGGAGGGCGAAGAGCACTCGACTTACGACCAGGAGAAGGAAGGCGTCGGGCGGCTGGTGAAGACCCTGTCCGGCAACGACAAAATTGCCGTGCTGCGCTATCGCGAGGGGGCGGTGCACGAAGTGGTGTACGCCTGGGCGTCGAATTTTAACCAGGCCAAAGAGGCCGTGGAGACGGACAAGGTTCCGCAAGGGCCAGAGAGTGGCAACGAGCTCCTGCAGGGGGCTGCGGCCAAGCAGAAAACCTTGGCGCCCGAGTCGCTGGTTGCTGTCGACAAAGCCCTGAACTATATGGTTGAAAATGGCGAGAAGCTGAGCCAGGCCCGCCGCAAGTATCTGATCGTCATGTCGGACGGCAAGAACCGCGAGACCGACGTGAGCAAGCTGCAGAACAAGCTCAAGGACATCTTGGAGCGCTACAGCGACCAGCAGATCCGCATCTTTGCCATCGGCTTTACCGCTGACGATGCCAAGTACCTGCCTTTGCTTCAGAATGCTGCCAACTCCATGGGCGGCGTCTATCGGCGCATTGAGACGGACAAGTTCATCAGCATCCCGGGGGTGTGGGATGCCCTTGCCCGCCGCATCAAGAAGCAGTTCATTATCCGCGTGAAACTGGCCGAGCTGCCGGATCACGGCGAGCCGATCAAGGGCAAGGACGACCTCAAGTACAACCTGATGGTCAAAGCGAAGCTCAAGGACGGCGCCACGGAAGAGGGCGTATACAATGACGTTCGTCTGCCCAAGCCGTCCACCAACTGGGGGGTGATCCTCAAGTGGGTGGGTGTGGTCGTCGGCGGCATCTTGGCCCTGGTGCTGCTGATTTTCCTCATCAAGTTCTTTGCCAATCGCAGAAG
The DNA here is from genome assembly GCA_044347905.1 of Myxococcota bacterium. Classification (GTDB taxonomy): domain Bacteria; phylum Myxococcota_A; class UBA9042; order UBA9042; family UBA9042; genus SXRM01. The sequence goes on from JBIKTV010000197.1 coordinate 3,296, forward strand.
CGACGCGCCCGCGCAGCAGCAGGACAGCGGGTCGAACAAGCCCGAGGGGCCGCACCGCGGTAGGTTGATGGCGATCGCTGGACCGATGGCGGGCACCGAATTCTACTTGGTCGATGACGTGACCACGATCGGCCGCATCAAGGGCAATACGATCGTGATTCCGGATGCTTCTGTGTCGAGTCGTCACGCCGCGCTCAAGATCGACGAGATGCGCTACGAAATCGCCGACCTCAACTCGCAGAACAAGGTGCTTGTGAACGGCCAGCAGGTCCACAAGGTCTTCCTGAAAGACGGCGACCGGATCAAGCTTGGCGATACGGAGCTGCAGTTCTGGCTGAAATAGCCGCTTTGCGGCTGTTTCGGCCATCACCTTATCACGCCGCCTCTCACCCCGCCGCTGCCGCGGCCGCCCCTCTCTCCAACGGACTGGAGAGAGGGGCTCCTTGTTGATTTGATTGGCTACTCTAGTCTGGGTGGCCCTGATCTGTCTTCGGAGGCTCGGTCCGTCAAGCCGAGGTCTGCGAGGTTGCTGCATTTATTCGGATGGCACTGACCTTCGTCGCCTCCGCAGCCGCCGCCGCCGCACCGCTTCGCTGGCGGCTGGGTTTTTGCTCGTCAGACCAAGGGGTTAGACGGTTTTCACCGCCGCATTGCTTCGCTGGCGGCTGGGCTTTGGCTCGTCCTACGATGGGGTTAGACGGTTTTCACCGCCGCACCGCTTTGCTGGCGGCTGGGTTTTGGCTCGTCAGACCATGGGGATAGGCGGTTTTCACCGCCGCATTGCTTCGCTGGCGGCTGGGTTTTGGCTCGTCAGACCATGGGGTTAGACGGTTTTCACCGCCGCACCGCTTCGCTGGCGGCTGGGTTTTCGCCCTGGTCGCCGGACATCATCTGAAATTGTCCAGTCAAAACGGGGTGAAGGGGTAGAGGGTAAAGGAGGAAGGGGTGCAGGGGAAGGAAACTTTAGGGCGAAGGGGCTTTGCCCCTCGGTCCTATGGTTCCTTCCCTTGCAAAACTCAGTAATGAAAAGAAAAACCCCCCTCGCCCGGAGGGCGGATCGACTCTGGGCAGCTAAACCCCTGCTGAACGCTGCGCCCGCTCGCGCAGAGCAAAAGCACTTGCCCGCAACACCTCCCCTCGGGTGCCGCAATCGAACCACGCGCCTTCTGGTTCGATCCAGCGGACGACTTCTCCGGCGGCGAGGCCGGGAATCAAGGCGTTCTGCACTAGGCATGCGGGCCCGCTAGGGGGAAGGCGTTCAAGAATTCGCGACGCGTAGACGCCGATGCCGGAGTAGATCACCTTGAAGTCACTTGGCGTCTCGGTTGGCCGTCCGCGGATGTGGGCAACAGTCCCGTGGCCGGGGCTGTCCTGGCGCACCGACACGGTATGGAGCTCTGGCCGGTGGGCAACCCGGCATACTGCAAGAGTGGCGAGGGCATCTGGGCGGTGTTCGGCGGCGAGGGCGCCCAGGTCAAAGTTGCTCCAGACGTCGCCATTGACGAGTAGGAAGGTGTCTCCGCCGCCGCGGAGGAAGGCTTCAGCGTTCTTTAGGCCGCCGCCAGTGCCCAAGACTTCAGGTCCTTCGCGGAACCAAGTGATCTGCGCGCCCAATTGCCGGCCATCGCCCAAGTAGTCGGCGATCTGCTCGCCCAAATGGAAGAGGTTGATCGCAATTTCGTTGACCCCGGCGGCCACCAATTGGCACACCGCTCTCTCAACGAGGGGCTGGCCCGCGATGGGCACGAGCGGCTTGGGTAGCACGTCTGTGAGTGGCCGCAGCCGGGTGCCGAGCCCCGCAGCCAGGATGAACCCGCGCATGATGATCCTGGCGGGCGCCCCGGCCCGCGGTGGCCGAGGGTAGCGCCAAATCGCCATTCGCTCCAACAAATCGGCCTGCTTTGGCTGCACAGCGCGACTTTGCTGTCTGGACGCCCTCCAGCCCCGGGGCCGCATAGGCAGTTGCTTTGGGCTCGGGATCGATGAGAAATGCGGAACTACGCCACCGCTGGGCTGGCCGCCTTGACATCTGGGGGCGGCAGAGGCTAACTACCGGCCCATTCTGGCGGGCCGGTGTCCGCTGGATCGCTGTGCTGGGGGGCGCCTGCTGAGGCAGTTGCACCCCGACCAGCTGTAGATGGACCCCGTACCTGTGACTGCCGCCCGCACCTGCTGTCAGCGGCCGTCAGTGGACTGCCGCATCGCCGCAGACCTCCTAGAGGCCCCGATGTCCGAAGCCCGTACCGAATTGTCCGCGCCTGAGTCGCCGCAGTTTTCGCCGGCCGCGCGACTGAAAATTGCCGAGCTGCTGACCCGCTATCCGCGCAAGCAAGGCGCGTTGATCCCGGTGTTGTGGTTGGCCCAGGACGAGTTTGGCTGGCTCAGTCCAGCTGTGCTGCAGATGGTGGCGGACCACCTGGAGCTGGCACTGGCGTCGGTGCTCGCTACGGCGATGTTCTATACGATGCTGTACAAGACGCCGCACGGTCGCTTTCACGTACAGATTTGCACCAACGTTTCCTGCTACTTGCGCGGGAGCGATGACTTGGTCGCGACGGCTCGCGAGGCGTTGGGCCTTGAGCCTGGCGAGACTTCGGCCGATGGCCTGTTCACGCTGGAAGAAGTGCAGTGCCTGTGCGCCTGCGAGCGTGCGCCGTGCCTGCAAGTCAATCAAGATGACTACTTTCGCATGACCCCCGACAGCCTCCGCCAGCTTTTGGCCAAGCTGCAGACCGAAGGGGCCCGTCTTGGGCCGCGGCCTGGTTGGGTCGACGATGCCCTGTCGGGCGGCCACGGCCACGCCCACGGAGGTCACCATGCCTGAGCACCGGCTGCTACTGCGGCGCCACCTGGGTGTCGATTTTACCAAGCTTGAGAACTACTTAAAGCACGGCGGCTTCGCCATGTGGAAGCGCGCCCTGGAGCTGGGGCCGGAGGGCTTGATCGCCGAGGTCAAGGCGTCTGGGCTGCGCGGTCGCGGCGGCGCCGGATTTCCTACGGGCGTCAAGTGGGGCTTCTTGCCCAAGGACGGCCGGCCGCGCTATTTGGTGGTCAATGCCGACGAGGGCGAGCCGGGAACTTTCAAGGACCGCTATTTCCTTGAAGAAGATCCGTTCCGCCAGCTAGAAGGCATCCTGATCAGCGCCTATGCGATCGCCGCCCACACCTGCTACATCTACATCCGCGGAGAGTACTGGAACTCCAAGAAAGTCACGGATGAGGCCATTCAGCAGCTGTACAAGGCCGGCTGGCTCGGCAAGAACATCCAGGGTTCGGGCTTTGACCTGGACGTCTATGTGCACACCGGAGCCGGCGCTTACATTTGCGGCGAAGAGACGGCGCTCATCGAGTCGATCGAGGGCAAGCCGGGGATGCCGCGCCTCAAGCCGCCGTTTCCTGCCAATATCGGCGTCTTTGGAATGCCGACGATTGTCAATAATACGGAGACGTTGTCCGCAGTTCCGGTGATCCTCGAAATTGGCGCTCAGACCTGGAGCGACCTCGGTAGCCCGCGCAACGGCGGCACCAAGTTGGTCGGCGTGGCGGGTCACGTCAAGAATCCCGGGCTGTTTGAAGTGCCGATGGGTACGCCCATGCGCGAGATCATTTACGAACTCGGCGGCGGCATCCTGGACGACAAGGAAATCTTGGCCATCATCCCCGGCGGATCGTCGTGCCCGTTCCTCACCAAGGACGAGATCGACGTGCCCATGGACTTTGATGGCCTCAAGGGCGTCGGCTCGATGCTGGGTACCGCCTGCATCACTGTGATTGCCGAGGGCACCGACCTGATCAAGGTGATGGGCCGCGTTGCCAAGTTCTATCAGCACGAGAGCTGCGGGCAGTGCACACCGTGTCGTCAAGGCACGGGTTGGCTGCACGCCATCGCCCAAAAGCTCGACGAAGGCGTCGCCGGCGAAGAGGCGATCGACCTGCTGATCGATGCGTGCAACCAAATCGACGGCAATACCATCTGTGCCCACGGCGAAGCGGCTGCATGGCCGATCCGCTCGATTGCCAAGAAGTTTCGGCCCCAGCTTGAGGCGGCGATTCGCGCGCGCCTAGCGGCTGCCTAGTTTCGCCCTTTCCCACCCCACCGGTGGGGCCCGGTCCAATCCCGGGAGTTCCCAGCTCGGAGCGTGCAGGATGTCCAGCGAGCTCGTGCTATTTTACGTGTTGGCCGCAGGCGCGGTGGGCTTTGCCATCGCCATGCTGCTGCCGCCCATGGGCAAGAACCCGATTCACTCAGCGCTGAGCCTGATTGGGTCGTTCTTCTGCCTTGCGGCGCTGTACGCCCAGCTGTCGGCGCACTTGCTCGCGGCGATGCAGATCATCGTCTACGCCGGCGCGATCATGGTGCTTTTCACTTTTGTGATCATGCTATTGAATCTGGGGCCGGAGGAGATCCAGCCCCCCAAGATCACCTTTACCAAGGTGATGGCCGGGGTGCTGACGCTGTTCGTCTTTGGCAAGCTCGCCACGGCGATTGCCCTCGCTGCGTCTGGCGCGGTGGCCACCGAACTGACGGAAGCCCAGGGCTACGGCACCGTCAAGGTGGTCGGCCGGATGCTCTACAGCACCTTTATGGTGCCCTTTGAGCTCGCATCGGTGCTGCTGCTGGTGGCCGCCGTTGGTGCGGTCGTCCTCGCCAAGCGCTCGCTCAAGTACGTCGCTAGCCCTGAGCCGCCGCCGGCTGGGCTCAACCGCCTCGCCAATGCGCCCGATCAGGATGAAGCCGACGCCGGTCACGCCGACCACGGCCATCACTAGGAGCACGCCATGACTGCAATTCCACTGGGACATTTGCTGATGCTGGGGGCTGTGCTCTTTGCGATTGGCCTTGCCGGTGTGCTGACCCGGCGCAACGTGCTGGTGATGCTCATGTCGATTGAAGTGATGCTCAACGCCGTGAACCTGACGCTGGTGGCCTTTTCGCGCTATCGCGGCTGGACGGAGGGCCACGTACTGGCCTTCTTCATCATCGCCGTCGCCGCTGCCGAAGCCGCTGTGGGCCTCGCGATGGTGCTGGCGGTGTTCCGCCTAAAGAAATCGGTGTACATCGACGACCTGAAGCTGCTCAAGCGCTAGCCCGATCGCCGTCTGGCCGGCCCAAGGTTCGCCCGACCGCCGACCTCTACCTGCCGACCTTCTCCGAGCCGACCTTCTCCGAGCCGACCTTCACTGAGCCGACCCTTCCCGAGGCGCACCGTGGACTTCAACCCTTCAGCTCTCCTCCCCGTCATCGTCGGCCTGCCGCTGGTGGGTGGCGTGATCAACGGCTTGTTCGGCAAGCGCTTTTCCCGCCAGACCTCGTTTGCGATCGCCAACATTGCGGTCCTTGCGTCGTTTCTGCTCGCGGTGATGGGCTTCTTTGCCCTGCGCACGGCGATGGCCACCACGCCCGATGCGGCGTTTCGCTTTGATCTGTACCGCTGGATCGCCGCGGGCACCTACAGCTTTGAGTTGAGCTTCCTGCTCGACCAGCTCTCCTCGGTCATGATCCTGGTCGTCACCGGCGTCGGCTTCCTGGTGCACCTGTACTCCACCTCGTACATGCACGACGATCCGGGCTATTGGCGCTACTTCTCATACTTGAACCTGTTCATTTTCAGCATGTTGATGCTGGTCTTGGGCAAGAACCTCGCCATGCTCTTTATCGGCTGGGAGGGGGTGGGCGCCTGCTCTTACCTGCTCATCGGCTTCTGGTTCAAGGACATGGACAAGGCCGAAGCCGGGCAGAAAGCCTTTGTCGTCAACCGTATCGGCGACATGGGCTTTGTGGTGGCGATCTTCTTGCTGCTGGCCTACGGCAACGGCTCTGTGGACTACGACAACCTCAAGCTGCTGTTCTCAGACGGGGTCAAGGCTCTGGCCCACGCGCCGACGATTACCCTGATTTGCCTGCTGCTCTTTGTAGGCGCTGCCGGTAAGTCTGCGCAGATCCCGCTCTACGTGTGGCTGCCCGACGCGATGGCCGGCCCGACACCCGTGTCTGCGCTGATCCACGCGGCGACCATGGTGACCGCGGGCGTGTACATGATCGTCCGCCTGAACTTCTTGTTTGCCCTTTCACCGCACGCGATGACCGTCATCATGGTGGTGGGCGCTCTGACCGCGCTCATGGCCGCCTCGATCGGCCTGGTGCAGAACGACATCAAGAAAGTCCTGGCTTACTCAACAGTTTCCCAGCTGGGCTTTATGTTCATCGCCGTGGGCTCCGGGGCCTTTGCGGCTGGCGTGTTCCACCTGTTCACCCACGCGTTCTTTAAGGCCTGCCTGTTCCTGGGCGCCGGCGCGGTCATTCACGCGCTGCACCACGAGCAGGACATTCGCAAGATGGGCGGGCTCAAGAAGAAGCTGCCCGTGGTCCACGCGACGTTCCTCATCAGCTGCATCGCCATCGCTGGCTTGCCGCCCCTCGCCGGGTTCTTTAGCAAGGACGCGATTCTAGCCGAGACTTTGGCTTTTCACCCTGAGGTGGAGAAGCTAGAGAAGTACTATGAGCCCGGCTTTACCCGCGAGGCCGAGACCAAGCTGGTCAGCGCCGCCATTGCCGCCAAGAAGGGCCTTGAAGGTGTCGACCGCGCCGAAGTGCCCAAGCGGGTTGCCGAAATCAAGAATGCCTACAAAGAGAGCGTGGAGGGCTTGGCCAAGTGGCGCAAGATCGCCTTTGCCCT
>JBIKTV010000017.1:0-27651 GCA_044347905.1 Myxococcota bacterium
GGCCGCTAGCCGGCCCAAGCGCCGCACGAGCGCGGCCAAATGCCGGGCCGTCGCTTGACCATCGCGTTCATCGCCGCCCATCGCGTCCGGTCCGACGGTCCTCAGGCCCTCAAAAAGCTGCACCTCTAGCTCAGGCCCCGCGCTGTCCAGCGCCGGATCGAGGTCGAGCACGCGGTTGACCAGCCACGCCGCCGGGTACATCTGCTGGGCGCGCAGGTGATCGAGCAAGAAGCGCGCCTGTTCGGTAGAGACTTCATCGCAGGCGGAGACCAGCACAAACGCCGAATCGGGGCCTTGGAGCAGGGCTTGCACCTCGCGGGCGCGCTCGACAAAACCGTCAAAAGTCTCGGCCAGGTGGCCAAAAAACTCCAGGAGGTTGCCAAACATCTCTACGCTGGTAAAGCGCGAAAGCCCCTTCATCACCATGGAACTGGGCTTGAACACACCCACTTTGAGCCGCGAGGACGGGGCAATCAGCTTGCGAAACGCCGGCGAGTCAAACAGGTCGATCAGCCGCCGCGGCGCGTCCAGGAAGTCCAGGGCGTGCTCTGCGGGCGGGGTGTCCAGGATCACAATGTCGTAGAGGCCAGAGGTCACGCATTCATACAGCCGCTCGGTGGCCATGTATTCTTGCGATCCGGCCAAGGCCGTAGAAGCCTGCTGATAGAATGGATGTTCTAGGATTCGCCGGGCGCTCTCCGGGCTTTTGGCATAGCGCCTCACCACCCGATCAAAGGTGTGCTTGACGTCCAGCATCGCCGCATCCAGCGGCAATTGCACGTGGCAGCCTTGGGCGGCAAAGGCTTCGACGCTGATCGTCTGGACGTGTTCGCCCAAGCTCTGCAGGCCCAGGGCGTTGGCTAGCCGCTTGGCCGGATCGACGGTGAGCACCAGCGCCCGCTTGCCCTGCTTGGCCGCGGCCACCCCCAGCGCCGCAGACAGAGTGGTCTTGCCCACGCCGCCAGCGCCTACGCAGAGAAGCACTTTCTGGTGCTCTATCAATTGTGCCATGTTGCTCGCCATGCCCCGATCACCGCCTGCGCCGCGCCGCACCGGGCCGCGCCGACTCGATACACGCCTCGCGCGGTTTCGTCAAACGCCCGGTCGGCTGGCAGGGCGGGATCTGCTTCTCAGACCTCCGCTTCTCTGTGGCGCTGGCGGCGATGGGGGCACCGCGGCGAGCCCTGGACGCTCTTCTTGGATCCTCACCCGCAGCGCCACAGCCAAGTGGACGAACAGGCCGCCCCGCGCTATCGTCCGCCGCAGGGGGCAGCGATCCCCACGGAGCCAATGATGGACGCACGCAAGGACCGGCTGCTCGAACTGCTGTTGGTCAAGGCCTTTGAGTACCGCGATGATCCTCCGTTTGAGTTGGCCCACGGCCAGACCTCGCCCTATTACCTCAACTGTAAGCCCGTGACGCTCTCGGCCGAGGGCTTGGCGCTCATGGGCGCCTTGGGCTACGAGCACGCCAAGCACCTCGATATTGTCGCGGTCGGTGGCCTGACGCTGGGCGCGGATCCGCTCGCTTGCGCCATTTCTGGCCACAGTTTTGGCCGATCGCGGCCTCTGCACGCCTTTGTGGTGCGCAAGGAAGCCAGCGAGGGCGGCCTGCAGCGCTGGGTAGAAGGCGACGTCAAGCCCGGCGACCGCGTGGCGATTCTGGATGACGTGCTGACCAGCGGCGCCTCGACCTGCCAGGCCATCGACCGCGCCCGCGACGCCGGATTGGTGGTCGAACACGTGATCGCCCTGGTAGATCGCGAGGCCGGCGGTCTGGAGAAGGTGCGGGCCCACGGCGTGGACGTCCACGTGATGATGACGCTGACCGAGCTGCTCGCCCGGCGCACCGCGGCGCTTCGCCACGCCGTCGAAGCGTAGTCGACCGGCGGTTTTCGCCAGGCGCCGCATTACGACCCCGACATGAACAATGCCAATGCTTTGGCGCCAGGGCCTGCCGCGAAACCGCAGCGGTGGGCTCGGTGGGCGCGTCCGTTTGGCAAGGCAAGGCAGCTATTCGCCTTGTCGGCGCCGCACCGGGCCTGTTCAGTCAAAAGTCCAGCCGACGCCGGCCGCCAAACCATAGCCAAAATGCCTAAAGTTATTCATGACGCGTGCGCCGACGTGCAGGTAGACGTGGGGCCGCTCAAACTGCTGCACTTGGATGCGCGCGCCGCTTTCCAGAAAAAACACCATCAGGTCGCCGACGGAGGTGTTGTTCCACAGCAGGTTGCCGCCCAATTCTCCGTACCAGCGCAAGCGCTTATAGCCATCGGTGGCCGATTCCAGGCCGACGGAGGCGCCGCCGCCGATCCACGGTCCCGCGCTAAAGCCGTCTGCCGGCGCGGTGGCCCCCACCATCAGCTCTGCGGCGCCGTAAAACTGGCGGCGGTGGCGGCGGGCTGTGCCGCGCAGAACGAGCCCCGGCGGTTGCACCACATGGGAGCAAATCAAGGTGCTTTTGGGGCTGCACTTGGCGGGCAGGCCTGGGTCGATGTCGGCAGGCGAGATCACGGCGAGGAGAGAGAGCTCGCGCGCCTGCAGGTCGTTGCGGTCAAAGTCGCCGGCCCTGGCCTCGGTGGCCAAGGCGAGCAGGGCGATCAGCCCAATCGATGCGACCAGGGTGCTCCTGGCAAACGCCCTGAGGCCACGCGAGGGGCAAAAAGCGCTGTAGCACCTAAGGAATTTCTGCAGTTCGACCATATCCTGCCCGTCCACGCCGCGGAGAGTAGGGCCGGCCTGGGCCGTCCGCGCGGGGGCCATAGTCTGCGCGGGTCGCGGAACGGCCGCAACTGCACGCACCCAGCGGAATCAAGGCGCTTCACGGCCGCCAATTCGGCTTGTCAAACATGCTCTTGTGGGTAATCTGCTGAAGCAATGCGGCGCGGTCGGGCCCCGGGTCCAAGGGGGTTGGGGAGGGAAGGACACCGAGGCCCGACCGAACGCCAGAATGGCTCGGGGGGAGGGAGGGGAGGTCCCGAGCCTCCCCTTCAACGCCGAGGCCCGGCGGGCTATTCCGCCTCTTGGGCAACGGCAGAAAAAAAGTGCTAGCCTGGGCGAGCGCGGGGCGCCGCAGTGCAACGTAGGGCAGGGAGCAAAGAATTGGCCGTGCAGGCAACAGTTTGGCGCGGGACTCAGCGCTGGAGTTGGTGCGCTGCGGCGGCCTCAGCCGCTTGGGCGCTCGCTTGCGGCGCTGCCGATCCTGCGGCAGGCCATGGCGCAGATAGCCTTGGCGGGGACACCTTTGACACCGCCAGTGCAGACCTTGGCCCCGGCGACTCGGCACCGGGCGACACCGCGGCCCTGCAAATCACCGACGGTGCGGCGCACCTGCAGCTCGGCGCGGTGCAGATCGAGGCCCAGAGCGGCCTTGGGCCGTGGCTCACCTTTGCCGTGCCCGCTGGCGCCCGGGCGCTGACGGTGACGACCGAGGCACCGGGCGTAGGCCTCGCTTTGGCCCAATGGCAGGATGGTGAGGGCTCGCTGCTGATCGTGCCCGCGTGGCTGGCCGGGCCATTTGCGCCGTGGCTGTGCACCAGCGGCTGTGTGCAGCGGCAAGCCGCGCGTCCCTCTGCGCAGACGTCGCAGGTAGTCGCCGCCGCCGGTTCAGCCCTCCCCGCAGGGCTTTGGCGGCTTCGCGCCTACGGATTTGAGCCGTTCAACGCCAAGCCTTCCTCCGCTCTGGCCCAATTGCGCGTCGATGCCGTCTACGCAGCCGATACGGGCCACGGCCGCTTGCGCGTCAACCTGTGCCTCACCGGCGCCTTGGGCATCGACGCCAAAATCGCCGCGGCCCATCCGCGCATCCAGGCAGCTATCCTTCAACTCCGCGATATTTATGCTGCGGCCGGCATTGACGTGGAGATCGCCCTGCGCGACGTGCAAGCGCCGCAGTTGCTGGTGGAGCACGACGCCGCGGACGCGGAGCTGAGCGAACTGTTTGGCAGCGGCGCACATTTACCCATGGCGATCAACGTGTTTTTGGTTGAGCAGCTCTACCGCACCACCGCCGCTGGGACCCAGGCGATCGCCGGGCTGGCGGGCGGCATCCCGGGGCCACCGCTGCAGGTGGGCGGGGCGCAATCCGGCGTTGCGGTGTCTCTGGCCCTGGGGCCGGCCGAAGACGACCGACTAGGGGTCGTCATCGCCCACGAGCTGGCGCATTTTCTGGGTCTATTTCACACGGTGGAGGCGGCCGCGCCCGGGGCCGACCCTCTGCTGGACCAGCTGGACGACACGGACGCCGGGGGCCAATGGCTCATGCACTGGTCGCCGCAAGCGGACAGCACCGCATTTTCAGCCGAGCAGGCGCGGAGATTGCGCGCAAGTCCTTGGATTGAAACGATGCTGTAGCTCTAAGGTGGGCCGCTAGAAGCGGACCTGCACGGCCAGCCCGCCGCCGCCGGGGCCCAGATTGGGCTGCAGCGTCACTTTGGGGGCTGCACCGTGGTTGGGGTCTTTGACGGGCGCGGCCACGTAGGCCATGTACGTGAGAATGCCCAGCACCACCGTCGCTCCGCCCACGACCGGCGTGGCGATGCGGTAGGGCGCCATGTCATCCAGCGCCGCTTTGCCCGCCGCCGTCGCCGCATCGCACTCAAAATTCTTGCTGCCGGGTGTCGTTTCCACCCCCACTTGGCACGGTTGGCCTTTGTAGGGGTACTGGGCCTTGGCCTTGGGGGTCGGCTGCCCCGTGTCCTGGTCCACCAGCGCGGCGTAATCCTCGTAGCTCTGCCACCACAAAAAGCCGAGCGCTCCCGTGGTCACCAGGCCCAGCGTCGTCGCGCCAGCTGCCGTCCAAGTCCACGTGTGATCGCGCGGCAGCGTGCCCGGGTCCACCGGCGCGACCAGCACCACCTCAATGTCGCGGGTCTCGCCCGGACCAACCACAATCGCCGGCTGCTCAAAGGGAATGCGCATTTCCATCGTCACGCGCACGGCGTGCTGGCCGGCCACCACCTTGACTTCGCCCGCCGAGTCGACCCCCACCGGCTTGCCGTCGACCTCCAACCGCGCGCCGCTGGGCAGATTGCGGAATTTGAGCACGCCCGGCCGCGACTTGAGCACCTCTTTGATCGCCGCCAGCCGCTGCACCGCCTGCTCTCGGTCTGGCAAGTAGTCCTTCGTCACCGGGGCCAGCCGCAGAAAATGCTCATAATAGACTTGGGCTTTTTCCAGCTGTCCGGCGCGATCGTAGGCTTTGGCCAGGGCCACGGCGATCAGCGGTTCGCGGTCCCAGCGGGCCCAAGCGCGCTGAAACAGTTCGCGGGCAGCGTCGTAATCGCCCGCTTTGTAGGCGTTGCGCCCCTGCTTGAACAGTTCCAGCGCCTCTTCGCGGGCTTTCGCGTCGTCCGCAGACAGCGGTTCCGCGGCCCAAGCCTGGGCGTGCCACGCTGGGAGGGCTGCGGCGCCGACCCACTGTGCCAGGGCTAACCAGGTATATCCTTGGGCAATTCGCCGCAGCGCTCGGGACATCTCTTCTCCTGTCGCGAAACGGCGCGCGGGCCTCTGCTTTGGCGCGCGCTCCGGTGGGCCTGGGTCAGTCGTCTAGGCGAAAATCGTCTTTGCCCGGGGGCTTTTTTCGCTCTTCCGGCTTGGGCGGGTCCAGCTTGGCAGGCTCAGTGCTGCCGGCGTCCGCTTTGGCCGGTTCGTTTTTGAGCGGCTCGCCTTTGCCCGGTGCGACCTTGGCTTGTTCACCCTTGGCCGGGCCCGCCGCTGCGCTGGGGGGTGTCCCGGCATCTGCCTTGGGGACCAAAGGTTTGGCCGTGGCCGCTTTGGCAGCCTCGCCGCGCCCAGGCTCCGGCTTGACCGGCCCTGTGGCGGGAACGGCCGCTGCGGCTGGCGCCGGTGGAGGGCCAATTGGCGTGGCGGGCCGCGGTTCTACTGGGGGGCGCGGTTCAGCCGCGGCCTTGACGGCAGACACAGCCGCTGGTGCCGCCACGGCTCCCGGGGCCAAAGGCGCAACGGCGGGGGCGCTTGGCGTATCCGCTCCCGCACGCGGGGCTGCAGCAGGCTGCACGGCGCCAGCAGGGGCGGCCTTGGCCCGCGGATTTGGCCCCAGCAGCGCCAACGCCACCGCCACGCCCGCAGCCACAGCCACAAGCGCCGCGCCGGCCACCAGCAGCGGGGTCTTTGCCCCCACGGCCGGCCTGGTTTGCCCCGGGGTGGCCAGCCCTGGGCGGGCCCCAGCCGCAGAATCCTCAAAGTCCGCCGCGGGTACATCCGTCGACGACGCCCTGCGACTCCCCATCGCCGCCATCGCCGCGGTCGTCAGCGCTTCATTCTGCGTGGTCGGCAGATCGCCCACCTGGGCCAACGCCGCGGCACTTTCGCGGGCTCGGCGAACCGCCGTCACCAGCCGGTCGACCAGCTGCACCGTGGACGCAGGCCGCTTGCCCGGGTCCTTCTCCAGGCACTGCATCACCACTTGTTCAATCTCAATCGGTACTTCACCCGGGGCTGCGTACTTGGCAAACGGCGGCACCGGGTCCTTGATGTGGGCGACCAGCACCTTCATCGCCGTTTCGTCCTGGAAAGGCGCGTGGCCGGTCAGGGCTTCGTACATCAGCACGCCCAGCGCGTAGATGTCAGAGCGCGCATCGACCTCTTCGCCCTTGGCCTGCTCTGGGGCCATGTAAGTCGGCGTGCCCATGATCATCCCCGCCTCGGTCAGGCTCGCTTCGCCCGGCTTGCTGGGGTCCTTCTGCATCTTGGCAATGCCAAAATCGAGCACTTTGACAAAGTTGGGATCCCCCGCCACCGGGATCAGCATGATGTTTTCTGGCTTGAGATCGCGGTGAACCAGGCCAATCGCGTGGGCTTCCGTCAGCGAATGGCACACCTGCGTGGCGATCAGCACCATGGTTTCCCAGTGGATTTTGCCGTACTGGTCGAGCCGGTGGGCCAGCGTCTCGCCTTCCAGAAACTCCATGGCCACGTAGAGCGCGCCGTCGCTGTGGCTGCCAAAGTCAAAAATATGAATCGTATTGGGGTGTTTAAGCCGGCTAACCGACTGCGCCTCGCGGGTAAAGCGCTTGACGTGTTCCAGCGAAGTCAGGTGCTCATTGCGCAGCACCTTGACCGCCACCGTCTGCTGCATGTTGAGCTGGGTGCAGCGATAGACCGCGCCAAAGCCGCCGATGCCGATGACCTGCTCGACCTGATAGCGGCCGCCGATCACCGTCCCCGCCGGGTAGGTCTGCTGGGCCACTTGAACCGGAAACGTCTGCGCGCCGTCGTGCGGGCACAGTTCGTGGTCGGTCTCTTCGGCGCAGCGGGGGCAGACGCGCATCGGCTCTCTCACCATGCCTACAAAGGAGGGGCCCACCCGGTTGGCGAGTCGGGCTACAGACAGACAAGGTAACACGGGAACGGCCCCTGCTCAAAGAACCGACTCAGTTCACCTGAATCGCCGCCTTGGGGGCAAATCGCTCGCGCACCGTTCGGCAACGGCGCGGCTCCCACGCTGGGACGCCGCCGGGCCGCGGACGATCTGCCCTTGACACGCCCGGCTTGGAGATTACCGTTTGCAGCCCGGCCCGCGCCAACCCCGTGGTGTGTGCCTCTGACCGCGGTTCGCTCAGCCCCCGCGCTGCGACGCCCCGTTTGGCTCTCCCGTCCACAGCCCTTTGCCGCAAGCTCGCGGTGGAGAAATCCATGCCCGCCTACGACTATCGCTGCGCTTCGTGCCGCACCACCTTTGAGAAGACCCAGCGCATCACCGAGCCGGCCGGCGCGACCTGCCCGTCCTGCGGCCACGCTGAATGCGAGCGCCTCATCACGGGTGGCACCTTTCACCTCAAGGGTTCCGGTTGGTACGCCAGCGATTACGGCGGCAAGACCAGCCCCAGCGTGGAAGCTCCGGCCCCCAGCTGCGGCACCGGCGGCTGCGCTGGCGGCACGTGCCCGGCGATGGCTGAAAGCTAGTACCCCAAACCCGAAATTCGCGGCGGGTTCGCCGAATTCCAGGGCATGGGTTTGGGGTACTTCTGCTGGGTCTTTTTTCGTACATCGAACTCGGAATTCCTGACAACCCACCGCGAACTTGAGGTTCGATGTACTAGTACCCAAGGCCGCTAAATCGATCCGGGTTGGACCCGGTTCTTGTTCACAGGCCTTGGTTACTACGACTGGGTTTTTTTCCGTACCCCAAACCGAGTCCGTTCCGAAACCCGGAACGAACCTAGGGTTTGGGGTACTCCCAGCCTGGCGGTGCCAAGACCTCTACGCCTCGTCCGCGACGCTCGCCGCCCCACCGGCGCTTGGATGCCGCGCCGACTGGGCCCACTCTTCCAGGGCATCGGCATCGGCGGCGGCAAAAAACGTCTCGATCCAGTGAAACATGTCGTCGCTGCTCTGGGCGCGCATGGCCTTTTCGCGCAGGAGTCCGCCGTGGGCAAAGCCCTTGGTCATCCGCGCCAACAGCTGCTTGAGCCGCCCAGGCACGGCGTGTTCGGCCACGCGCTGCGACTCCAGATCGCGGTAGAAATGCAGCACGCGCAGCCGCTCTGTGTTGGTGATGACGCGCATGGGCCGGCCGTGGGTCAGGTCGTCGATCTGGCCAAAGATCCACGGATTCATGATCGCCGCGCGGCCAATCATGATCCCCGCGACTTGGGTGGTGCGCAGCCGCCACAGGGCCTCTTGCGGCGTGCTGACATCGCCCGAACCGACCACCGGCACCTTGACTGAGCGCGCCACTTCGTCCACCAGGTTCCAGTCCGCCCGGCCCGTGTACAGCTGGGCGCGGGTGCGGCCGTGGACCGCGATCATTTGGGCACCGGCCTCGACGCAGAAGCGCGCCACTTCAACCGCGTTGATCGAATCGTCGCTCCAGCCTGCGCGAATCTTAACAGAAACAGGGACTTTTACCGCCCGCACCACCTGATCGACCATTTTGGCTAGGTGATCGCACTGGCGCATCAGCTCCGCACCGCCGCCGCGCCGCACCACCTTGGGCGCCGGGCAACCGCAATTAATGTCGACGATTTGCGCGCCGCACGCCTCCACCATTTGCGCTGCGCCGACCATCCGCGAGGTCTCCGCGCCAAAAATCTGCACCGACAGCGGCTGTTCCGTGGCGACGTCAAAGGCCATGCGCATGTGCGACTTCATGTTCTTGCGCGTCAGGCCTTCCACACTGATGAACTCGGTGACCAATAGCCCCACGGCGCCGCTCGACGCCGACTGCACGGTGCGGCGGAACGCGGTATCCGTCACGCCCGACATCGGCGCCAGCACCCACGGCCGCTCCACGCGCACGGGACCGACCGAGAACGGCTTGACGTAGTCCTGCGGGCCGGGCGGCGGCTCGATCTCTGGAAGGTCTAAGGGCTGTAATTCCGGTGCGTTGGCCATGCTGTGTCTCGAGCCGATCGGCGGCGGCGCGGCAGGATACGGCATCTGCCGGCGATGGGCCACCTTCCGGCCGCCAATTGGCCACTGCCTGCGGACCCACTCACCTGCGCCGGCTGCGCATTTCCTCCGCGCTCATTTGCCCGGCTGGCACGGACACCTGGACTTTGTCTAGGTCGTCCATGCTCATGTCCCATTCCTGCAGCGCGGCCTGCATCGTCTGCAGCACCGTTCGGCCGGGCAGCGGCGCCTGCGCCTTGGCGTCCTGACCGCTGAGCACAGAAGTGAGGCGCTGGGTGGCCATGCGCAGCTGGCGGATGCCGGCGATGGCGATCTGCTCTTGGAAGCGCAGCGCCAGCGGGCTGTGGGCCTTGAGAAGGCTGGCAAAAACGTCGCGGGTCAGCTCTAAGGCCACGCATTCCTCTGCCGCCACGACCGAGGCCGACCGCGGCGATCGGTCCACCAGGGCCATTTGGCCGACGACCTGCCCGCCAGCAAGCGTCGCAAGGGTGCGCGGGCCTTCGTCAAACGTGCGACGAACCTCGACTCTGCCGCTGGCGAGCAAGAAGCACGAGTGCCCGCTGGCCCCCTCTACACACAGCGCTTGGCCCGGGGCAAAAGAGCGCGCGGGCGCCACGGAGGCAAGCACCTTGAGCTCGGCATTGGTATAGTCTTTTAAAGAAGCTAGCTTGCGCAGATCGATCGTGGCCATGGCGCCTCCGGGGTGCAAAGGGATCGTTCAGCCGCGAAACAACCGCGCCCACCACGGCGCTTGGCTGCGCTCTGCGGGGCTCTGCTGCGCCGCTGCCGCCACCGCGGCAACTTTGGGCTGGCCATCCGCATCATTGCCCAATTCCTGATCAATTCGATCGTTGATGTGGCGGATGCGCGCTGTGACGTCGTGGATGATCGTCGCGGTAATCGCCGCCGCCGCCGCCGGGGCCAGCTGCCGCAGATCGCGCAGACCGGCCGCACTCAGCTCAAACGCCGCGCCCTCTGTCGCCGCCACCACGTGGGCCATGCGCGGAGCGGGATCGAGAACGGCCATCTCTCCGACCACCTGGCCCGCCGCCACGGCGCCGACGTCTGTGCGCTGGCCTTGGGCTCCCTCGATCTCCACGCGCAGCCGGCCATCGACGACGAACAGCATCGTGTCGCCGCGGCTGCCCTGCACAAACAGCGTGTCCCCTGCGCCAAACTCGCGAAACTGGCACAGCTGCAGCACCGCAGCCATGTCCGCCGCCTCCAGATCGCGAAAAACCGCCATCTTGCGCAGCCGGGCGTTCGATTCGTGCCTCATGGCGTTCCCCTTGCGCTGGTCCGGCGATGGCCGGCGTGTGACCTCAGAAAAACCGATCTCTCTGGACTAGTTGCGCCGAACAGGCGACCGACAGGCCCTGGCGCCATGCCGCGCGGATCAGAGCTTTTTCTCAAGCAATTCGACCAAGGCGCCCGCGGTGCTTTTGGGGTGGGCAAAGCGCACGGGGTAGCCTTCCGCACCCAGCTTGGGGCCGTCGCCCAACAGCCGCAGACCTGCCTCCGTCGCCGTCGCGCTGGCCGCCGCTAAGTCCACCGTCTCTAAACAAACGTGGTGAATGCCGGGGCCGCGCTCATCGAGGAACTTGCTGATCTCACTCTGGTCATGCAGCGGCGCCAGCAGCTCGATCATCGCCTCGCCACAGGGAAGAAACGCCACCTGAAGCCCGCGCTCGGGCAGAACGGCGATCTGCTGCACCTGCAGGCCCAAGCCGTCTCGCCACACCGCCAGCGCCTGGTCCAGATCGCGGACCGCAATGCCCAAGTGATTGATCTTGCTTGGCGCAGCCGTCAATAGCGTCGATTGATCCACCCGGGCCCCCTCGGTGTGCTGGGCAATTGCCAACTTGCTTACCCCACGTATCATGCCACGATCGCCTGCGGGCGCCACCCGACCCAAGCGCCGACTCCGCGCCTCCATTCCAAGTACCCGTCCCGTACCACCGCCAAAGCCAGGGACCTGATGATCGAGTTCCGTAACATTTTCAAATCGTTTGGCAGCAAGCACGTGCTGCGAGATGTGTCTCTGACGGTGGACAAGGGCCAAATCCTGTTTATCGTCGGCCTTTCTGGCGCGGGCAAGTCGGTGCTGGTCAAGCACTTGGTCGGCCTCATGAAACCGGACGGCGGTCAGGTGCTGTTGGACGGCGTCGACATCACCAACCTCTCTGAGACGGCCTTTTATCCGGTGCGAAAGCGCTGCGCGATGGTCTTTCAGCACTCGACGCTTTTTGACTCGCTCTCGCTGGTGGAGAACGTGCAACTCCCTCTGCGCAAACACAAAGGTCTGTTGGGTGAGGCCGCGCGCGAGGCCGCCTTGGGCTTTCTGCGCCGGGTGCAAATGGACCACATGGCCGACCGCTTTCCGTCCGACATCGGCGACGGTTTGCGCAAGCGCGTGGCCATTGCCCGGGCCCTGACCCTGGACCCCGACTTTGTCATCTTTGACGAGCCCACCACTGGCCTGGACCCCATGGCGGCGGCCAATGTCGATCGGCTGATTCGCGAACTCTCAGAAGAGCAGGGCGTGACCTCGATCGTCGTCAGCCACGATCTGCGCTCGATCTTCACAGTCGCGGACCGCATTGCCATGATCTACCAGGGGGAAATTCGCCTCGACGGTACGCCACAGGAATTCCGCACCACCAGCGATCCCGTGGTCCATCAGTTTATCCGCGGCCTGGCTGAGGGGCCGATGGTCCTCTAAGGCCTGAGAGAATTCGACGCCGCGCCGCCCTGGCCCTATGATCCGCCGCACGGTGTCCGCCCGACCCAGCAAGGTGCGCGTGAAGGAAAAGTCCATCGAGGTCAAAGTCGGCGCGCTGGTGCTGGTCTGCACGGCGCTGTTGGTCGGCTTTGTGCTCGTGCTTGGCGACGTGGGCGGATCGTCCGGCTTTCGCATCCCCGTGGATTTTGTCACCGCCAGCGACCTCAAACCCGGTGCACCCGTCAAGATCGCCGGGACTTCCGCGGGCAAGGTCGCACAGGTCGATTACTGGGGCGGCAAGCTCGATCCCAAAGTCGGCCGGCGCGTGACCGTGCGGATCTGGCTCGACATCGATCCGGAAAAGGGCCAAACCCTTCACGATGACGCGCAGTTCTACATCTCTACCCAGGGAATCTTGGGGGAGAAGTACATTGAGATCGACCCGGGGCAGTTTGACCGGCCGGCGCTCAAGCCGGAGATCGCCCGCCTGGGGGAGCCACCTCTGCGCATGGAAGTGCTGGGCCAGCAGCTGACCAAGGTCGCGGGGGCCCTGACCCGACTCCTGGAGGCCAATGAGAAGGTCATCGGCGACGTCCTGACCCACACCGACCAAGCGGTTTTGGAAGCAAAAAAGGCGATTGGCGACGCCGATCAGGTGGTGCTTGAGAACCGCGAGACGGTCAAGCGCGTGTTGGATCGCCTAGACCAGACCGGAACCAAGATCGACAAGCTGGTGGCCGCCCTGGAATCGTCGATCGGCGACGGCAGGCAAATCAAGCGCACCTTGGCGAGCGTAGAGAGGGTGGCCGCCAAAGCCGATGAAGCCGCCGAGCCGATGCTGCGCGACGCCCGCCAGGTCACCAAGAACCTGCGCACATTGTCAGAAAAGCTCAGAGATCAGCCGACTGTAGACGTAGTGCTGGGGGACAAGGGCACGGGCAAAGTCCACCAGTTGCTCGACCGGGCCGACGGGGCGATGGTCCGCGCGGACAAAGCGATCGCCGATGTCGAGGCCGTCACCGCCAATGCCCGCAAGGGCCGCGGCACGATCGGCGGTCTGCTGATGGACAACGAGCTCTTTATGGACATGAAGCTGCTCCTCAAAGATCTCAAGCGCCACCCGTGGAAGTTCATCTGGCGCGAGTAGCACTCTCGCAAATCAATCCTTTGTATACAGCCAGTTCGCCAGATGGCGCTGCGGCACCGCCTCCGCGCGATCTTGATCACGGCGCGAACTTGGAGTCCGGGCGTAACCCCCTGAAAACCCGTGGGCGCCGCTGGGACCATCTGCAACAACCTGGCGAACTTCACCGCCCGACCTCCCCCAACCGATCGAATTCCAGAGGACCAGCGACGAAAAGGGCTTGACACCCCCGGCCCACCCCTGTAAAGTCACGGCCCCAACGCGAATGGACTTCGGTCCTTCGCGGTCCCGACCCGCCCTCCCGCAACGGAGAGCACCTGTCGAGACTCCCCCCATCGGGAAAGGAGCCTTCGCAGTCCCTGAAATCACCTCTCCGCCGCTCCGGTGGTCAGAGAGGTGGCCCTGGCCCGGCCCGGGTGGGAACTGCAAGAGGTAGAAGCTGTGTGGCTCGCGCCGCAAGGACTTCTGCCCTCCGCGAAGGCACGATGGGCGCTACCGCCCCGGGCGACCTCCCGGCTCTAGAGCAGCGATTTTGCGATCGCCGCCGGAGCAGAGGTTGTAGGGCGAGGCCCCCGCGCAGCGGAGCCAATGTTCTGTCGCCTACGCCCCTTCGCAAGGAGCGGCCAAAGCGCAGACGCGACCCTTGTTCTGGCGTCAACGCCTCCCGCCGGGAGCGCATTGGCGCAGACGCGATACTTTGCCTGTACTTTTGGGGCAACCTGAAGTGCGGCTTACTGGTCCGGGTGTCCGGACCGTCAACCTGGAGCGCGCCAGCCCATGCCAACGATCAACCAGCTCATCCGCGATCGCCGCGAGGCCAAGCACCGCAAGACCAAGTCCCCGGCCTTGGACTCGTGCCCGCAGAAGCGCGGCGTCTGCACTCGCGTCTACACCACCACGCCCAAGAAGCCGAACTCGGCGCTGCGCAAGGTGGCTCGTGTGCGTTTGTCGAACGGCATGGAGGTCACCTCCTACATTCCGGGCGTCGGTCACAACCTGCAGGAGCACTCGATCGTGCTCATCCGCGGTGGCCGTGTGAAAGACCTGCCGGGCGTTCGCTACCACATCGTGCGCGGCACCCTGGACACCACTGGCGTGGCGAATCGCAAGAAGAGCCGCAGCAAGTACGGTGCCAAGGTTCCGAAGGCCGGTGCCGTCGCCGCCAAGAAGAAGTAGCCCGCCCGCACCGTCAGGTGCTCGCGCGAGCCGAACCAGAGGTCGCAGCCTAACCCGCCGACCTCAGAACCCGGGATCCTGATCTCGGACCCACCAGTGCCTCGACTCACGGACCCGTCCGACCGAGTCTCGACCTCAAGGAGCAGCCCATGCCCCGCCGCCGCGAAGTTCCCAAGCGCATCGCCCCCCGCGATCCCAAGTACTCTGACCAGTTCGTGGGCAAGTTCGTCAACTGCCTCATGCTGGAAGGCAAGAAGGCGACTGCCGAGCGCGTCATGTACGCCGCGATGAGCAAGGTCGAGATGCGCGCCAAAGACGATCCGGTCAAGATCTTCAAGACCGCGCTGGAAAACGTCCGCCCGGCCGTTGAAGTCAAGTCGCGCCGCGTCGGTGGTTCCAACTACCAGGTGCCGGTCGAAATCCGCCCCGAGCGCCGCACGGCGCTGTCGATGCGCTGGCTGATCAACTCGGCCCGCGCCCGTGGCGAGAAGGGCATGGTTGAGAAGCTGGCCAATGAGATCCTCGACGCCGCTCAGGGTCGCGGATCGGCCGTGAAGAAGCGCGAAGACGTGCACCGCATGGCCGAGGCCAACAAGGCGTTCGCCCACTACCGCTGGTAGTTCGGCGTTCCGGTCCTGAACCGGGGCAGCCGTCCTCTGCAGGATCTCTGCCCCTAGCCCGTTCCTACTGAGTTTTGGAGTTCGCCGTGCCGCGTACCGTATCCCTCGACAAGTTCCGCAATATCGGCATCATGGCCCACATTGATGCCGGTAAGACCACGACGACGGAGCGCATCCTGTTCTATACGGGACGCTCGCACCGCATCGGCGAGGTTCACGACGGCGCTGCCACCATGGACTTCATGGAGCAGGAGCAGGAGCGCGGCATCACCATCACTTCCGCGGCGACCCAGTGCCAGTGGAAGGGCAGGACCATCAACATCATCGACACGCCCGGCCACGTCGACTTCACCATCGAAGTGGAGCGCTCGCTGCGCGTGCTGGACGGTGCGGTTGCGGTGTTCTGCGCGGTCGGTGGCGTTCAGCCCCAGTCAGAGACGGTTTGGCGTCAGGCCGATCGCTACAAAGTGCCGCGCATCGCCTTCGTCAACAAGATGGACCGCACCGGCGCGAACTTTGACCGCGTGGTCAGTGAGCTCCGCGAGCGCCTGGGTGCCCGCGCTGTGCCGCTGGTGCTGCCGATCGGCGCCGAAGAGAACTTTGCCGGCATCGTTGACCTTCTGACCATGAAGGCCATGAAGTTTGACGAGACCAGCCAGGGCATTCGCTGGGACGTGATCGACATTCCGGCCAACCTGTTGGAGCAGGCCGCCAAGGCCCGCGAAGAGCTGGTTGAGGCCGCGGTCGAGCAGGACAACGACGCGATGGAGCGCTACCTCGCCGGCGAAGAAATCGCTGCCGAGGAGATGACGACCTTGATCCGCAAGGGCACCATCGGCATGTCGTTCATCCCGGTGATCTGCGGCTCCGCCTTCAAGAACAAGGGCGTGCAGCAGCTCCTCGACGCGGTCACGGACTACCTGCCGTCGCCGATCGACATCAAGCCGGTGGCGGGCACGATCCCCGAAGGCGAGAAGGGCGCGGGCGAAGAGATCGAGCGTCCGGCCAAGGACGACGCGCCGTTTGCCGGTCTGGCGTACAAGCTCTGGACCGACCCGTTCATCGGCCACCTCACCTACGTCCGGATTTATTCGGGCACCATGGTGGTGGGCGACGCGGTGCTCAACGCCAACACGGGCAAGAACGAGCGCATCGGCCGCATCATGCGCATGCACGCCAACAAGCGCGAAGACATCAAGGAAGCCTACGCAGGTGACATCGTCGCCGTCGCCGGCCTCCGCGACACCATCACCGGCCACACGCTCTGCGACATCAAGCAGCCGATCGCCTTGGAGAACATGAAGTTCCCCGACCCGGTGATCTCGGTGTCCATCGAGCCGGAGAACAAGACCGAAGAAGAAAAGATGTCCATGGGCCTCTCCAAGCTGGCCCGCGAAGATCCTTCCTTCAAGTTCTACACCAACGAAGAGACCGGCCAGACCCTGATTGCGGGCATGGGCGAGCTCCACCTGGAAATCATCGTGGACCGCCTCAAGCGCGAGTTCAAGGTGAGCGCCAAAGTCGGCCGTCCGCAGGTCGCGTACCGCGAGACCATCACCCAGAAGGTGGAGGTCGATCACAAGTACGCCAAGCAGACCGGCGGTCGCGGCCAGTACGCCCACGTGTGCATCCGCATCGAGCCGACCGAGTCGGGCGAGGGCTACAGCTTCGCCGACGAGATCAAGGGCGGTGTGGTTCCCAAGGAGTACATCCCCGCGGTCGACAAGGGCATTCAGGATGCCATGACCAACGGCGTGCTCGCGGGCTACCAGATTGTCGACGTCAAGGCGGCGCTGTTCTACGGCTCCTACCACGACGTGGACTCGAACGAAATGGCGTTCCGCATCTGCGGTTCCATGGCGTTCAAGGAAGCGGCAGCCAAGGCCAAGCCGCAGCTGCTCGAGCCCATCTTTGGCATCGAAATCCTCGTCCCCGAGGACTACCTGGGCGACATCATCGGCGACCTCAACAGCCGCCGTGGCCGCATCAACAACCTGGATGAGCGCGGCGGTGTCCGGGTGATCCAGGGCGAAGTGCCGCTGGGTGAAACCTTTGGCTACGCCACGGATTTGCGCTCGCGCACCCAGGGCCGTGGCACCTACACCATGCAGTTCTCGCACTACGCTCCGGCGCCGGCGCAGATCGTGCAGGAAATTATCAAGGCCAAGAGCTAGGTCGACGGCTTAGCCTAGACCGCCCCTGTTGAGCAGCCAGGCCTTTGGGCCGAACCTGCGCAAGCGAAGTAGGAACGAAGGATTCGGGCTCAACGCCGCGAACCACGGGAGATAGGACCATGGCAGGTCAGCGCATCCGCATCCGCCTCAAGGCGTACGATCACAAGCTCCTGGACCAGTCCGTGAGCGAGATCATCAACACCGTGCGCAGCACGCGCGCTCGCATCGCGGGTCCCATCCCGCTGCCGACGCGCATCAACACCTACACGGTGTTGCGCTCGCCCCACGTCGACAAGAAGAGCCGCGAGCAGTTCGAGATCCGCACCCACAAGCGGCTCCTCGACATTCTCGACCCGACCCAGGAGACCTTGGACGCGCTGATGAAGCTCGACCTGGCCGCCGGTGTCGCCGTCGAGATCAAGACCTGAGGCGGGAGCGCCCGAAACCGGAACCCGGCGACGCGAGTTGAACCTCGCCGCCAGCCAGGCCCACCGCCCGACCCTCTCGCAAAGAGAGCCAGGGCGTAGCACGTAACGAGCGGAGGCAGCCATGCCGTCAGTTAGCATCGTCAATACCCAGGCCCAGACTGTGGGCGAAATCGAGCTCTCAGACGTCGTTTTCGGCGCTGAGATCAAGCCACACCTTCACTGGGAAGTGGTCAAGAACCAGCTCGCCAATCGGCGGGCCGGTACACACTCGACCAAGACCCGCGCCAATGTGCACGGTACCACCAAGAAGCTCGGTCGCCAGAAGGGCGGCGGCGGTGCCCGTCACGGCTCCAAGAAGTCGCCGATCTTCGTCGGCGGCGGCACGGCCCACGGTCCGCATCCGCGCGACTACAGCTACACGGTGCCCAAGAAGGTGCGGCGCGCCGCGCTCTGCTCGGCCCTGTCGCTCCGCCTCAAGCAGGGTGAACTGGTGGTCGTGGATCAGTTCGCGATGAGCACCCCCAAGACCAAGGAGGCTGTGGCCATCCTGGGTCGGCTGGGCGCCAATAAGTCCTTGGTCGTCACGGCGACGGAGCAGGGTGCGCTGCACCTCTCGATCCGCAACCTCCCGACGCACAAGTACATCCGCGCGGAGGGCGTCAACGTTTACGACGTCCTGAAGTACGACAAGCTGGTGCTGACGGTCGATGCGGCCAAGGCCCTGGAAGAGCGCCTCGCCGGCTAAGTCCAGGCAGGCAACGTCAACAAGAACGAGGGAGCCATGGCACTGCACCTGACGCAAATCCTTCAGCGCCCGCTGATTACCGAGAAGAACAACCTCGCCCGCGAAGCGCGCAATGAGATTGTCTTTGAGGTTCACCGCGACGCCAATAAGCCGATGATTAAGGCTGCTGTCGAGCAGCTGTTCGCGGTCAAGGTAGAAGACGTGCGCACCCAGATCCACAGCGGTCAGCTGCGGCGGGTGGGGCGCTTCACCGGTTATCGCGCCGATACCAAGAAGGCTTTTGTGAAGCTGGCGCAAGGCCAGAGCATCGACTTCTTCCAGGGCGCGTAAAGACCTGGGGGCGTCAGGCGGCGGAAACGCGAGCCGGCCCACAGAATCATTGCGCTCCACCTGACCGAACTAGACCCACCCGACCTTAGCAGGGGTGATACGATGGGCATCAAGCACTACCGGCCAGTTACCGCCGGAACCCGGCAACTGTCGCTGGACAACTTCGCCGATGTGACCAGCAGTGAGGCGCACAAGCCGCTTCTGGCACCACTCCACGGACCTCGTGGCCGCAACAACTACGGCCGCATCACGGCTTGGCAGCGCGGCGGCGGCCACAAGCGCCACTACCGCATCATCGACTTCAAGCGCGACAAGGTGTCCGTGCCCGCGAAGGTGGCGACGATCGAGTACGATCCGAACCGCAGCGCCCGCATCGCCCTTCTGCACTACGCCGATGGCGAGAAGCGCTACATCCTCGCGCCGCTCAACCTCAAGGTGGGCGACGAGGTCATCTCGTCCAAGAACGCCGACATCAAGCCGGGTAACACCCTGCCGCTTGAGGCGATTCCGATTGGTACGATGGTTCACAACGTCGAGCTCAAGCCTGGTAAGGGCGGACAGCTCTGCCGCGCGGCCGGTACCTCGGCGCAGCTGATGGCCAAGGAAGGCAAGCACACCCTGCTGCGTCTGCCCTCGGGCGAACTGCGCAAGGTGTCCAAAGAGTGCCGCGCGACCATCGGTCAGACGGGCAACCTCGACCACGACAAGATCAGCCTGGGCAAGGCGGGTCGTTCGCGCTGGCTGGGTATCCGCCCGACGGTGCGCGGCGTGGTCATGAACCCCGTCGATCACCCGCACGGTGGTGGTGAAGGCCGCACCTCCGGTGGCCGTCACCCGACCTCGCCATGGGGCTGGAAGACCAAGGGTCCCAAGACCCGCAAGAACAAGCGGACCAACCACCTCATCGTCTCGCGCCGGCCCAAGGGCAAGCGCTAGTCGAGCAGGGGAAAGTCTGCGAGGCGGGGCCGCACAACCGGTCCCTGCCCTGCGCCCAGAGTGGACAGCGAGCCGAACTCGCCAACGAGCACGTGAGAGGAAGACGCCATGCCGCGTTCCATTAAGAAAGGCCCCTTTATCGACGGCCACCTCAAGTTCAAGGTGGAAGAGGCCAACCGCACCAACAACAAGCGGCCGATCAAGACCTGGTCGCGGCGTTCCACCATCTATCCAGACTTCGTCGGTCTGAACTTCATGGTCCACAACGGCAAGAAGTTCATCCCGGTGTTCGTGACGGACAACATGGTGGGTCACAAGATGGGCGAGTTTGCCCCCACCCGCACCTTCCACGGCCACTCGGCCGACAAGAAGGCCAAGAAGAAGTAAGATCTCGCGAGAGATCGGGGCCGGCGTCAGCGGGCCACCATTGGCACCAACAGCCGCAGCCCGCAACCGCGGAATACGGCTGAGAACACGACGGCAAAGGCCCCGGCCCGCGCCCTTGGCCCCATCAGGGAGCTAGTCATGAGCGACACGACCACCACCAAGGTCTTCCTTCGCGGTCTGCAAATCGCCCCACGTAAAGTGCGGGTGGTCATCGATCAGATCCGCGGCAAGCCGGTGCAGGAAGCACTCGACGCGCTGCAGTTCATCACCAAGCTCGGCGCCGGGCCGGTGCGCAAGCTGCTAGACAGCGCCATCGCCAACGCCCGCCACAACCACGGTATGGACGTCGACGCCCTCTACATCAAGACGGCGACGGTCGATCAGGCCGACATGCTGAAGCGCTGGACTCCGCGGGCTCAAGGTCGGGCGACCAAGATCCTAAAGAAGAACAGCCATGTCATGCTGGAGCTGGGCGTCAAGTAGACCCAGGGCAGCGCATTGGGTGCCTGGCTGAGCCAATCGCACCATCAGGACAACGGTCCGTCGCCTAGACGGAAAGCACGACGAGGGCAACGTGGGACAGAAAAGCCATCCGAACGGACTGCGCCTGGGCGTCATCCGCACCTGGAACTCCAAGTGGTTCGAAGAGAAGAACTACGCCTCCTGGTTGCACGAGGATCTCGCCATTCGCAAGCTGATCAAGGACAAGATGAACCACGCTGGCATCGCCAAGGTGGACATCGAGCGTCGCGCCCGGCAGATCCGCATCGGCGTGCACACCGCGCGTCCGGGCATCCTGATCGGCCCCAAGGGCAAAGAGCATGAAAAGCTCAAGGCGACTCTGCAAAAGATCGCTAAGGGCGAGATCGTTCTGACCATCCACGAAGTGCGTCGCGCTGAGACGGATGCGCAGTTGGTCGCTGAGAACATCGCCACCCAGCTCGAGCGCCGCGTGGCGTTCCGCCGTGCGATGCGCAAGGCCATGCAATCGGCGCAGAAGTTCGGCATCAAGGGCATCCGCGTGGCTTGCTCGGGACGTCTGGGCGGCGCTGAAATGGGTCGCTATGAGTGGTACCGCGAAGGCCGCGTGCCCCTGCACACCCTGCGCGCCGACATTCAGTACGGCGAGGCGCTGGCCAAGACCACCTACGGCATCATCGGTGTCAAGACGTGGATCTACCACGGCGACATCCTGCCGGAGCGCTCTGTGCCCCAGCCCCAGGGCAGCCGCTAGTCGGCAGAATCGCAGCGGCCTGACTTGCGAAACGCAGGATAGGTCGACGACTTGAGTCAAGCAGCAAACGTGCAACGCCAGAAGCGACCTGGCGTAGCGAGAGGAGACGGCCATGTTGGCTCCCAAGCGAGTAAAGTGGCGCAAGGTTATGAAAGGCCGGATGGAAGGCCTAGCCCACACCGGCAATGACGTCAGCCTTGGCGACTTTGGCCTGATGGCCACCGAGTGTGGCTGGCTCACCAGCCGGCAGATCGAGGCCGCGCGTATTTCGATGACGCGCAAGATGAAGCGCGGTGCGCAGGTGTGGATTCGCATCTTCCCGCACAAGCCCATCACTAAGAAGCCTGCCGAAACCCGCATGGGTAAGGGCAAGGGGCCACCGGACCATTGGGTCGCGGCGGTTCTGCCCGGCACCATGCTCTACGAGATCCAGTCGGACGATCCAGTGCTCGTGAAGGACGCGCTCCTGGTCGCCTCGCACAAGCTGCCGATCAAGACCAAGATCGTCGCCCGCGGAGAGATCGGATGAAGAAGAGCGTTATCATGGAGTTGACGGACCTCGAGCTCAAGAAGCGCGAGACCGAGTTGCGTGACGAGTTGTTCCGCTTGCGCTTCCAGCACCACACCGGTCAGCTGGCGAGCCCGATCAAGCTGCGCACCACCCGTCGCGAGTTGGCCAAAGTCCTTTCGCGGATGCGCGAGCTTGAGCTCGGCATCAACGTGGCGATTGCCGAATAGGCACGCCTCACCGCGGAACTGTCCAGTAGGTTCCAAGCTGACAGATCTGGTGTAAGGGAAGTGCGGCGGCGGTCGCGCTCTCCCCAGCCGGAACGAGTCGGAGAAAACCGCAGACCCGGGGATCCTTCCTTAGCAGGGGGGCTCACCGAGGCGAGCAGAGCTGAAGGCCATCGCCGTCAGCCTCCCAGGAGCGAGTCATGAGCGTAGAGCTGAACCCACAGGCCGCCGACAGTGGCGCCGAAGTCGCCAGCGAGCAGCTGGGCCGTCACCGCCGTCGCATGAACGGCATCGTGGTGTCCACCAAGATGGACAAGACGGTTGTGGTGTCGGTGACCCGGGTGTTCCTGCACCCCAAGTACCGCAAGTACATCCGCCGTCGCGCCAAGTACATGGCCCACGACGAGCACGGCGCCTGCGGAATGGGCGACCAGGTGGTGATCGAAGAGAGCCGTCCGCTGTCCAAGCACAAGCGGTGGGTCTTCAAGTCGACGCTGCGCAAGAAGGCGGTCTGATCGTCCAGATCAGGCTTCCCAATTGGGTAAAGTCCGTGTACACTACTGCGCCCCGGTTCCCGCTGGTCGGGTTCCGGGGCGTGCCGCGCCCGGGGTGCAATATCCAAGGGGCGGTGGTTTGGAGCGCTGAGCGCACTCCGGGCCGGAAGTAGGCGAAATCAGGCGCAAGT
This sequence comes from Myxococcota bacterium, assembly GCA_044347905.1. GTDB lineage: Bacteria > Myxococcota_A > UBA9042 > UBA9042 > UBA9042 > SXRM01. The sequence goes on from JBIKTV010000017.1 coordinate 22,692, forward strand.
CTGGAAACGCCGGACCAGCAGAACGCGAGGGCCCGTCGATCTGGCGGGGCCAGGCGCCCGTTCAGGCGGCAGCGCCGGCGAACAGACCGACAGGACGAAGGCCGGATGCAGATCTGGCCGTTGACAGGACCCGGCCACCCATAGAACGCGGCCGACAACCGGCCCTGGTCAAATAACCGGCCCTGTCCAGTAGCAGGCTCGCGAGCGAGCCGGGGAGAACGACGATGATCCAGCAGGAAACCTACCTGTCGGTGGCGGACAACTCGGGTGCCAAGCAGCTGCGCTGCATCAAGGTGCTCGGCGGCAGCAAGCGCAAGTACGCGTCCCTGGGCGACGTCATCGTCTGCTCGGTGCGCGAGGCGCTGCCCAAGTCCAAGGTGAAGAAAGGCGACGTGGTCAAGGCCGTGATCGTCCGCACCACCAAGGAAGTTGGCCGCGAAGACGGCTCGTACATCAAGTTTGATGGCAACGCCGCCGTTGTCATCAACAATCAGAAGGAGCCGGTTGGCACGCGTATCTTCGGGCCCGTCGCCCGCGAGTTGCGCGGCAAGCGCTTCACCAAGATCGTGTCGCTGGCCCCTGAGGTCCTGTAGCACGCAAGTTGGCGTGGCGCCACTGTAAATGCGCCACGATCGGATCGATTGCTCCTCCTGCGGCCTTGAGCCGTGGGGGAAATTAGGACAGGTGACCCATGCGCAAGATTCGCAAAGGCGACACGGTGGCGGTGCTGGCCGGCAAAGACCGCGGCAAGACGGGCAAAGTGCTCCTCGTCGTCGATGATGGCGAGAAAGTGATTGTCGAAAAGGCCAATATGGTCAAGCGCCACGTCAAGGCCAAGCGCCAGGGCGAGGAGTCGGGCATCAAAGAGAAGGAGGCGCCGCTGCACATCAGCAACGTCGGTCTCGTCTCGCCCACGACCGGCAAGCCCGTTCGCGTTGGCTTCAAGACCGTCGAAACCGCCACCGGCCTCAAGAAGGTGCGCGTGGTGCACAAGACCGGCGAAGTGCTCGATCCCATCTAAGGGATCGCGAGGTGCCTGCCCAGTGCATGAGACGTCGGCCAGGTGAGCCGGCGCAGGCTGGAACAGGCGATGCCCCGGGACCCGCAACGGTCTCGCCGCCTCATGGGTGTCAGCCCGCTCCGCAAGGACCGGGATCCGCTGGACCGGGTTAGCCGCCCGCCCAGCTGCAAGGAACTCCGCACCTTTGGTGTGGGGCCAAGCCGTCAAGGGAGCCGCGCCTAACCGCGCGGGAAAAACATGGCCGCACGTTTGGCAGAAAAGTATCAGTCCGAGGTCGTCGCCCAGCTCACCAAAGAGTTCAGCTTCAGCAACGCCATGCAAGTGCCGCGTCTGCAGAAGATCGTGATCAACTTTGGCCTCGGCGAAGCGACGCAGAACCCCAAGATCATCGATCGCGCTGTTGAGCAGCTCGCCGCCATCAGCGGCCAGAAGCCGATTGTGACCCGGGCCCGCAAGTCCATCGCCAACTTCAAGCTGCGCGAAGGTCAGGCGATTGGCGCCAAGGTTACGCTCCGCCGCGAGCGCATGTGGGAATTCCTGGACCGCTTGGTGACGATGGCCCTGCCGCGCGTCCGCGACTTTCGCGGCGTGAGCCCCAAGGGCTTTGACGGCCGCGGGAACTTCACCATGGGCCTGCGCGAGCAGATCATCTTCCCGGAGATCAACTACGACCAGGTCGACAAGGTCCGCGGGATGAACATCACCATGGTCACCACCGCTGCGAACGACGCTGAGAGCCGGGCTCTCCTCCTCGCCCTCGGCATGCCGTTCCGCAAGTAATCTGGTTTCCAGACTGGCTGATCGCCTGACGCCGCGCTGCGGCACGCTTCCCAAAGCAACTGCAAGGTTTACCATGGCCAAGACCTCCAAGATCGTCGCTTCCAAGCTCACGCCCAAGTTCTCGACCCGCGCGCATAGCCGCTGCGAGCGCTGCGGCCGCCCCAAGGCGTTCATGCGCAAGTTCGCGCTGTGCCGCATCTGCTTCCGCCAGCTGGCGGTGCGCGGTGAACTGCCCGGCGTGACCAAGGCTTCTTGGTAGTCGAGCAGCTCAGGCTGCTGGTTGATTTGATCGAACCCTTGATTTCGCGAGCGCCCCTAGCGCCCATACGAGTACGCCATGCCGACGTCTGATCCGATCGCGGACTTCCTCGCCCGCATCCGCAACGCCATCCTCGCCCGCCACAATGCGGTCAAGGTTCCCGCGTCCAATTCCATCCGCTCCATCGCCCACATCCTCAAGGATGAAGGCTATGTGACCGACGTTTCTGAAGAGCAGGACAGCATCCAGGGCACCATCGTGCTGACCCTGCGCTACTGCGCCGACCGCTCCAACGCCATCGGCGGTCTGCGCCGCGAGTCGCGTCCGGGCCAGCGCTGCTATGTCGGCGTCGGCGAGATCCCGCGCGTCAAGAACGGCATGGGCATCGCCATCCTGTCGACCTCGGGCGGCGTGATGACCGGCGCCAAGGCCCGCCAGGCCAATGTCGGCGGCGAACTGCTCTGCACCGTTTGGTAAAGTCGCCTGGGCCTTTTGAGGTCCGGCTGCTGACCCATCGTGCGAGTGACGAGGGGCGCTCTGGCGCCCCCCAAGCAGGGAAACCTGTGTACCCACGCGCTTTGCTTGGCTCATCCGCCAAGTCGAGGCGCCGATCCACCAACCGACCACGGCAGGAACCTGCTAGTGCCACAGGGGTAGGGAGTAGAGATGTCTGAGAATACGAATCCGGCGACCAGCAAGATTGTTCTGTCGCGCGTTGGCAAGGCCCCGGTTGAACTGCCGGCCAAGGTCACGTTTAGCGTTCAGGGCGACGACGTCACCGTGCAGGGGCCGCTCGGCAAGCTGCATCGCACCTTTAAGGGCGTGACGTTTGAGCAGCAGAGCAACCACATCCTCGTGCATCCGACCGAGACCACCCGCACCGGCAAGGCCATGCACGGCCTCGGCCGCAACTTGCTGCGCAACATGGTCGTCGGCGTTTCGCAGGGCTACAAGCGCGAGCTCGACGTGATCGGCGTCGGCTTCAAGGTCGAACTCGTTGGCCAGGCCATCAAGCTCGCGATCGGTTACTCGCACCCCGTCAATTTTGTGCTGCCCGCCGGCGTGCAGTGCAAGATCGAAAAGGGCACCCACATTGAGCTGACCTCGACCGACAAAGAAGTGCTCGGTCAGGCAGCCGCGACCCTCCGTTCGCTGCGCACCCCGGAGCCCTACAAGGGCAAGGGTATCCGCTACAGCGACGAGAAGGTCCGTCAGAAGGCCGGCAAGTCCGGTGGTAAGGGCGGCAAGAAGAAGTAATCCCGGTTCAGAACCCGGGACTGCCTGGGGCAACGGCAAAGGCCCAGTGTGGGAGTCGCCCCCCGCGCTGCTCGAGATCGAGGTTGTCCCTGCGGAGGAAGTATCATGCTGGTCAAGAAGTACGACGATCCGCGCGAGCACCGCAAAGTGCGTCAGCGCTACCGCCTCAAGGGCACCGCCGAGCGTCCGCGCATGTCGGTGTTCCGGTCGGCCAAGCACATCTATGTGCAAGTTATCGATGACGAAGCTGGGGTCACCCTGGCCGCGGCGTCGACGCTCGACAGCGCCATCAAGGCCGTCGAGGGCAGCAAGAGCGATCTGGCCCGCGCTGTGGGCAAGCTCGCCGCTGAGCGCGCCCTGGCCAAAGGCATCACCAAGTTGGTTTTTGACCGCAACGGCTTTCGCTACACCGGCCGCATCGCTGCGGTGTCGGAAGCGGCCCACGAATTGGGGCTGTTGAGCAAAGACGGTCACACCGGCGCGAGCGAGGAGTAATCGACCATGGCTGAGAACACCAACCAGAACCGCTCCTCCCGCGAGCCCCGCCAGCCCCGCCGCGAACCGCGCGAGGCTCCGGCCGATGATTTCGGCAGCGCCACCATCGCCGTCAACCGCACCGCAAAGGTCGTCAAGGGTGGCCGTCGCTTCTCCTTCTCGGCGCTGATCGTGGTCGGCGACGGCAAGGGCAGCGTGGGCGTCGGCATGGGCAAGGCCTCTGAAGTGCCGGAAGCGATCCGCAAGGGCACCGAGCAGGCCAAGAAGGCCATGTTCAGCGTACCGCTGGTCAAGGGAACCATTCCACACGACGCGCTGGGCCACTACGGCGCAGGCGAAGTGCTGCTCAAGCCCGCGGGCAAGGGTACTGGCGTGATTGCCGGTGGCCCGGTGCGTGCGGTCCTGGAGCAGGCGGGCGTCCGCGACGTGGTGACCAAGTGCATCGGCAGCAACAACCCGCACAACGTCGTGCGGGCGGTGGTCGACGCGCTCAAGCAGCTGCGCACGGCGAGCGATTACGCCGGCCGTCGCGGCAAGCCTGTCGAAGAAATCCGCGGCTAGCCTGCGGAGCGGCCAGCAACCCGGGTGGTTGCCACGCCGCGCCCCCGAGCCTATACTACTGCCCCCGGCGACCAACCTGCTGCTGGACCTCGCAAGAGGCCAGGGCGGATCGCCGGCGGGCAGCAGTGTTGTGTGAAGTGGGCCCTCGGGTCGACGGAGCATGGGGAGAGACATCCCCGGGCGGTAGAGCCGGACTCGGCGAAGACCAGCCATTCAGGTGCGGAGTTGCGGGCCCCAAAGCCGTCGCAGCTCAGGCAGAACGAAGCAGAGACGTGCTGTCGGACCCAGTGGTCGCGACAAGCTGGAGCCAGAGATGAACGAGTTGAGCCAGCTCAAGGCGCCGCGCGGCGCCAACAAGTCCCCCAAGCGCTTGGGCCGTGGCCCGGGTTCGGGTCTGGGCAAGACGTCCGGTCGCGGCCACAAGGGCCAAAAGTCCCGCAAGAGCCCCGATCTGGGCACCGGCTTTGAAGGCGGCCAGATGCCGCTGCAGCGCCGCTTGCCGAAGATTGGCTTCACCAATATCTTCCGCACGCACCTGGCCTCGGTCAACGTCGGCGATCTCGTGGTGTTCGAGCCCGGTACCCGCG